>DASTQX010000476.1:0-2258 GCA_035761505.1 Pyrinomonadaceae bacterium
GCGGTAATTCAATTACAGGACGCGGTAATTGAATTACGGTGCGTTGTAATTGAATTACGTCGTGCCGCAATTGAATTACGATGCGCTGTAATTGAATTACGGTGCGTTGTAATCGAATTACGACACGTTGTAATTGAATTACGACCCGTTGTAATTGAATTACGGTGCGTTGTAATTGAATTATGACATGCCGTAATTGAATTACGAGACGGCGTAATTGAATTACGACGTGCTGTAATTCAATTACGAGACGGTGTAATTCAATTACCGCGCCCGCGTAAAGAGTTCTCCCGCCTGAGCACGTGATGCTCAGGCGGGAGAAGGGCGTAGCGACGGGCGTTGAGAGACTACTCGTCGGGCGAGGTCTGCTCCTGCTCGGCGGCTTGGCGTTGGAGTTGTTCGATGATGGAGCGGATGGCGCTGGCGTGGCTGCCTTCGGGGGCGAGTTGGAGGTATTTTTCGTAGGCGCGGGCGGCTTCCTTCCAGTTTTCAAGCCTCTCGTAATTCCTGCCGAGCAGTTCGTAGAGGACGGGCTCGGTGTCGGAGAGTTGCGAGATGGCTTTGCGGAAGGCTTCGACGGCCTCCGCGTGCTGGCCCTGCTCTTCAAAGACGAGCCCCATGCCCGTGTGGGCTTCGGGCTGGAAGCCTCGCCCCTCGCGGATGGCGCGGCGGTAGGAGTCGAGCGCGGCGTCCGGGTCGCCTAAGCTTTTCAGGATGCGCCCCTCGACCGCCGAGGCTTCGGGGTAAGAGGGGCGGAGGCGGCGCGCGGCGGCAATCTCGTCGAGCGCGCCGTCGTGGTCTTCGGTCGCCAACAGGGCGCGGGCGAGCCCGACGCGCGCGGCGGGGAAACGAGAGCGCAGGGCGAGCGCGCGGCGGTAAAGCTCGACGGACTGTGACGCGCCTCCGGCCTTCTCGCGCGACTCTTCGGCTTGCTGGAAGAGTAGCTCGGCTTCGTCGTTCGTGGGGACGAGCCGGACTTCGAGCGTGCCTCTCTGCGCAGGCAGGACGGCGAGCGTGCGCTCCTGAAAACCTTTGGCGCGGACGCGCAGAGTGTGTCGGCCCGCCGAGACGTTGGAGAGTTGGAGTTGACCGGAGGCATCAGCCGCGCCGCGCCGCACTTCGTCCAGCCAGACGCTTGCGCCGGGCTGCGTCTTGACGTTGATGGAGCGCGCGGCACTCTTCGTCGCCGTCTTCGACGAAGCGGGAGCGCCGCCCTTCCCTTTCTTCTGCGCCGACGACTCGTGCCCGCCGAGCGCGAGCAGGCAGAGCAGCAGAGGGAGTGCGGAGACAAGCACTCTCACCAAAACGCGCGCGCGGCCTTCGGGCTTCTGTAACTTCACTTTCAAGCTCACTCTCATTCTTCCTCGTTACTCGAAACGCGGCGCGGGCGCGCGTTGGCGGCGGGCGACGGCGCGGGCGTCGCCGCTTCGATTGAAGGCCGGACGGCGCGCGAGCCGACTTCGGGGCGGAAGCGCCCCTGCTCGTCGTAGAGGCGGCGGTACTGGAGAAGGTTGCGGACGACGCCCTGCACGTAGCCGCGCGTCTCGCGGAAAGGGATGGCCTCGGCCCACTCGTCCATCTGAAGCGGGAGGCTCGTCCGCCACGCGGCGGCGCGGCCCGGCCCGGCGTTGTAGGCGGCGGCGACGTACTCGATGCGCCCGAACCTGTCCAACTGGTCTTTGAAGTAAGACGTGCCGAGCTGGATGTTGAGGCGCGGCTGGAAGAGCGCCTCGACGTTGATGTCGGAGCCGACGCCGTAGCGTTTCGCCGTCATGCGCGCCGTCGGCACGAGCAGTTGCATCAGGCCGTAGGCGTCGGCGTGCGAGGCGGCGCGCGGGTTGAAGACCGACTCCTGACGGATGAGCCCGGCGACGGTGTAGGGGTCGAGGCTCTTGGCGCGCGACTCCTGAACGATGATCTCCCAGTAAGCGAGCGGGTAGAAAACGTCCCACTCTTCGGGCGTCATTTCCTCGACCTCCATCTGCGAATAGTCGGGGAAGCTGCGGCGCAGGACGTTGAAGGCTTGCACGTTGTCGTTGCGCGCGCGGTGGAGCTTCGCTTTCGAGAGGTTGAGGCGCGGGCTCGTCGGCGCGGCTTCGAGCGCCTTATCTAATTCGGCGTGCGCCTCCGCTTCCATCCCGACGGCGGCCAACTCTGCGGCGCGCTTGAGTCGCGCGGCCTCGCGCGGCCCGGCGGTCTCTTCGGCCTCGACGACGGGCTTGAGGTTGGCGACGGCGCGCGCCACGGGCGAGCCGGGC
>DASTQX010000477.1:0-14248 GCA_035761505.1 Pyrinomonadaceae bacterium
ATAATCACCTTGTTGGGCTGCGTGATGGTCTCCTTGTTCTCCTTCAGCTCGGTGATGTCGTAGGCGCACTGCCACTGCTTGCTGGCGAGGATGGTGTAGGCGACGGCGCGCTTCTCCGGCGGCGCGGTCTGGAGGTTGGCGCGCTGCATGAGCAGCTCGCGCTCCTTGTCCTCGTTGCGCATCTGGCGGTAGATGAAGACGATGGCGTTGTAGGCGTCCTCGTTCCCCGGATCGTTCTTGAGAATCTCCTGATAGGCGTCAATGGCCGCCTGACCTTTGGCCTTGTTCTCGGCGTTGTCCACGCCGGGCTTGTACTGCTGCTGGACGGAGCGCGCGATGAAGAGCGGCGCGTTCTTCTGCGAGGGGTCGTACTCGTAAGCCTCCCTGAACTTCTGCTCCGCCTCGGCGAACTTGCCCTCCTTGTAGGCGCGCGCGCCTTCGTTGAGCGCGTTCTTGGCGCGGATGCGGTTAATCACCCCGCAGCCGGCGGAGGTCGAAGCCACGACGAAGAGCATGGCGACGATGCTGATTCGAGAGAGTTTCATTGACTTGATGGCTCCAAGCTTAAGATGACACGACAGGGGATGAAAACTTTCGGGGCCGGAAACCGCGAGCCGCCACCGCGTCCGGGGGATCGGGGCGGCGGCGGCGCGCTTCCGTTCGGTCGGTTAGGGATCGAGCGCCTCGGTCTGGAGGCCGACGGGGCTCGCCCCGGCACCCTTGATGGCGTCGATGATCTTCACCACGTCCCCGTACTTGAAGTTCTGCGGGGCCTTGACGAAGACGGTCTTCTCGATGCGGTCGTCGGGGCCGAGGTCGGCGCGACTCTCGAAGCCCTCCTTCCAAATCTGCTGCTCCTTGCGCTCCTTGAACTCGGCGGCGAGGCGGGCGGCGACCGGGCCGGGGTCGTTGACCGAAGCCTCGGCAATCTGGTTCGCGCCGCGCGTCAGAGAGACCTTGAGGTCTTTGCTGATCCCGACGATGAGCGTGCGGGGGCTCTGCTTGGCCGCCGCGCTCATCTCTTCGCTGCGTTCAGGGACGAGCGTCTTGAAGCGCGTCGGCTTGAGCGGCGTGATGACCATGAAGATGATCAAGAGCACCAGCAGGATGTCAATGAACGGCGTGACGTTGATGTTCGGCTCGGCTCTCTGCGAGCTGGCCCCACTCATTCCCATAACGGTTGATACCTCCAAGAATCTGCGCGCCGCCCGAAGCCCCGACGGGCGGGCGGCGCGCCTTCGGCCACTGGCTTAGGACGCGGGGGCGGGAGCGGCGGGAGCAGCCGCGTCGCCGCCTTCCGCCGCGCCCGGCCCCTTCTTCTTGTCGGCGACGAGGCCGATCTGGTCAATGCCTGAGTCGCGGATGATGTTGATGGTCTCCACGACCGTCCCGTAGTTGACGCCGATGTCGCTACGGATATAGACGATGCGATCCTGCTCCTGCTTGGTCGCCATCTTCTGGTCAATCTCGGCCTTGAGCGACTCCTTGTCAATCCTCTTCTTCCCGATGTAGAGGTCGCCCTGCTCGGTGATCGCCACGACCACCGAGGTCTCCTTGATGATGGCCGGGTCTTCCTCCGGGTTCCGCATGTCGCGCGGCAGCGTCACCGAGACGCCCTGCTGGAGGAACGGCGTGATGACCATGAAGATGATGAGGATCACCAGCATGATGTCCACCATCGGCGTGACGTTGATATCCGAAGAGAGGCCACCGCCGCCTCCTCCGCCTGACATACCCATAACCTTCTCTCCTCACTACACGGAGACGGGCGCGGCACGTCGCGCCGCGCGCGGCCCCGACGACCCTCCGTTAAGGCCGCCGGGACTAGAGTCACTTTTCGGCGACGCTTACGAGTTGAGCTGCCGCGTCCGGTTCTTCAGGAAGTAGTCAATCAGCTCGGAGGCCGAGTTGTCCATCTCGATGATGAAGCCGTCAACCTTGCCCGTGAAGTAATTGAAGGCCCACACGG
The DNA here is from genome assembly GCA_035761505.1 of Pyrinomonadaceae bacterium. Taxonomy (GTDB): domain Bacteria; phylum Acidobacteriota; class Blastocatellia; order Pyrinomonadales; family Pyrinomonadaceae; genus JAIVJM01. The sequence goes on from DASTQX010000477.1 coordinate 1,970, forward strand.
CAGGGACGGCCACGCCGAGCCCGATGGCCGTCGCAATGAGCGCCTCGGCGATGCCGCCCGCGACCGCGCCGATGCCCGCGCTCTCGGCGCTCTTCATGCCGGTGAAGGCGTTGATGATGCCGAACACCGTCCCGAAGAGGCCGACGAAGGGAGCCGTCGAGCCGACCGTCGCGAGCCCTGAGAGGCCGCGCCGGAACTCGGCGGACTTGATGGCGATGGCGCGCTGGAGGGCACGTTTACTGGCCTCGATCTCCTCGCCGGAGATGTCGGACGACTGGCCGTGCGCTCTGAACTCCTGAAGGCCCGCGTTGACCACCATCGCGAGGTGCGACTTCTTGTGCTTGTCGCTGATGTTGATGGCCTCTTCGATGCGGTCGTTCTTGAGCGCCTGCGCGACGCGCGGCGCGAACTCGCGCGACTGTTTCTTGGCCGAAGAGTAGGTCAGGTAGCGCTCGACCATGATCGCAATCGAGTACATGGACATGATCAAGAGGATGATGAGCACGACGAGCGCCACCGCCCCGAGGTTCTTGACCATCTCGGTGAAGGTGAAGTGGCCGGCGAGGTCATCTCCCGGAGACGCCGGAGCGGCTTCCTGGAAAAGGAAAACGAGGAAGCCAAATGCTTTGCTTCCGAGCAGGCTCGTTAAAATGGTCACGGTACGAATCCTCCAAAGGTTTTCTGTCTGCAAATAGCGAGAGCGCTCGACGGAGGGGCGCGTGCGACCCGACAAGAGCGCCGCCCCCGCCGTCGGCGGGACGGGACAGCTCTTGCCGGGTCGTGCCCCGCGCCCTGTTTATTGGAGCACGAAGTTGTAAGTGATGACGCCCGTCACCTTCACCGGCTGCCCCGAAAGGAGCGTCGGCGAGAAACGCGCCTGCCGCGCCGCACCTTCGGCGGCCTGCCGGAGCAGCGGGTGGCCGCTCACGGCGCTCGCCGAGATGACGCGCCCCGACTCGTCCACGGTGATCTGCACCGTCACCTGCCCCGAAGCGCGGGCCGTGCGGGCGATTGCCGGGTAGGCGGGCTGCGGCTTGCTGATGGCTTTGCCGTTCAGGACGCCGCCCGAAACAGGAGCCCTCGGTCTGGGCGGGGGCGTGGGCTTGGGCGCGGGCGGTGGCGGCGGCGGCTCGTCGCTTGCGACGACCGGGGCCGCGGGGCCCGTGCCTCCCCCTCCTCCGCCTCCTCCGATGACGCCGATGGGGCCGGTCGCGGTCACCTGATTCACGTCGCCAACGTCACGGTCGCCCTGCACGACGCCGATGGACTTGGCGCGCGAGACCTCTTTGGTCGTCTCCTTGGCGACCTCGTTGGTCTTGACCACAGGGGCGATGACGGAGATTTCCTGCCGCATCGCGACCGTCGGCTCTTTGCTCGCCGCGGGCTTCGGTGCCTCGTCGGGCTTGGGCGGCTCGGCCTGCGCCGTCATCGGGACGGGCGCGACCAGCGTCAGGAGTTCCAGGCTGGGGTCAGGGATTGACGCGTTGTACCAGTAGATGCTGCCGACGGTGGCGGCGGACAGCAGGACGGCGTAGAGCACGAACGTCCCCAGAAAGAATGAGCCTTTGCGCGCAAAGTCGTCTTTGTGCGAGCCGGACTCGACCAGTGTGTCGAACATGTCGCTTAACCTCCCTCTTCCGGTGCCGGGTGGATCAGGGGTTATTTCAAGGATTAAATCACAGGGACTCGTTAAAAGAGTTGTGATTCCAAAACGTTTTCAATCAAAAACGCCCGCCTTCTCGATTCTCTTTTTCGCCTTTAGGGAGTGGGGGGCGGCAGAGCGTCAATCAAGCGCTGCCGAACGCGCCGCTGTACATCCTTACGCTTGCCAAACAGGGAATGAATTCGGCCCGCCAGCCGCTCAAGGAAACAAACGCTCACGTTCAAACGTCCGTCTCACACAACGAGGCGAGACGGGCGCGTCTGTAAAATATTCGATTGGCCAGCAACGCGCTCAGTCTATGTCGCAAGCCGCCGCGAAGTCAAGCGCAAAAATGAGCCTCGAAGGGGCGGGCGCGGGCCGTCGAAAAAGCCTCCGCCGCAGGGCGATTTGCTCGCCCGCGAGCGGAGGCCCGAAGCGTTAGCGCGCGGCGGCCCCGGCCTTCGCGTTGCGCGCGCCCGCCGAGGGTCGCGGCGTGGGCGTCCGACCGCCGCCGCCGCCCGTGCGGGACGGCGTGCCCTGCGCGCGCGCGGAGTCTAGGCGCTGCTGCCACCAGACCATGATCGGGTTCGAGATGGCGATGGTCGAGTAGGTGCCGAAGACGATGCCGACGAGCAGGGCGAGCGAGAAGGGGCGCAAGACCTCGCCGCCGAAGATGACCATTGCGACGACCGAGAGGAAGACGAGTCCCGAAGTGATGATGGTGCGCGAGAGCGTCTGGTTGATGGCCTCGTTCGTGATGTCGTAGAGCGACTGGCGGCGGTGCAGCCGGAGGTTCTCGCGGACGCGGTCGAAGGTCACGATGGTGTCGTTGACCGAGAAGCCGACGAGCGTCAGGAGCGCGGCGACGACCGTCAGGTTCACCTCCCACTGGAAGATGGAGAAGAAGCCGAGCGTCACGAGCACGTCATGGAAGACGGTGATGACCGCCGCCGCGCCGTAAGTCCACTCGTAGCGGAAGGCGATGTAGAGGAGGATACCGGCCAGAGCCAAGAGCGTCACCGTGATGGCCTGATTGCGCAACTGCGTCCCGGCGACCGCGCCCACGGCATCCGTCCCGACGATCTGCCACGCGGCCCCTTCCGAGAGCTTCCCGCCCGTGCCGAAGGCCGCGAGGGCTTCCCTGATCTTCGTCTGCCCGATGTCCACCTGTGCCTGCGTCTGCGCCTGCTCGGCTGAGCCCTGCTGCGCGAGCTTGATGAGCACCTGACTGTCCTTGTCGAGCACGGGCTGGATGATGGAGTCGCCGAGTTCCGACTTGGCGAGCGCCGCGCGGATTTCTTCGGGCGAGGGCCGCTGCTTGAAGTCCACGGTGACGAGCGTGCCGCCACGGAAATCAACGCCGAGATTGAAGGCGTCGGTTCCGCCCGGCATGGCCTGTCGCCCGATGGCCGACGCGAGCCCCGCGAGCATGATGATGACCGAAAGCCCGACGAGGACTCGTCGCTTGCTGAGCCAGTCAACGTGTATCTCTTCAAAAAAGCGAATCATAAGAAAACCGGTGATAAGTGACGGGTGATAAGTGATGAGATGGGCGACTTTCTTATCGCCTATCACCCATCACTTATCACCGCAGTTAAATGCTGAGCGTCTCGGCGCGACGCCCTCTCCGACCGAGGAGCCAGATGAAGATGGTGCGCGAGACATAGACCGCCGAGAACAGGTTCGCTAGCAGGCTCAGGATGAGCGTCACGGCGAAGCCGCGAATCAGCGTCGTCCCGAAGACGAAGAGGAAGAGCGCGGCGACGATGGTCGTGACGTGCGTGTCAATGATCGTCGTGAAGGCGCGCGAGAACCCCTGCTCGACCGCCGAGGCGACGGTCTTGCCCGTCCGCAGTTCCTCGCGGATGCGCTCGAAGATGAGCACGTTCGAGTCCACGGCCATGCCGATGGAGAGGATGATGCCGGCGATGCCGGGCAAAGTCAGCGCGGCGTCGAAGACGACGACCGCCGCGAGCGTCAGGATCATGTTCAGGAGCAGCGCGATGACGGCGTTGATGCCCGACCCACGGTAGTAGAAGACCATGAAGAGGATGACCAGCAGCAGCCCGACGACCGAGGCCGTCACGCCCGCGCGGATCGAGTCCTGACCGAGACTGGGGCCGACGGTGCGCTCTTCGAGATAGACGAGCTTGGCCGGGAGCGCGCCCGAACGCAGCGTGAGCGCGAGGTCTTCCGCCGACTCCTTCGTAAAGGTGCCCGTGATTTGACCTGAGTCCGTGATCTGCGACTTGATGAAGGGGGCCGACTTGACCTGATTGTCGAGGACGACGGCCATGTACTGCCCGACGTTCGCCGCCGTCCACGTCCCGAACTTCTGCGCGCCCGTCGGCTTGAGCGAGAAGTCAATGATGAAGGCGTCTTCGACCCCCGGCGTCTGCGGCACGGCGGCGGCGCTCCGCAGTTCGCTCCCATCAATGATGGCCGGAGCCTCGACGACGACCCAAGACTTCGGCTCGTTGCCCTCTGGCGCGGGCGGCTGCCCGGCGGCGGTCGGCTCTTCGCGCTCGTTGTAGGGGAGCACGCGGCGGTTGGTCGGAACCTGCCCGCCGAGCGACTGGATGGCCGCCTGCTCGGTCGGGTAGGTCTGAATCGGCGACGGGTTCGGCGGGCTGACGACCTTCATCAACTCAAGGCGCGACTGGTCGCCGAGCGTCTTCTTGACGCGGTTGGGGTCGTCGAGGCCGGGCATCTGAAGGAGAATCTGGTGCGCGCTCGGCGCGCTGTGTCGCTGGATGGTCGGCTCGGCGACGCCCATGGCGTTGACGCGCGTGTCAATGATGCGGAGCGCGTCCTCCACGGCGCGCTCGCTGAGCGACTCCTTGGCGCGGCCCGTCATCTCCCACGTGATGCGGTTGCCGCTCACGCTCGACTCCCACGCGGACGGGTCGAAGTCGTTGACGCGGCCCGGCAGGTCGCGGCGAATCTCTTCTATCTTCGAGGCGTCCTCGACTTCGACCACGACGCGGTAATTGCCGCCGCCGATTTCGGGGCGCACCTCCTTGACGTTGTAGCCCCGCTCGCGCGCCGCGTTCTGGACGCCGAAGACGATGTTCTCGGTGATGAGCGTGAGGTAGTCGGCCACCTGCACCTGCATGACGAGGTGCGAGCCGCCCTTGAGGTCGAGGCCGAGGCGGATGTTCTCGCGCAGCGTATTGTTGATGCCCTGCCACGTGAAGTCCTTCGCCTCCGGGCGGTGTCGCGGCCCGACCACGATCCAGAGCGAGACGAGCGTCACGACGGCGATGATGATGACGCGTTGGAGAAGATTCTTTTTCATAACTCAGTTTTCGGTGGACGGTTTTCAGTTTTCGGCTTTCGCGCTCCGGAACTTGAAATTCTCGGAACTGAAAATCGAAGACTCAAAACCGCGAACTCCTACGCCCCCTTCTCTTCCTCGGCCTGCAACCCGGCGACCGCCGAGCGCGAGATTTCGAGCATCGTCTTGTCGGCGCTCCGCACGATGAGGGAGGTCTCGCGCACGGCTGTCACCGTGGCGAGGATGCCGCCCGTCGTGATAACGCGGTCGCCCGCCTTCAGTTGCCCGATCATGTCTTGGAGCGCCTTCTGGCGGCGGCGCTGCGGGACGATAATCAGGAAGTAGAAGACGGCGAAAATCAGGATGAACGGCAGGAACTGCAAGAGGGAGCCGATGGCACTGCCGCCGCCCGCCGGGGCCGGAGTTTGGAGAAGGATGAAAGCCGGATTGATCATCGTAAGGTTCAGTTTTTAAGTCTTTAGAATGTCAGATTCTGAACGCCCGCGAGCGCCACACGATTCGAGCCCGCGCGGTCGCGCTCAAGCCTCCGGGCACGCGTCCCTTCGCTGCAAACGCCCTTCGCAGGTTCAACCGAAAACGGATTCTTCGAGATTGAGATGCTGCGCGCCCGAACGTGGGACGTGGCTCACTCGACGCCGGAGTTGATTCCCTCAAGGAACTCCCGCCGAAATCGTGTGAATTCGCCAGACCGGATAGCTTGCCTGACGCGCCGCATGGTGTCAAGGAAGAACGCAAGGTTGTGGTGCGAGAGGAGTACGCCCGCCAGCATCTCGCCCGTCACGTGCAGGTGGCGGAGGTAGGCGCGCGAGTGGCGGCGGCAGACGGCGCACGCGCACGCCTCGTCCAGAGGGCGCGTGTCGGTCGCCCAACGGGCGTTTTTGACGTTCAGCTTGCCGCGCGAAGTGAACGCCTGACCCGTCCGCCCGTTGCGCGTCGGCAACACACAGTCGAACATGTCCACGCCGCGCGCCACGCACTCCAAGAGGTCTTCCGGCGTCCCCACGCCCATCAGGTAACGCGGCCTCGCGGCGGGCAAGAGCGGCGCGACCTCTTCGACCACCTCGTACATCACAGACTTCTCTTCGCCGACGCTCAAGCCGCCGATGGCGTAGCCGTCGAAACCGATCTCCATCGTCCGCGCCAGACTCTCGCGTCGCAGGTCGAGGTGCGTCGCGCCCTGCACGATGCCGAAGAGCGCCTGCCGCCCCTCGACGCCCGACTCTTCGGCGCGGCGCGTCACGCCCAAGTCCGCGCCCGCGCGCTGCAACTCATCGAACCTCGCGCGCGAGCGCGCCGCCCAACGCGCCGTCAGTTCCAGAGAGGCGCGCGCCGCGTCGTGCGTCGCCTTCCCCGGCGCGCACTCGTCGAAGGCCATCACGATGTCGGAGCCGAGCGCGGCCTGCGCCTCCATCGAGACTTCGGGCGAGAGGAAGCACGCGCGACCGTCAACGTGCGAGCGGAACTCGACGCCCGCCTCCGTAATCTTCCGCAGCGCGCCGAGGCTCCACACCTGAAAGCCTCCGGAGTCGGTCAGGAGCGCCCGCTCCCAGCCGATGAAGCGATGCAGCCCGCCGCACGCCGAGATGGTTTCGACGCCCGGACGCAGCCACAGGTGATAGGTGTTGCCGAGGATGATGCGCGCGTCGAGCCCTTCGGCTTCCAGCTCCTCGAAGCGCACGCCCTTGACCGTGCCGAGCGTTCCGACGGGCATGAAGACGGGCGTCTCAATCACGCCGCGACGCGTCCGCAGGATGCCGGAGCGCGCCTCGCCCTCCTGCGCCGTGACCTGCCAGCCGAGCGCCTCGACGCCCGCGCCCGTCGGTTCGGATTCCGTTTGTGTCGGCGTGGAAGAGAAAGACATGCGTGGGATTTTAATTGAACTCGCCGGGTTCGGCATCTCCGACGCCGGGCGTCTTGAAGCGCGGCTCCTGCTCCTCCCACTGCTCGACTTCGATGACGGGGAGACGGACGATGAAGCGCGCGCCGTGTCCTTCGCTCTGGGCTTCGACCTGCCCGCCGTGCGCCTCGACCAGCTCTTTGACGATGGCGAGGCCGATGCCGAGCCCGCCGTGGCGGCGCGTGGCCGAGCTGTCGGCCTGACGGAAGCGATCCCAGAGGAAGGGCATGAACTCGGCGGGGATGCCCTCGCCCGTGTCCTCGACCTCGATGGCAATCCAGCGGATGCGGCTCCCGTCCTCGGCGGCCTCGCCGCGCTTCCGGCCTCCGTCGAGCAGCCGCGTGCGGACTGTCACCTGCCCGCCCGCAGGCGTGAACTTGATAGCGTTGGTGAGAAGATTCCAGAGCACCTGCTGGATGCGTTGCGCGTCGGCGATGGTCGGCGGGATGTCTTCGGCCAAGTCCAGATTCAGATCGAGCCGTCGCGCGAGCGCGGCCTGCCGGACGTTGCGCGCGGCGCTCGTGACTATCTGATTCACGTCGAAGAAGTAGCGTTCGAGCCGGAGCACGCCGCGCTGGATGCGCGAGAGGTCGAGCAAGTCCGAGATGAGCTGCGTGAGCGACGTGGCCGAGGCGCTGATGGCGTTGATGCCATCGGCGAGGTCTTCGCTCGTCTTCAGTTCTTCGCTCTCGCTCAGCAGCTCGACCCAACCCGTGATGGCCGTCAGGGGCGTCCGCAGTTCGTGCGAGAGCGTGGCGAGGAACTGGTCTTTGAGCCGGTTGGCCTCGCGCAGCTCGCTGATGAGCCGCGCGTTTTCCAGCGTCGCGCCGACGTGCGTGGCGACGGCGACGAGCAGGTCAACGTCGTCCTCGCCCCACTGCCGGTGCGCGCGCGTCTGGTGCGCGCTGATCGAGCCGATGACGCGGCCCTGATGCATGATGGGGACGACCAACATGCTCTTGAGCTTCGTCCGCTCGACCAAATCGCCGAGCGAGGCGGCGAGCGGGTGCTTGCTCACGTCGGTAGCGAGCAGAGGGCGGCGCGCGGTGCGGAGCGCGTAGCGGATGGGCGAGCGCTCGCGCACGTCGAGCCAGTCCGTGACGGGCTCGACGCCGTCGGCGCACCACTCGCCGTAGTAGTCCTCGTGCTCGTCGTCGGCGAAGAGGACGGCGACGCAACGGTCGAGTTCCAAGACCTCGCCGATGCGCTCGATGACGGAGCGCACCTTCTCCTTCGGCTCGCCACTGCGTTGCAGCGAGAGCAGAAGGCGGTTGACGACGGCCTCGCGCTCGGCCTGCGCCTGAATGGTGAGGAAGAGGCGCGCGTTGACGATGGTTTCGGCGGCCTGCGCCGCGAAGATTTGCAGCAGCCGCAGGTCTCGGTCGCGGAAGCCGCCCGCGCGGTTGGCGACGTAGATGAAGCCGATGAGTTCCTTCTTGATTCTCATCGGGACGCTCAGCACGGAGCGCAGGTTCCAGCGCTCGACGAACGCGCGGTTGAGGCGCGAGTCGCCCGCCGGGTCGTTCGAGAGGAAGGGCTCGCCGGTCTGATAGACGGGCGAGCGCTCGTCGCCCTTCTCAAGTTTGAACTGGAACTCGCGGATGAGACCCGGCGGCGTGTTGTGGCCGGGCGCTTCGGCGCGGACGGCGTTGGTGCGCCGATCGTAAGTGGCGATGAGGCACATCGTCCCGCCGACGAGCTTGGCGATGGAGCGCGCGAGCCGCGCGCCGATCTCGTCGGTGCCCGCGAGCGTCGAGAAGGTGCGCGAGATTTCAAAGAGGCCGCGCAACTCCTCGTTGCGGTCGCGGCTCGCCTCGTAGAGCTGCGCGTTGGTGAGCGCGACCGAGACCTGCGCGGCGACCGTGCAGACGAGCTTCTTCTCCTCGTCAGTCCAGACGCGCGGGCGGTAACAGTCGTGCAGCTCAAGCATCCCGACATGCTGACCGCCGTCGTGGACGGGGGCCGAAAGCACCGAGCAGACCTTCAGCCGCTCGTAGAGTTCGATGAGTTCGTCGCGCTCCACGTCGCAGATGTTGCTGATCTGGACGGCCTCCGCCGAGTCAATCACGCGGCGCGCGTAGCGGCTCGTCCGCAGAGGCTCGCAGGAGAACTCGCGGACGCTCAAAACGTCGGGCCGCGCGAGGTATTCGTAGTTGACGACCGCGCCGCTCCCCTCGCGCCCGTAGAGGACGATGAGGCAGCGCTCGACTTCGAGCGCGCGGCCCAGCGTCTCGACCGTCTCGCGCAAGACCGAAGAGGCGTCGAGCGTGCCCGCCAGCGTCCGACCGATGCGCCCCGAAAGCTCCTCGCGCCGCGCCGCTTCCTCCATCTCGCGCGAGCGCCGCTCGGCCTGTTCGAGCAGCAGGATTTTCTCAATCGCAATGGCGAGCGGCGGCGCGAGCCTTTCGAGTGCGAGGCGATGTCGCCGTTGATAGGCGTCCGGCGTGCGGCTCGTCAGGTTGAGGCTCCCTATCGCGCGGTGCGTCGAGAACATCGGCACGCAGACCGCCGAATGGAAACCCTCGCTCCGCAAGTCGTCATAGACGTTGAAGCCGGTCACGGCTTGGAGTTCGGGGATGACGACCATCGCGCCGTCTTCGAGCGCCCGCTCGGTGACGGAGCCGCGCAGCTTGCCCTTCGCACCGACGGCGAGCGAGCCCTTCTGCTCGCCCGAAAGGGCAAAGACGCGGAGGCTCTCGCCGTCCTCCTCGCACAGCGCGATGGAGGCGCGGTCGAAGGGAACGAGCGAGCGTATCTGCTCGCACGCGATGCTGAAGACCTCCTCGAACGTGGGGCTTGAGTTGACGGCGGCGACGATGCGGTTGACGACTTCGAGCTGCTCGGTCGCTTCGTGCAGGTAGTCGAGCAGAGCGCGTAGCCTGTCCGCTTCCTGTGCGCCGCGCTCCGCGTCGAACGCCGAGCGCGCGGGCCGCACGACGTAGAGGCGCGCGCGCTCGCCCTCCCACGAACACTCGAAGCTTTCGAGCCGCACGCGCACGCTCCCCTGCCCGTCCCCGACCATCAGAGTCGCGTTCCCGCCCGCCAGAGATTCGTGCTCGTCGTCTTCTATCAAGAACGCGCCCGCCTCCGCGCCGACGAGCGCCGGGGAGGGTCGCGCGACGAGCGCCGAGAAGGGGAGATTCGAGGCGAGGACGAGCCCCGCCGCCTCGTCAACCACGATGGCCGCGTCGCCCACGCGCTCGAAGAGCTTTCGGAAGTCTGACGTGTCGGGCATAGGCAGAGATGAGATTTAGAGGCTTAAGGCGAGAGGCTTGAGACTTGTCTGAGAGCCTGTCTTTGTAACGAGTCTCTAGCCTCTCCCTTCCGGCCTCTTATTCTTCTTGTGTCGCTCGGTGATGCGGAGCGGGGTGGCGAAAAAGTCGAACTCCTCGCGGAGGCGGTTCTGCAAGTAGCGCTCGTAAGAGAAGTGGATGCCGGAAGACTTGCCGCCCGCCGTGAAGACGACGAAGCGCGGCGGTCGCACGCCGACTTGCGTCACGTACTGGATGTGGAGGCGCGACTGGCCGCCCTTGACCGGCGCGGGCGCGGTCGGCGCGCGCGGCGCGGCGATGGCGCGCTCGAAGAAGGCGTTGAGCTGCGAGGTCGGGATGCGGAGGTTCCGCGCCTCGTTCGCGCGCAGGGCCAGAGAGAGGATGCGCTCGACGCGCTGCCCCTTGAGCGCGGAGATGGTGACGACCGGAGCCCAGTCGAGGAACTTCATCTTGAAGCGCAAGTCGCGCTCGAAGTCGTTGGCCGTGTTCGTCTCCTTCCCTTCCACGGCGTCCCACTTGTTGACGGCGAGGATGATGGAGCAACCGGCGTCCACCGCGTAGCCCGCGATGTTCGCGTCGAGAGCGGTCACGCCTTCGACGGCATCTATCAACACGACGGCCACGTCCGCGCGCTCAAGGCTGCGACGCGCCATGATGACCGAGAGCTTCTCGGCCATCTCCTCGGTCTTCCCCTTGCGCCGAATCCCGGCGGTGTCTATGAGGCGGAAGGCGTGGCCTTCGTGTTCGAGCAGCGTGTCCACGGCGTCGCGCGTCGTCCCCGCCACCGGCGAGACGATGACGCGCTCCGCGCCGAGCAGTTTATTCAGCAGCGAAGACTTCCCCACGTTCGGTCGCCCGACGATAGCCAGCCGCAACTCGCGCGGCGCGTCCTCGTCTTCGTCCTCGACCTCGGCGGCCTCGTCTTCGCGCGAAGGCAGGAGTTCGACCACGGCGTCCAGCAACTCGGCCACGCCGTCGCCCTGCTCCGCCGAGATGGGAATCACGTCATCGAAGCCGAAGCGGTGGAACTCGCCCGCGTGCGCTTCGAGCTTCGACGCGTCGGCCTTGTTCGCCGCGACGACGACGGGCTTGCCCGTCATCCTCAGATGCACGGCCAACTCTTCGTCGAGCGGCGTCAAACCCGCGCGCACGTCCACCACCCAGACGAGCGCGAACGCCTCCTCGATGGCGAACTCGGCCTGCTTCAAGATGTTCGCCGGGATGATTGCCGTCTCGTCCGGCACGATGCCGCCCGTATCCACGACCGACATGCGGCGGCCCGTCCACTCCGTCTCGCCGTAGATGCGGTCGCGCGTAATCCCCGGCTCGTCGCCCACGATTGAGCGCCGCTCGCCGACCAGACGGTTAAAGAGCGTAGATTTCCCCACGTTCGGTCGCCCCACAATGGCGACCAGAGGCAGCACCGGCGACGGCGCGCGCTCCTTCGGCCCCGACTGTTCCGCTGTCTCCGCTTCGCTCGACATAAATGAAGTGTAGCGTGCGGTGCGGGGCGTCGCAAGGAGGTCAAAGCCTTGTGGCTCGCGCGCGGAAGAGCTAATCTGCGCGCCGATGGTGTGGGCGAAATTAAAAGGGAGGTTTCGCGTCCCCGCGCGCGAGGCGGCGGAAGATTCGAGCGCGACGGTCGCGCTCGCGCCGCACCTCGCGCTCGGTCGGCGCGGCGAGGAGTTGGCGGCGGACTACCTGCGCGGGCTGGGCTACCGTCTCGTCGCCGCGAACTTCAAGCTCAACGTCGGACGCGGGCGCAGCGGCGCGGTCGTACAGGCCGAGATAGACCTCGTTGCCTACGAAGGCCGGACGCTCTGCTTCGTCGAAGTCAAGACGCGCGCCTCCGACTGGTTCGCGGCCCCCGAAGCCAACGTTGACCTCCGCAAGCAACGCCAGCTCACGCGCGCCGCCCGCGCTTACCGACGCCTCCTCGGCTTGACGGGCACGCCCCATCGCTTCGATGTCGTGACCGTCATCCTCCCGCCGCCCGGCGACGACGCCCAAGCGCCCGCGCCCCGCCTCAAACTCCTCCGCAACTTCTGGACGGAAGACAAATTCCGCAAGCGCCGTTGGACGAACTGAAGAAAAAGCAGGAGTCAGGAGTCAGAAGCCGGGAGCCGGAAGAAAGAGGCGTCGTCTCTTCATTCTGGATTCCGGATTCTGA
>DASTQX010000478.1:0-6729 GCA_035761505.1 Pyrinomonadaceae bacterium
GGGCGGGCCTCTGCGCGTCGTCGCCGTCACGGAATGAAGAGAGTAAAAGGGTAAAGGGTAAAGGGGGAAGAGCGACACTTGAGAGGTTCGCTCTTCCCCCTTTACCCTTTTTCCCCTTCCTCTTTTCCCCTTCTTCTATGCGTGCTGCGGCTGCGGTGCCGAGTCGGTGGTTGGGGGCGTGATGCGGTAGCGGAGGAGAGCGCCGACGCCGCCGACTTCGGCTAAGAGTGTGGGGTCTTCGATGAAGGTGACGCGGGCGGCGGTCTGATGCGCGCGCGCGACGAGGTCGGCGGAGACGACGACGGAATCGGCGTCGAGTTCGGCGACGGCCCCGTCCTGACCGGCGACGACGGGCTCGCCGACTCCGACTTCGCTCGTGGAGAGGATCGCCACGTCGTCTTTGTCGCCTTCGACGTGCTGCTGCGAGGCGGTGATGAGCAGTTCTTCGACCTGCCCCATCGAGAGCGCTTCGAGCGTGTCCTGCGAGCCGACGACCGCGAGGCCGCCGGAGCGGTAGGCGTCGAAGAGGCGCTGCACCTTCTCGAAGTCGTTCATCGCGTCGTGGCCGCGCATCACTTCCAGCGTCTCGGTGAAGACCTCGTGTTCGGGCGTGTTGATGTCCAGACTCAGAACGTCAACGACCTTCTCCTCCACGGCCTTCGGGAACTGCTCGCGCAGGAGCGGGATAATCTGCTCGTCGCCCGCGAGGATGATGTGCTCGATTCCGTCCTCGCGCACGACGCGCTCTAAAACGTCCGTCAGTTCCTTCGCGTGATGGAGGTGATAGTTCTCGTTGTGCCTCTGGTAACGCGCCTGCGACCAGCCGCCCACCTGCGAGCGCCGCGTCTTGACGTTCTGCACCTCCTCGCGCCCGATGGCCTTGCCGCGCGCGAAGACGAAGAGCTGCGCGCGGTTCGTGTCGGCGACGAGCACGGCGTAGCGCGGGTATTGATCCATCAGCCGCGCGAGCGGGTAGAGGTGCGGCTGGTTGTAGATGTAGAGGCGGTGATTCTCGACCGGAGCCTCGAACTGCACGGCCTGAAAGAACTCGTCCGCGCCCGCGCAGGCGAAGATGGCGACGCCGTTGGATTCGGGCCGCAGCTCGTCGGCGAGATACGCGTTGATGCGCTCCACGTCGCGCTCGAAGCTCGCGCGCGCCGGACTCTGCTCCTCGTAAGTGCGGAGGAGCGTGTTGAACTCTTTGCGCAGGAAGCGGTCGAAGTCAGCCCGCCCGTGCTCGTTGGCCTGCGCGTTGAGGTAGAGGCTGATGAAGGGCAAATCAACCGGCTCGAAATCCGCCAGCCGCTCGATAATATCCTGTAAGGTCTCGCTGCCCGCCGCACCACTCTGTGCCATCTTGATTCGTCTCCCCTTTCGTCAACTTAAATATCCCACGGAACGATAAAGCGCGCCGGACTCGCCTCGCGCGGCCCGGCCTCTCGAACTTCACTTCGGGGGAATGCTTGGTGGAGGGATATTAGCACGCCCTCGCGGCGCGTTCCACTTCCGGCTTAGGCGGCGCGGAAACGGGAAGGGGCGCGCATCAACGTTGATGCGCGCCCCTTCCGTTTCCCCTTCGGCCCGACGCCCTCTAGCCGAGCACGCCCCGAAACTTCGACGCGCTCGCGGCGTGGCCGGGGAAGACTTTCCGCAGGTCGGCGTGGCCGAGGTGTCGAGAAGCGACTTCGCCGAACACGTCGCGGAAGTCGGTCGTTAAGGCGAGGTCGCGCCCCTCGTAGAGCTGTTCGTCTTCGAGTCCGGGCCACTGGCCGTAAACTTTTCCGCCGCGCACCGCGCCGCCGATGACGAACATCGCGTTGGCGTGGCCGTGGTCAGTCCCGCCCGTGCCGTTCTGCCGCGCGGTGCGCCCGAACTCAGACATCGTGAGGACAACCACGTCCTGCATCCGCGCGGGGCCGAGGTCGTTGACGAGCGCTTTGATCCCCGCGCCGAACTGCGCGAGGAGCACGGCGAGTTGCCCTTGCGCGCCGCCCTGCGTGCGGTGCGTGTCCCAGCCGCCCGTCTCGGTGAAGGCGACTTCGAGCCCGACGCCCGCCTTGATGAGTTGCGCGATCTGCATCAGCGCGTCGCCGTAGCGACCGCGCGGGTAACGCGCGCCGTGCTCCGGCTTGTACTGCGCGGGGTTGACGCGCTCCAAGAATTTCACGGCGTCAAAAGTCTCCTTGCCCGTCCCGCGCAAGGCGTCGCCCACGCTCTGCTCGTAGATGTCCTCGAAGCCGCCCTGCACGGCTTTCGCGTTCGCGCCCGCGCGGACGCGGAAGTCCGAAAGGCTCTGCATGGCGAGCGCGGGCGAGCGTCCCTGCAAAGAGCGCGGGAGGTTCTGCGACATGGCGACGGCGCGGAAAGGCGTCGCGCGCTCGTCCGGCGCGGCTTGCAGGTAACGATTCAGCCAGCCGTCCGGCGTGGACTTGCGACCGGGCGTCCCCGACTCCATGTAGTCCTGCGCGTCGAAGTGCGAGCGCGTGTTGTCGGGCGAGCCCGTGGCGTGGACGACCGCCAGCCGCTTCTCGTCCCACAGCGACTTGAAAGGCGCGAGCGACGGGTGCAGCCCGAAGAACCCGTCGAGGTCAATCACCGACCCTCCCGTCGAGCCCCTGCGCGGCTGCGCGATGGCGATCTGCGGGCGCAACTCGTAGTAACGCCGCTCGCCATACGGCACGACCATGTTGAGCCCGTCCACCGCCCCGCGCTGAAAGATAGTTATCAAAGTCTTCCGCCGCCCCGACGGCGCGACGCTCAAACCCTCGGCCAGCGCCACGCGTTGCAGGAACGAAGGCGCTCCCGCCACCGCCCCGATGCTCGCCAGCGCCAAAGCGCCCTGCTTCATAAAAAATCTGCGACTGTTATTCATACTTCCCTCAAAAGCAGTGATAAGTGATGAGTGATAAGAGAAAGCGGCTGTCTTTTCTCATCACTCATTACTCATCTCTTATCACCTGCTACTGTCTTTGAAATTCCGGCGAGCCGATGACGAGCGCGGCGATGCGCGCGACTTCGGGGTTGCCGACTGTGATGGCGGCGGCCTCCTGTCGTCTCGCGCGGCGCGCGGCGCGAGGGTTGCGGCCCATCGCCGTCGTCGTCGTCTCGTCCTGCGGCGGCGTCGTGTTTGAAGCAACCGGCGCGTTCGATTGGTCGGAGAGTTGCTTCATCAAGACCGCGCGGCTCTTGGGCGAGATGTCGCCCTGAAGGACGAGTTCGAGGAAGCGGTCAACGACTCGCTCCTGATTGACGGCGCGGGTCGAAGTGGCGTCCTCGCCGACGAAGCGCGCGAGGTCGACGCGCGTGCCGGGGATGCGGTTCGAGACGAGCGCCAGAGCGAAGTTCAGACGTTCGAGCAGCGCGCCCGTGTTGACCCAGTGTTCCGCCGTGTCCGGATAGCCGGTCGGCGCTTGATAGAGGTAGAGCGGTTCGCCCATGCGCGCGACCCATTGATGGAGCGCGGGGCGCGCGTCCGTCTCCGCGCCGAGCGTGCGGACGGCGCTCGCCGCCAGCTCGAACGGCGTCTTGATCTTCGCGCGCCGCGCCTCGGCGGAGTTGAACTCCGGCGAAGTGAAGAGGGCGCGCAGAGTCTCGCGGATGTCGCCGCCCGACTTCGTGAAGGCCGCCGCGACGCGCGTGACGAGCGCGGGCGAAGGGCTGTCGGAGACGAAACGGCGGCTCAGTTTGGTGGCGACGAACTTGGCCGTCGAAGGATGACGGACGAGGATGTCTAAGACCAACTGCCCGTCACGGATGCCGCCGCCCGCCGGAATCTTCTGGCCGAGGACGACCTTCTCGCCGTCGTCGTGCGCGCGCGCGTTGAAGGCGAAAGTGCCGCCCCTCGAAGTCCCCGCCGCGCCGCGCGGGTCGAGAATCGTCCAGCCGGTGAAGGCACGCGCCACCTCCTGCACGTCCTTCTGCGTGTAGCCGCCGTCCACGCCGAGCGTGTGCAGTTCCATCAACTCGCGCGCGTAATTCTCGTTGATGCCGCGTCGCGGTCTTTGAGCTTGGGGGCGCTGCTGGCGGGCCATCTGTCCTTGCTGCTCGCCCTCGTTCGGCATCGAGGTTTCGGCCTCGCGCATCGCGCGGCGTCGCTCTCTTCTCTGCTGTCGGCGCGGGTTCATCCGCGCGCCTTGTTCGCCTCGGAGCATCTGCCGCAAGGCTCCGCGCCTGCCCTGTCCGGCGTTCGGGCTCACGCTCTGAAAGTTGTCGAGGTAGAAGAGCATCGCGGGGCTCTTCGCCGTCTCTTCGAGGAGCGTGCGGAAGTTGCCGAGCGCGTGCGGGCGGATCACGTCGCGGTCGTAAGAGGTGAGGAACCAGCGGTCGGCACCCTTCTGCGCGAAGACGTTGAAGTGGTTCGACCAGAAATCAACCATCACCTCCTGCAACTGCCGCTCGCTGTAGATGGCGCGCAGGAGGCGCGAAGCCTGTAGCTCTTGCATGATGCGCTGCGGCGGCTCCATCCCGTTGGCGCGCATGTACTCGGCGATGCGGCGTCGGTACTGCGCGCGCTCCGGATTGTCGTCGGCGGGCATCGAGGGCTCGTCGGCGTTCGGCATCGCCATCGAAGGCGCGTTCGTCGCGCCGTTCAACGGCTGCGTGTCGCCCGCCGCGTTCGGCGCGCGCTGCTGCTGTTGCTGCTGCCGCCGCTCGCCGACGAGTTCGGCCAACTCGGCGGGCAGTTCGCCGCTCCGTTGCATCCGCCTGATTAACTGTCCGGGGTTCGGATACTTCGCCAGCAGTTCCGTGTTGCTCAACTTGAGCGTCGGGAAGTTCTTGAGCTTCGCCTCGACCACCTCGTCGGAAATCTTCGACGGGTTGAGTTGCTGCTCGATGTAATTCTCAAGGCCCATCCGCCGCACGCGCTCCACGTCGCCGGGCCGCGCGCCGAAGCCGAGGCGGTTCAGGACATGGACGATGCGCTGCTCTTCGACGAGCCGCCCGGCGTCCGCCGCCTTCTGCGCGCCGGAGACGAAAAGGCCGTTCGAGACGAGCGCCGCCAGCGACAGCAACGCCAAGAAGCGCCGCGCGAGCCGGCGACGTTGAGAGACAAAAACTTTCATAAATACTCCGTCAAAATCCGCTTTCGACCTTTGAAATATTGACCGCCGAAAAGTCCCGGTAAAAGGCTTTGGCACGCACCGACGGTTTAGACGCGGAGGGGCCGTCATTAGTTGGAATTTTTCGCCGAAACGCCGAGACAATCCAGCCGCCGAAGGCGCGGAAGAACGTCGCCCACAGCGCAAGCCGTGAGCGACGTTCTTCCGCCCCTTCGGTGTTTAAATTCAGCGCAAAGGTCTGGGGTAAGTGACGGGGCTGCGGTTCCCTTCCGCATCCACGGCGCGGACGCCGAAGAAGTAGTTATCCTTGCTCATCCCTTTGACGGTGTGGCTCGTCACCCGTCCGACTCTGACCGAGTGTGTCCAAGTGGGCGAGGTCGTGTCGCGCCAGACGATTTCATAACCGGCGAGGTCGGGCTCGGTGTTTGCCGCCCATTGCAAGTCGGTGTCGTTGGTCAGGCGGCGCGTGAGGATGCGAACGTCTTTCGGGCGCGCGGGGGCTTGGGCGAGAGAGGCGAGCGCCAACACGTTGACGCGTGCGACTTGCGCGACGTAGTCGAAGTCAACGAACTCCGGCAAGTCGCCGTAGCGGATGCCGTTCTCGACGCGCACGTTCTGGTGCTGGTGCGTGTAGTCCTCGTTCGGCTCGGTGAAGCGGACAGCCGGATAACCCTGTTCGAGAAAAGGGATGTGGTCGCCGCCGCGCAGGTAACGGTCGCGGCGGTAGATCATCTGGACGCGGAAGCCGGGCAGGTGCGCCGCGCCCGCCTCGACGATGAAGCGCGCGAGCTGTCGCGGCGCGGAGTCGTTCTCGCCGCCGACGCTGCGGCGCGTCGCGGCCTCTTCCGGAGTCTCGTTTGAAGGCACGCCCTCGGAGAAGACGCGCAAGGTTCGGCGGTCGCGCACGCCGTTGCCGCCGAGCGTGTTGCCGACGATGTCGTTGGTGAACATCCCTTCGATGTTCATCTTCTTCTGCTTCGCCTGCTCGGCGAAGTAGGTCGCGCCGACGAGCCCCTGCTCTTCGCCCGCGACGGCCATGAAAATTATCGTCGCGTCGAAACGCCGACCGGCCATGACGCGCGCCGCCTCGACCACCGCCGCCACGCCCGAAGCGTCGTCGTTCGCGCCCGGCGCGTCGCACTCGGCGTCGGTCGGGCTCGTGCACATCGAATCGTAGTGGCCGCTGATGACGTAGGTGCGCTCGACCGACGCGGGCTGCGTGCCCGGCAGGCGCGCGACGACGTTGGTGACGCGCGTCGGGCGCGCGATGCGCTGGAAGCGACCGGGCTGCTGCTCGAAGGACTGTAACTCGACTTCGAGCCGCCCGCCCGTCCTGCGGCTAATCTCCTTGAACTCCTCGAAGAGCCAGTCGCGCGCCGCGCCGATGCCGCGCGCCGGATTATCCTGCGCCGACAGAGTGTTGCGCGTGCCGAACGAGACGAGCTTGCGGATGGTGCGCTCGACGCTCGCCGCGCTCACCTCTCGCAGCATCCGCGCGACTTCACCGCCCGCCGCGCGGCGACCCGCGCCCCTCCGCCTCTGCGCGTGCGCGGCGGGCGCGAGAGTGGTGGAGAAAAGCGCGAGCAGTAAGAAGAAGGAGAGCGAGACGCGGAGAGACCGGGCGCTTCTGTTCATGTGCGTTTCCTTGTCGGTTTGAGATAGATTGCAG
>DASTQX010000479.1:0-10102 GCA_035761505.1 Pyrinomonadaceae bacterium
TTCGTACCAACGGGCAGACCCCGGTCTTGAGTTGAAAGTCTCCCCTTAGTCCTGTTTGCGGGGCGGCATCGCGCCCCAGAGCACGTGCGCCGCTCGACGTGCCCGTCCCCGTCCTCTGCTGCGGGGCTCTCTCCCATCACAGGACGCAGATACAAATCCGCCACTGTTTAACTGACTGATTTGACGAAGGCGACCGTCGCCGTGCTCGCCGCGCCCGGTATCGGCGAGATACCGGATGAGAATCCGTCTGCCCGCCGAAGCCGCCCGCCTCTGAAGGACGTGCGTGAGAGGGCGAGGCGTTACCGGCACGACCGCGCGTGGCGTTCGAGCTACCGCAATTCAACCTGAGGAGACCGAACATGAGAACGATCCGAGAGAGAATGTACGGCGGGACGGGCTTTGTGGCTTGTGCCTTCGCGTTGCTCGCCTTCGTCCTGTGCGCGACCGGCGAGGCGCGCGCCCAGTGGACGACCAACGGCAACGACATCAACAACACCAACACCGGCAACGTCGGCGTCGGCACCGGCGCTTCGCCTCCGGCGGCCAAGCTCGACGTGAAGGGCGCGACCTCGGATTCCACCGCCCCGGCGTTGAGCGTCAGGAACTCCTCGGACGCCATCCTGCTCTTCCTCCGAAACGACGGCAACCTCGCCATCGGGAGTACGTCCGCCACGACCAAGTTCTCGGTGGTCGAAACCTCGACGGCGGTCTCGCGCGGGTTCGCGCTGCGGCAAGTCTCCTCGGACACGCTGGGAGCCTTCTTCAGCCTGTCGAAGTTCCGGGGCACGCTCGCCGCCCCTCTGAGCGTCGCCAACGGGGACGCTCTGGGCCAAATCAGCTTCGTGGCCTACACGGGGAACATCCTCGCGCCCGCGGCCATCGAGGCGGTCGTCAACGGGACGGTGACTTCGACCTCGACGCCCACAGACCTTTACTTCCGCGCGGGCACGACCGGCCCGGCCCCGATTCGCATGATGATCGGGAGCGGTGGCAACGTCGGCATCGGGACGACCACGCCTTCGAGCCTGCTCAATCTGGTCGGGGCCAACGCCGCCCTCACCTTCGGCGCTGCCGGGGCGACCGACTCCAGCGCCTTCCAACTCATGGTCGCGGCTTCGGGCACGAACACCAACTCCGGCAACGGGCGAGCGCTGACGATTAAGGCCGGCGACAGCGACAACGCGGCGGGCAAGTTCGGCGGGAACCTGACGCTCAACCCCGGCGCGCCGGTGGCCCCGGCCACGACCTACGGCAACGTGCTCGTGGCGACGGCGGGAGGCAACGTCGGCGTCGGGACGAGCAGCCCTACTTACAAGCTCGACGTGGCCGGGAGCGTCAACGCTTCGGGCGGCCTCTGCATGGCCGGAACCTGTAAGGGGACGTGGGCGGAGGTCGGCGGCACGAGCCAGTGGACGACCGCCGGGTCGAACATCCACTTCAGCACGGGCAACGTCGGCATCGGGACAGCGACGCCCAACCAGAAGCTCGGCGTGCAGGGCATGGTCGGCCTCTACCCGCAGGCGTGGGTGGCACCGACCGCGCGCGGCATGTTCATGCTCCACAACGGGACGGGCGGCAGCATCTATGCCTTCAACTACCCCGGCGCGGTGGGCGACCCCATCGGCATCTCGGCCAGCCAGATTGACTTCAACACCTACGTCGGCAGCTCGTCTTTCACGCGCATGTCCGTCACCGGCGGCGGCGACGTGGGCGTCGGGACGGCTTCGCCGCAGGCCAGACTTCACGTCGTCGGGGCCAACGGCGCGAGCGGCGCGGCGGCCCCGACGGCGCTGGCGGTCACGGGCGGCAACGGCGGTAACAGTTCGAGTGCCGGGGGGCCGGGCGGCGACCTCTCTTTCTTGGGCGGCAACGGCGGCTGGAACACCACGGGCAGTAGTCTCTTCTATAGCGGCAACGGCGGTGCCATCAGCCTGACGGGCGGCACGGGCGGGCAGCACATGTTCGGCGTCTCGCACGCCGGGACGGGCGGGGCGGTCAACATCACGGGCGGCACGGGCGGGGCGCACACGCTGGCCGGTTACAACGGGGGCGTCGGCGGGAGCATCGTGCTCAATGGCGGGACGGGCGGCACGGGGAGCACGCCGGGGGCGGCGGGCAACGTGGTCTTAGCCAACCTGCGCGGCAACGTCGGCGTAGGCACGGCGAGCCCTACATACAAGCTCGACGTGGCGGGCCAAGTGCGCTCGTCCTCCGGCGGGTTCGTCTTCCCCGACGGGACGGTGCAGACGACGGCTGTGACGAGCGGGGGCAGCGGGACGATAACAGAGGTCACGGCGGGCACGGGGCTGACGGGCGGCGGCACGAGCGGCGCGGTGACGCTCAACTTCGGGGCCGGGACGGGGCTCACGGCGGCAGCGGATTCCGTCTCGGTCAACTACGGCTCGACCGCCGGAACCGCCGTTCAAGGAAACACCTCGATCACAGTCGCGGCGGGCGCGGGGATGTCGGGCGGCGGCCCGCTCACGCTCGGCGCGGGCGGCACGCTGACGCTGACGAACGCGGATCGCGGCTCGTCGCAGAACATCTTCAAATCGGTGGCGAACGCGTCGGGCGCGGCGCAGTTCTCGGCCACGTCGAACAACGACTCGCTCCGCTTCGAGGGGACGGGCGGGACGAGCGTTTCGTTCGACGCGGCGACGCGGAAGGTGACGATCAACAGCACGTCCACCGGCAGTTCGGGCTGGACGGACGGGGGCGCGAGCGTGAGCCTGACGAACACTTCCGCCAACGTCGGCATCGGGACGGCGAGCCCCGACGCGACGCTCTCGGTACGCAGAGATCAGGCGGGCGCGACGAGCGTCAACGTGACGAACAACAGCGCGACGGGCTTCTCCGGTTTATACCTGAACGGTGGTCTCTCGCAGACGACGGGCGGGTTCGTCCAGTGGAACAACAACACCGGCTTGAACAACCTGTTCGTCGGCACGGGCGGCTCAAGCCCTCTGCATCTGGGGACGAATAACAACGTCCGTGTGACGGTCGCGCCGAGCACCGGCAACGTCGGCATCGGGACGACGACGCCGGGCGCGAGTCTGGAAGTGACGAAATCGGTGAGCGGCCACTTCAACGCCCTGCACGTTTATAACGGGGCGGGCAGCCCGCACAACCCAAGCGACTCGGTGGGCCTCACGCTGGGCCGCAGCAGCACGCACGTCATGGGCGAGATTCGGGCCTCGAACAAGCAGGCGGGGACTTACGGCGACGGCTACCTCTCGTTCTCGACGCGGCAGGCGGATACGGTCTCCGAGCGGGTGCGGATAGATAACCTTGGGCGCGTCGGAATCGGCAAGACCAACCCGACCGAGGCGCTCGACGTGGTCGGGAACATCACGGCCACCGGCAACATCTCGGCCAAGTATCAGGACGTGGCCGAGTGGGTTCCCTCGACGCAGAAACTGACGGCGGGGACGGTTGTCGTGCTCGACGGTGGGCGGTCGAATCACGTGCTTGCTTCTTCGGAAGAGTACGACACGCGCGTGGCCGGGGTGGTCTCCGCGCAGCCGGGCCTCATCCTCGGCGAAGGCGGCGAAGGCAAGGTGATGATTGCGACGACGGGCCGGGTCAAGGTGAAGGTGGACGCAACGCGCGCGCCCGTCCGCATCGGCGACCTCCTGGTGACGAGCGAGGTCGAGGGCGTGGCGATGAAGTCCGAGCCGGTCGTCGTCGGCGGGCGGAAGATGCACGCGCCGGGGACGATCATCGGCAAGGCGCTCGAACCGCTTGAGAAGGGCGTGGGCGAGATACTCATCCTGCTGAGCCTTCAGTAGCGACGCCACGGCTTTTTAAGCCGCCGCGAAGTCAGTCGGGTCGCGCGGCGTCCGTACCTCTCGGCACGATGTTCTAATCGAGTCGGCTGAAGGGACTCGGACGCCGCCCGAACTGAACACTCCAAGTCATGTGCCGTGCGAACTCTTCGCCTTTCAAGGAAGGTTTCCAATGACGCGCATCCCACGCACTACCGCTCAAGACTCGTCAGCCCGCCTCTCGCGCTCCAACTCGAATCCTCCACGCCGCCGGGCTCGATGGCGACGGGCCGGGCTCCGTCGCCGTCTCAGCCGCTTCCTGACCATCGCGCTGGTCGTCGTGATGCTCGTGGAGCAGACGCCCGCCGCGCCCCTTTTGCTCGCCGGGGCCGCGTCGCGTTGGCAGTGGGGGCTCGCCTTCTGGTACGAGTCGAGCGGCTGGGCCAAGACAATGCGCGGCCTCGTGTCGCCGCAGGGCGAGGCGAAGGGCAGAGGGCAGGAGAGCCAGTCGGCGCGCAACGCCCGCGTGCGCGGCGTCCGCATCTCGCCCGACGGGGCGCGGGTCGTGCCCGGAGAGAAAGTCCGTTTCGCCGCCGTCGCCTACGACCAGCAAGGCAACACCGTCGGCGGCGTCAGAGTGAAGTGGAGCGCGCGGGAGGAGAGTCGGAACAGGAGGACGCGCATCTCGCACGACGGCGAGTTCTCCGCGCCCGTGGCCGGTGTCTATAAGGTGACGGCGTTGGTCGCGGGTCAGCAGGCGCAAGTCACCGTGACGGTGGTTGACGGCGGCACGCCTCTCCCCGCCGTGAAGGGCAACGGCCCGCCCGCCGCCGTGAAGCCCGCTCCCACGAAAGGCGTTTCGACGCGCGAACTCTCGCCGCCCGAACAGGGAAGCGCCAGTCGGCGCGAAGGGCAGAGGCCGCGTCGCTCAGGCCCGCGCGCGCGGCGAGGCTTACAGGCGTCGGCGGTCAAAGCCTCCTTCGGCGGACGCGCGGAGCCCTCGAAGGCGTCGGCCCCGGCGCAGGGCGTGTGGGGCGACCCTTTCGGTTGGAACAGCGTCAACTACATGACGGCTGACGACCCCGGCAGCCAGATCGGAGACCCGCCCGGCACGCCCGAAGACGGCGGGGCGGGCAACGGTAACTTCCAGATTACCGCGCCCGTCGTCTCGCTCCCCGGTCGCGGGATGGACTTGACGCTCGCGCTCGTTTACAACTCGCACCTCTGGCACAAGACCGGGGGCACCATCACCTATGACATTGACAAGGGCTGGCCCGCGCCGGGCTGGTCGCTCGGCTTTGGCAAGATGGTTGACATCGGCGACGGCGCGACCCTCATCAGCGAGGGCGACGGGACGCGCCACGGCTATAGCGGCACCATCTTCTACCCCGCCAACCCGACCTCTTGGTTCGTCGGCCAGACCGCCGACGGCACGCTCATTGACTACTGGGGCTCGCGCAGCAACTTCGTGCTCCGCACGGGGGCGGCGCAACTGCCCAACGGGACTTACATTGATTACGGCGCGCCCGGCGAAGGGGCCATCTACCCGACGAAGATCACCGACTCCAACGGCAACCTCATCACGATCACTTACCGGAACAACTCCGGGCCGCGCATCGAGACCGTGACGGACACGCTGGGGCGGGCCATCGTCTTCCACTACGACGGCAACAATCTGCTGACGGCGGTGACGGCCCCCGGCTACGACGGCGGCAGCGCGCGCACGCTCGTCAGGCTTCACTATCAGGAGAAGGCGATCGGCGCTTCGTTCCCCGGCCTGACGACGATGGTGCGCGACTCGTCGCCGTGGCTCCTCGACGCCATCTTTTATCCGGCGACGGGGACGGGCTACTGGTTCGGCGAGCAGGACTCTTTCCTCTCCGGCTACGGCACGCTCGCCAAAGTCGTCGAGCAGCGCGGCATATCGCACTCGGCGGGCGGCTTGGGCGACATGGGGACGGTGACGCCGGGGCCGATGACGAGGCAGGCCGTCTATGACTGGCAGGCGACCGGCTCGGACGCGCCGACCTACACCAGCCTGAGTGAGACTTGGGCCGGGATGGACACCGGCCCGTCGGTGACAGGCTACGCGGTCAACCAGAACTCGACGCCCCGCACGGTGGCGATGACGCTCCCCAACGGGGTTAAGAGCGTGCAGTACTCCTACAACGCGCCGGGCCAGTTCTACGACGGGCTGGTCTTCAAGGACGAAACCTTCGACACCGACGGCGTGACGCTGCTCGCGCGCAGCGAAGTCTCCTGGGAGCAAGGCGACTACAACTCGCCGCGTCCCCGTTACACGACCGTGACGACGCGGACGGCGGGCGGCGAAGAACTCACGACGGGCACTGAATTTACTTACCAGCCGTCGCCCTCCTTCAACCAAGTCGTCGAGGTGCGCAACTACGACTACGGTTACGTCTGGGGCGGGGCCAACACGCTCCTGCGCAAGACTGTCACCCAGTACGAGAACTCGCCGAGTTACATTCACCCCAACACGTACCGGCATCACTTCAACTTGCCGAAGGTGGTGGAGGTCTATGCGGGCGACGGCACGACGCGCGTCTCCCGCACCGAATACACTTACGACGGCGCGACGCTCCTGAACGCGCCCGATGTCACGCAGCACGAGCTGACTTACAACCCTTACGCGCCTCTCACGACCGAGTGCGGCTACGAGAACGACCCTAACGACTTGGACTGTCAGAGCCCCGGTTGCGAAGCTCACATCAGCCAGTGTGACGGAGTCTGTAATCAGGAGTACGTCTGCCACGACTTCAGCCCGTATGTGCAGATGACCGACTATCGCGGCAACGTCACGCAGGTGAAGTCTTACGCCGACGCCGGGGCGGAGAACCCGACCGCCGCCGTCGTCGAGACGCGCGCCTACGACATCACCGGCAACATGCGCGTCGCGTCCACGTCTTGCTGCGAGCAGACGAGCATCGAATATACGCTGGCGACGCAGTACGCCTACGCGACCTCGCAGACGCGCGGGGCGATTGACCAGAACTCGCCCCACCGCGTCACGGCGAGCGCCACCTACGATTTCAACACGGGCCTCGTTCTGTCGGCGACCGACACCAACGGGCGCATCTCCACGACGGCCCACAACCCCGACTCGCTCCGCACGCAACAGTCCACGATGCCGACGGGCGCTTACACCGTCTTCCAGTACGACGACGCGGCGATGACCGTCACCGAGACGACTCACCTCGCCCCGTCGGAGGGCGGCACGGTCGCGTCTCAGGGCGTGACGACCCTCAACGGCTTGGGGCTCCCGCGTTTGGAGGAGGCGCTCGGCGCGGGCGGCGTGTGGGACAAGGTGGAGACCGTCTACGACGTGATGGCGCAGGTCTTGAAGCAGACCCGGCCCTACAGCGCGGGCGAGACCAAGCAGTGGACGGAGAACGAGTACGACGGCCTCGGTCGCGTGACGAAGATCACCGCGCCGGACGGCAGCGTCTCGCAAGCCTTCTACAACGAACCGGCGTTGAACCGGCCCGGCTCGGCCAGCACGTTGCCCGGCGAGACGACGCGCACGAGGGACGCTTGGGGCCGCGAGCGTTGGGGGAGGACGGATGCGCTCGGAAGGCTGGTCGAGGTCGTCGAGCCGAAGCCTTCGGGCGGCGGCGCGGTCTCCGAGGCCGGGAGCCTGAAGACGAGTTACACCTACGACACGCTCGGCGGCCTGACCGGGGTCGCGCAGGACACGCAGGCGCGCGCGTTCCGCTACGACACTTTGGGGCGGCTCACGCACCAGAAACTCGCGGAGCAATCCGCCACGCTCAACGACGCGGGCGAGTACGTCGGGGCGAGCGGCACTTGGAGCACCGTGTCGGCTTACGACGCGCGCTCGAACATCATTTGGAGCGTGGATGCGCGCGGCGTGAAGACCGTCTTCGGCTACAACGACGACCCGCTCGACCGCCTTCAGACGGTCGCCTACGTCGTCGGCACGCCGCACGACACGAGTTCAACCATCGCCTCCGCCGACAACGTGATCTACGAGTACAAGAGTTCGGGCGACGTGACCCGCCTGTGGAAGGTGACGACGCAGAACGCCGCCACCTCGGAATACACGACGCAGGAGGTGATTGACTACGACGCGGAAGGACGACTCGCGCAGAGGATGATGACGATCCTCAATCGCGGCTCTTACCCGATGACGACCAACTACCTCTACGACTCGCTCGACCGCGTGACGAACGTGACCTACCCGGCGCAGTACGCGCTCGGCGTCCAGAATCCCGCGCGCAAGACCGTCCACCACGACTACGACGTGGCGAGCCGCCTCTCCGGTCTGAAGGTGGACGGGGCGGACTACGCCTCGCAGGTCGCCTACAACGCCGCGAGTCAAATCACCTCGCTCAAGGTCGGCGTCGCCGGGGCCAATCAGGTCACGGAGAGCTACAGCTTCGATCCGGCGACGGGCTTGCTCGCCGGGCAGAGAGCTTATCGAGGGTCAAACCCCGACCAGAACAGATTGCTTCACCTCTCTTACGATTACCTGCGCGCGGGGACGACGCAGGGGCGTTCGGGGCAGTTGACGAAGCTCACTGACCACCTGAACGCGCCACGCGGGCGGAGCTATTCTTACGACGCGTTGGGACGACTGACGCAAGCGACGGGCGGCGAGCCGAACGCCTCTCCGCTCTGGACGCAGAACTACACCTACGACCGTTTCGGCAACCGCGAGACCGTGAGCGCTTCGGGCACCACGGCGGCGCGCGACAAGCCGCAGGAGCCGAAGCCCTCTTCGCCTACGGTCGAGGTCGCGCAGAATCTCTTTCCGCAAAACCCGGACTTCTTGCGCGGCGCGGAGGGGCGGCGCGGGCTCTCAGACGCCAACGGCCCGTCCGCCCTGCCGCGCCTCGCCCCTTCGCACCCGCTCGCGGCGGCGGCTCTCGTGAGCACCCCGACCAACCTGATGGTGAGCGCCGCTTCCGCCACGCAGATCAGTCTCACTTGGACGGCGGCGGCGGGCGCGAGCAACTACCGCGTTGAGCGGAGCACGAGCCTTTCGGGGTCGTACTCGCTGGCCGGAACTTCGGCGAGCGCGGGCTTTGCCGACACGGGCGTGACCGGCGGGACGGCCTATCTCTACCGCGTCTGCTCCGCCGACGCCGGGGGCAACTGCATCTCGCCCTTCAGCAACTTGGCGCTGGGCGCGGCCTTCACCCTCACGGACGACCCGCTCGTCTCCAACACGACGACCGTCAAAGCGGCTCACTTCAACGAGCTACGCCAACTGGTCAACGCCGTCCGCGCGGCGGCCAATCTACCGGCGGCGACGTGGGCCATAGACCCGACGCTGACGCCGCAGGTCACGACCGTCAAGGCGGCTCTGGTGCAGGAGTTGCGCGACCGCCTCGACGAGGCGCTCGCGGCGCTCGGCGTGACCGTCAACCCGTTCACCGACCCGGCGCTGGCGACCGGGGCGAGCGGCACGCCCGTCAAGAAGGTTCACGTCGAAGAGTTACGGCAGCGCGCGACGCGCGGCCAGAGCACGCTCTCCGGCAACCGGCCGGGCGCTCCGATGACGACCGACGGGCACGCCTCTCTGTCCTACGACGAGACGACGAACCGCATTGACACTCCGGGCTGGGCCTACGACGCGGCGGGCAATCAGACGCGCGTGCGGGTCGCGGGCGGCGCGTGGCAGCGGATGGAGTACGACTGTGCCAACCGTCTGGTCGCCGTCAAGACGGACGCCGGGGCGTTGCTCGCCAGCTACACCTACGGGGATTCAAAGGCGCGGCTGACGATGCGTGAGGGCGCGACGCGCACTTATTACGCGTGGGCCGGGGGCAGCGTCATCGGCGAGTACGCGGAGACCGACGGCACGGCGACGGCCCTCTCGCCGCAGTGGGCGAGGAACTACATCTACCTCGGCGGGCGGCTCCTCGCCACGCAGCAGCCGAACGGCGCGGGCGGCGACTATGTCGAGTACCACCACCCCGACCGGCTGGGCACGAGAGTCGTCTCGAACGCGACCGACGCCAACTACTATGAGCAGGCGGCGCTCCCGTTCGGCACGGCCTTGAACGCGGAGAGCACGGGCGCGACCGGCAGGCGGTTCACCTCTTACGACCGCTCGCTGGCGTCGGGGCTGGACTACGCGGTGAACCGGCACTACGACCCCATGCAGGGCCGCTTCACGCAGGTTGACCCGCTCGGCATGGAGGCGGCGAATCTGAACGACCCGCAGACGCTCAACATGTACGCCTACTGCGCCAACGACCCCGTCAACCAAGTTGACCCGAGCGGGCTCGGCTTCTTCAGCTTCTTCAAGAAGCTGTTCAGCGGCATCGTCAGGGCGTTGAGGTGGGTCGCCA
>DASTQX010000480.1:0-1040 GCA_035761505.1 Pyrinomonadaceae bacterium
TCCCGAGGTAGAGGCGTCGCGGGTCTTGCGGGTCAATGACGAGCGAGCGCACGTCGCCACCCATCGGCCCCGTCACGGCCCAGTCCATCAGGCGCTGGCCCGCCGCGTCGTCCGCGTCGTCCGTCCCCGACGCGAGCGCCCCGACCGTGAGGGCGGGCAGCAAAGCGAAGACGAGAAGCAGTGAAAGCAATGTTTTCGTCGAACGATTCATCATCGGCAAATTACCCGTAGAGTTTTGAGCAGTTAAAGTGTGACGGCGAATCCGCGCGCCGCGTCCGGCCCTATTATCTATAACATTTGTGCCCGGAAAGTTAAACGGGGGAAGGGGCACGAACCTCCTTTGATGCCCCGCGCCGAGAGCGCAGTTGTACCTTCACGCCGCCGCGCAAAGCGAAGCGGGCGATGCTTCCCTTCCGAGAAACACCGCCCGCGTTCGGTTCAAGGTCGCGCCGCCCCGAAGGGGACGCGAGCGATTACAGGTTTACTCCTCTTCGTCGTCGTCGCGACCACGACGACGGCGCACGGGCGCTCTCGTGGTACGCACCTCGCTCGGATCAACGGAAGGCTCCGCGCTCGGCGGGGTCGCGCCCGAAGGCACGATCCAGAGCTGGACTGTCAGCTCTTCGCGGTAGCCGCCGTCCACCGTCACGATGCGCGAGGCGTCAATGCCGCGCGTGTTGACGAGGTAGTCGCGCGCACGGTCGGCGCGGCGCTGGGCCTCGCCGGCACGGCCCACACGACCGCCGTAGGCGATGATGTAGCCCTGCGCGCCCGGATTGTTCTGCAACTCGATGGCGTAGTTGTCGAGTCGGGCCTTCTCATCGTTGAACCTGATGTTCCCGTACTCGTCATACTTCGTCGGAACAGGTGCCGCCACAATCGAAGTGGTGCAGCTATCCGAGGTCGAGCAGCTCCGGTCGTAGCCGCCGACATCCACGGTCGCCGTAATGGACTGACCGCCGGTGCCGGTGGTGTCAACCTGAATCGAGGACGTGCCCTGACCGCTGGTAATCGTCCCGGCGGAGACCGTCCAGTTGTAG
>DASTQX010000481.1:0-2744 GCA_035761505.1 Pyrinomonadaceae bacterium
CGCCCGCTCCGCCCCACGCGCTTCGCGGAGGGCGAGCCGAACGTCGCGCCGGTCTTTTTATAAACTCATCCCGGCAACGGGCAAGGCGGCGCGGGCCGCGTTCTCATCACAAAACGTCAGGAGCGAAAGGCGCACTTTATGAAGGACATCAACAGGCTTCTCGAAAACAACAGGACTTGGGCGGATGACATCAAGACGCACCACCCGGAATTTTTTCAGAACTCTTCGGGGCAACAGACGCCGCAGTATCTGTGGATCGGCTGCTCCGACAGCCGCGTGCCCGCCGAGCAGTTGACCGGGCTCGGCGCGGGCGAGTTGTTCGTCCACCGCAACGTGGCGAACGTCGTGGTGCATACGGATTTCAACTGCCTCTCGGTGTTGCAGTACGCGGTCGAGGTGCTCAAGGTCGAGCACGTCATCGTGTGCGGGCACTACGGCTGCGGCGGCGTGCGGGCCGCTTTGAAAGACCTTGAGTTCGGCTTGATTGACAACTGGCTGCGGCACGTGCAGGACGTGGTGCAGAAGTACGCGGCGACGCTTTCGGCCATCGAGGACGAGGACGGGCGCGTGGACAAGCTCTGCGAGCTGAACGTCGTCGAGCAGGTCTTGAACGTGAGCCGCACGACCATCGTCCAGAGCGCTTGGCGGCGCGGGCAGGAGTTGGCCGTCCACGGCTGGGTTTACGGGCTCCGCGACGGGCTCCTGCGCGACCTCGACGTGCGCGTTACGGGGCAGGAAGAACTCTCCGCCGCCGCGCGCCGCACGTCGCTCGCGTCCGGCTGAAGTCCCGCTCAGCGTTTCGAGCCCTTGCCTTGCGTGAGCGTGACGGTGCGGTCAACGCCGGGCACGTCGAAGGTTTCCAGAGAGCCGTCGGGCCAGCGGACTTCGAGCCTGTCAATTTTGGTCGCCGCGCCGAGGCCGAAGGAGAGTGCGGGGTCGTCGTTCGAGGAGTAGCCCGCGCCGCTCAAGCGGTCGCCGCGCTGGCGCGTCTTGCCGGTCGTCACGTAGATGATTGCGCCCGTCGCGTCGCGCGGGCTCTTCTTCGAGGTGTCGCCGACGAGCCGCACGCGCAGCCAGTGGTGCGGCGTGTCGGTGACGTTGCGGAGGACGGCGGGCGCGGAGTCCATGTTGTTGATGACGAGGTCGAGACGCCCGTCGCCGTCCAAGTCCCCGACCGCCGCGCCGCGCGAGGGCCACGCGGCGGCAAGACCGCTGCCGGGCGCGGCGGCGACGCGCTCGAACTTGCCCGACGCGCCCGTGTTGCGGAAGAGCACAAGCTGCT
The DNA here is from genome assembly GCA_035761505.1 of Pyrinomonadaceae bacterium. Classification (GTDB taxonomy): domain Bacteria; phylum Acidobacteriota; class Blastocatellia; order Pyrinomonadales; family Pyrinomonadaceae; genus JAIVJM01. The sequence goes on from DASTQX010000481.1 coordinate 1,283, forward strand.
GCGCGTAGGACGTGCCCCACTGCTGCTTGTCCACCGCCGGATAGACGTGGCCGTTGGCGACGTACACGTCCTTCCAGCCGTCGTTGTCGTAGTCGAGAAAACCCGTGCCCCAGCCGAGGAAGGGAATCGTCGGCTCACCGTGACCGGCTTGGAAGGTCACGTCGGTGAAGTTGCCGTCGCCGTCGTTGTGGTAGAGCGTGTTCGAGTCGTCCGAAAAGTTCGTGATGTAGAAATCCACCATCCCGTCGTTGTCGTAGTCGCCGACGCCGAGCCCCATCCCCGCCTGCTCGCGCCCGTTCTCGTTCAAGGCCACGCCCGAAGGATAGCCGACCTCCTCGAACTTGCCGCCGCCGAGATTCATGTAAAGCTGGTTGGGCGTCGAGTCGTTGACGACGAGCAGGTCGGGCAGGGCGTCCGTGTTGACGTGCACCCAGACGGAAGAGAAGCCGTAATACTTCTCGTCGTCGTCCACGCCGGTCTGCTTGCTCACGTCCTCGAAAGTGCCGTCCGGCTTTTGATGATAGAGCGTGTCGCCCTCGCCTTTGAGCCCGCGCGGGCCGCACATCACGGGCACGCCTCGGAACTGGCAGAAGTTCTGCGCGACCCCGCCGGGCTTGCCCGCCTCCGAAGGGTTCGGCGGGAGGTTGTTCAAATCCAACTCGACGTAACCGGGGACGAAGAGGTCGAGCCGCCCGTCCGAGTCGTAGTCGCCGAAGCTCGCGCCGGTTGACCAGCCTTTGCGCGCGACGCCGAGTTGCGCGGCGACATCGGTGAAAGTGCCGTTGCCGTTGTTGCGGTAGAGGCGCGAGACGCCGTAGTTGCCGACGTAGAAATCAAAGTCGCCATCGTTGTCGTAGTCGCCGACGGCCACGCCCATCCCCCAACGCTCGTTGGCGACGCCCGCCCGCTCGGTCACGTCCTCGAACTTCCAGCCGCCGAGGTTGCGGTAGAGCGCGGCGCGCGGGGGCTTCTCCTTGCCCTGCTCCGCCGCGATGGTCGAGCCGTTGAGGAGATACACGTCGGGCCAGCCGTCCGAGTCGTAGTCGAAGACGGCGACGCCGCCCGAAACAGTCTCGACGATGTAATCCTTCCGCGCGCTCCCCGAACGGTGCTGGAAGGCGGCGAGCGCCGTGCGCTGCGTCACGTCCTCGAAGACGCGCGGGGCTTTCGCGTCCGTCACGCCCGCCGTCCGCCGCATCGCCGAAACAACGCCCGCGCCGGTCGAGACGCCCATGCCCTGCGGCGGCGCGGGCTGCTGCTGCTGTTGCGCGAAGAGCGAAGCGGGCGAGACTGTGAGCAGGGCGACGGCGAAAGCCGCCAGAGAGCGCGCGAGGGCGAGTCGCGGGCGAAGGACATTCCGAAACATCTTGGAGGGCGTGAAAATCATTTTTCGTGAATCGTCAGATATTTGTCTATTGCGGGGTCTTTGACGGTCTGCGTGATGCCGCTCGGCCAGCGGACT
>DASTQX010000482.1:0-20730 GCA_035761505.1 Pyrinomonadaceae bacterium
CGAACAGACCACGGACTTGGAGTTGGCGCGGCTGGCGCGCGAGGGCGACGAAGCGGCCTTCGCGGAGATCATGCGGCGCTACAGCCCGCGCGTCTTCCGTTTCGCGAGCCGCTACTTTCGGCAGCGCAGTTTGGTCGAAGAGGCGGCGCAGGAAGTCTTCCTGAAGGCGTTCACGCAGCTCGACAGCTTCGAGGGGCGCGGCTCGATGGAGGGCTGGCTGACTCGCATCACGACCAACACCTGCCTCAACCTGCTCCGCGGCTCGAAGCGGAGGCCGGAGCTGACCGTCTCAGACCTGACGGAAGACGAGAACAACTGGCTCGACTCCAAATTGGCGGGCGCGTCCGCCGAGCAGCATCAGGCGAGCGAGCGCAGCCTCGTGGCCGCCGATTTAGCCAACCGCGTCCTTGAGACGATGTCGCCCGACGACCAACTGGTCTTGATGCTGGTTGACGGCGAAGACACGCCGGTCAAAGAGGTGGCGGAGATGACCGGCTGGTCTGTCTCGAAGGTCAAGGTGCAGGCGTTCCGCGCGCGGCGCAAGATGCGGAAGGCCGTCGAGCAACTGCTGGCATACAAGAGGAAGAACGGTGACGACAGTTTAGAAGTCGTGAGGTGAGAGATGAGAGACGAACATATCATCGGCATGATCGAGCACGCGCCTCTCTCCGGTTTGAGCGAGAGCGAGCTGGCGAAAGTCCGCGAACACGCGGGCCTTTGCGCGGAGTGCCGCCGCGCCTTCGAGGCGGCGCAAGTCTCGACGCTGCTGCTCAGAGAGCGCGCCGCCGAGACAATCGAGCCGTCGCCCTTCTTCCAGACGCGCGTGCTGGCGGCGCTGCGCGAGCGGCAGGCGGCGGGCGAGGTGTCCGCCTTCAGGCGTCTGTGGAACGCGACGGGCGCGCTCGTCTCCTCGATGGCGGCGACGGTCGCGGCGCTGGCGATCCTGACGCTCTTCGCGCCCGACTCTCCGCCGACGACGACGGGCCCGCAGGAGATGGCTTCCACTTACAACTCCTACACGGCGGAAGAGGTGCTCTTCGACCAGTCGGACGCGACCGCCGAGCAGATGTCATACGGGCAGGTGCTCTCGACCCTCTACGAGTCGGGCGAATAGCAGGTAAAATAATCATGGACAAGAACAAGAGAAACAGTTGGCAGGTTCGCGTCGCGGCGCTACTGATATTTTTGCTCGGCGTCGCGGCGGGCGCGCTCGCCCTGAACTCTTACCGCGCTTGGTCGAGGGGCGGCGCTTCCGTGAACCGGCAAGACCGTTTCGAGCAGATGTCCGAGCGCCTCAAACTCGATGGCGCGCAGAAGTCCGAGGTGCAAAAGATTCTGGGCGACACGCGCGAGCAGTTGCACGCGCTGCGCAAAGAATCGGAGCCGCGCGTGCGGGAGATTCGCGCGCAGGCCGACGAGCACTTGCGGAAGGTGCTGACGCCGGAGCAGTGGCAGCAGTTTCAGCAGATGCGGGAAGAGATGCGCGGCAGGGGGCGGCGCGGAAGAGGTTCCGGCGGTAACGAATGAGTATCTGGCAAATCATCCGGCGACTGATGCCCTTCGTCAGACCGTACAGCCGTTGGGTCGCCCTCTCGCTGACGCTGACGCTTCTGGGAGCCTTCGCCGCGCAGGTCAATCCTATCGTCCTGCGCTACACGGTGGACACCATCGAGCGGCTTTTGGGGGAAGGCCGCACCGCCTCGCAAGGCACTTCCCTTCTTCTCTTGATTAGCGCCATCCTCCTCGGCAAAGAAATCCTCAACGCGGGATTGAGGTACGGGCAGAACCTTTTCGGTGAGAAGATTCGGGTCAACGTTTCGAGCCGTCTCTCGCAATTCGCCGTCGAAAAAATCCTCACCTACCGGCTCGCGTTCTACAGCGCCTCCGACAACCAGACGGGCATCCTGCAAACGCGCATTGACCGTGGCGCGGAGAGCCTGACCAAACTCGTCCAGAGCGCCTTCATAGACATCCTGCCCCTGTTCGCCAACGCCATCCTCGCGCTCATCATCATGTTCATGGCGAACGTCTATGTCGGATTGGTCGCGGCGGCCATCATGCCGGTCTATTTTCTGTTGAGCCAGAGACAGGCTTCGATGCTCAAGGGGGCGCGGCGGGGCTTGCGCGCGCTGCGCGAGGAGAAGAACAACGGGCTGCATAACATCATCGAGTCCATCGTCGTCATCAAGTCCTTCGTCCGCGAGGAGTACGAGAAAGAGAAGCAGGTTCGCTTGCAGCGGAACCTCGTCGGCGCGCAGTTGAAGCAGCGGCAGACCAACTTCGTCTTCGACGGCATGAAGACCTTCGTCGAGCAGATCGGCGTCGTGCTCATCATCATCCTCACGGCCTATCTCGTCCTCGGCGGGCAGATGACCATCGGCGCGATCATGTTTCACATCATGCTCTTCGGCAACGTCTCCGCGCCCATCCGGCAGTTGCACAGAATCTACGACGAGATGAACGACGCGCTGACTTACGCCGAAGGCTACTTCCAAATCCTCGACGCGGACGACGAGATCGAGCCGCGCGGCGAACTCGATGTCTCGCACCTCAAAGGCACGTTCGAGTTGATTGACGTGAACTTCACTTACCCGAACGGGACGCAGGCGCTGCACCACGTCAACATGAAAATCCCGCACGGCAAGCGGGTCGCGTTCGTCGGCCTGTCGGGCGCGGGCAAATCCACGCTCCTGAATCTGCTGACGAGGTTCTACAAGCCCACGAGCGGAAAGATTCTGCTCGACGGCAAAGAGCTTGACCGGTACGAAACCGGCCTGCTGCGTCGAAAAATCGGCCTTGTCCTGCAAAAGAATCATATCTTCAAGGGCACGATTGAGGAGAACATCCGCTACGGAAAGATTGACGCTTCGTTCTCCGAAGTTCAGGAGGCGGCGCGCAAGGCTTATCTGCACGAGCAGATAGAACTGCTGCCGAAGGGTTACGAGTCCGAGGCGCACCTGCTCTCCGGCGGGCAGCAGCAGCGCATCGCCATCGCGCGGCTGTTTTTGAAAGACCCGCCGATCATCTTTCTGGACGAGCCGACGGCGAGCCTCGACGCCGTGGCTACCGAGCAGATTAAGAACAGCCTCGACGCCATCAAGGAAGACCGCACGACGGTCGTCATCTCGCACAGCATCTCGCAAATCATTGACGCGGACATCATCTTCGTTCTCAAAGAAGGGCGCGTCGTCGAGCACGGCACGCACGAAGAACTCTATGACAACGACGGAACCTACCGCGAGATTTTCGACGCCTCGGCCCGGAGCCTGAACATAGACAAGATTTCGAGAACCTTCGACGCCGAGTTCGCGCCCGACCTTGCGAACTGAGGCGACCGCGTCGTTGAAACGCCCGGTGCTCGTCTCCGTCCCGGCGGAAATATCCTTTGCGTCGGCCAGTCGCCGCCGTTAATATCTCCATTCCATCAAGCCGTGCCGGCATCGGACTGACGACACCGGCGACCCTTTGTTCTTCGCCCCGCACATCTCACAGAAAAATCGGGACTGAGTCTTCAACCGGGCGGCGGCCTGCCTTCCGGTCGAGGCTCCGACCTGCCCGCGCCCGAAGCGACCGGCGGACACCTTGCTCGCCGCGCCGCCCCCGGCGCTCCTTCACCCACCACGAGAGAGGATGCTTATGAGACTCAGGACGAGAATCTTGGTCGTCGTCTTTGCGCTGGCGGTCTGCGCCCTCGGCTTCACGACGGCGAGCACGCAGACCACGAACCTCAGCGAAGGCTTCGAGGCGGGCGGCAAGACCGCCTACGCCGCCGCCAACGTGACGCTCGGCTCCGGCAGTTGGCACATGAACGAGGCGCTCACCGGGAACCTGTCGAGCGACCGCAAGACGGGCGCGTTCTCGGCGCGCGTCCGCGAGACGGGCAGCGTGCGGATGAACTTCAACGTTGCGAGCGCCGGGACTGTCTCCGCCCAGCACGCCAAGTACGGGACGGACGCCAGCAGCAGTTGGGAGCTTTGGAAATCCACGAACAGCGGCAGCACCTGGACGAAGGTCGGCTCGACGGTGAGCACCACCTCGACCACGCTCCAGACCGCGACCTTCACGGTCAACTCTTCGGTCGCTGTCCGCTTCGAGTTCCGAAAGGTCTCCGGCGGGGCCAACCGCCTCAACCTCGACAACATCCAGATTACGTCTTTCTCCTCGCCGACCCCGACGCCCACGCCGCCCGCGACCGTCCATCTCACGATGGGCAACCCGACGGGGGCGGTCGCCGACTCGACCTTCTTCAGCAACTACCTGATGATTAAGCCGCAGTACGCGCTCGCCTATCACCGCGACCTCGGCACGCCCATCTGGACGAGCTGGCATCTCGACTCGACCTGGCTCGGCTCGACGCCGCGGCAGGACGACTTCCGCGCCGACACCACTCTGCCCGCCGGTTGGTATCGGGTTTTGGGGACGGACTACTCCGGTTCGGGCTACGACCGGGGCCACATGACGCCCTCGGCTGACCGCACCAAGACGGTCGCGGACAACTCCTCGACGTTTTTGATGACCAACATGATTCCGCAACTCCCGGCCAACAATCAGGGGCCGTGGGCGTCTCTGGAAACTTACTGCCGGACGCTGGTGAGTTCGGGTAACGAGCTGTACATCATCTCCGGCGGCTACGGCATACAGGCCACCATCGCGGGCGGCCACGTCGCCGTGCCTTCGCAGACGTGGAAGGTCATCATCGTCCTGACTTCGGGGACGAACGACGTGTCGCGCGTGACGAGTTCGACGCGCACCATCGCCGTCATCATGCCGAACTCCGGCTCGATCAACTCGGACTGGCGCACCTATCGCGTGAGCGTGGATTCGGTCGAGGCTTTGACCGGCTACGACTTCTTCTCCAATGTCGCCGACTCGACGGAGAGCGCCATCGAAGCGGTCGTGGATAACCAATGACGTTTGCTTCATAAACCGGCGGGGTCGGCGCGCGCACTCTCGCCGCCGCGTGCCGACCCTTCCGACGCCGCTTCACGTGACGGCGGGGAATGCCGTTGACTCGAAAATCATTTAGAATCCACTCAACCGTTCAAGGACAGGACGCAAAGGGGGGAGAGACGTGGGGCGAAGCTTCAGGTGCATGTTGATTATTCTCGTCGCGGCGGTCTCCGCGTGGGCGCAGGACTTGGCGACGGTCGAGCAGCAGGTCGAAGGTTTGAAGGCACAACTTCAGGAAGTATCGGACAAGGAGGCGGCGCTGCGGGAGCGCGTCGGGAAGCTCGAAGAAGACCTCGAAACGCAGAACGTCGAGCGCAGCGTGGCGACGGTCGGGACGACGGACGCCCGTGCGCTCAGGGACGCGCGCAGGCAACAACTCGAACGAGAGAAGGCGCAAGTCGAAAGACAACTCACGAGCCTCGCCGCCAGCCGGAGCCGTCTGGAAAACGCCATCTCAACCGCCGAGGTGGAAGCCGTCCGCCTGCGCGCCGCCGCACTCGCCCCGACCAACGCGCCGCCGCGACAGGAGACCGCCGCGACGCCTCCGGCGGCCCCTGCGGCGGCGAAGCGGCAGAGCAGCAGCGCCCCTCGCAAGGTCAAGCGGGTGAAGCGGAGTCGTCCGAGACGACGCGCCACGCCTTAGCAAGTCAAAGGCGACGTTTAATGAATCATTAGTCAACGGCAACTTCTTCATCGCCGACGGCGCGTTGATTGTGAGGAACACGACATGTCCACGGAAGCCGCACCCGTTAACATTGACCTCGGCACGGTCGAGACGCTCATCGGCAATCTTCAGTTCACCTTCGTCTTGAGCCCCGAAGGCGACGCGCACGTCCAAGTCATCGCCGCAGACCCCTCGTCCGCCGGTAAAGACACGGTGATGGTGATGCTCGACGCGAACGGCTTCGAGCGATTGAAGGCCATCGTCAAAGGTGCCGACGGGGTGATTGATCGGCTGATAAGCGAGGGGCGTATCAAGCGGATGGTGCTGCCTTACTGAACGGTGTCGGCGCGCACGCGTAGCCCGCGCGTGCGCGCCCACGTTCACCGAAATAATCTTTCCGAAGGCTCCAGACCCTCACCCGCACGACGCGGACGCAGTGCAGACGGAACTTCCGCCGGCGTCCTGAGAAATAAGCGACGCAAGTGGCGGAATCTGTATTATCATCGGTGCGTTTTCGCTGCTTCAAGAACCTCGGACGAACTCGTTGCCTCACCTTTTCCGGACGACAGTTTGGGCACGCGCGGGATGCCGTTACCGGAATCAAATTAAAGGGCCAGTTGAGAGATGCGTCAGTTGACAGAGAAGATTCGCGTGATGAAATTCGGCGGCACGTCGGTCGCGGACGCCGAGTGTTTCCGTCGCTCGGCGGGCATCATCGCGGCGGGCGCGGGCGGTGTGGTGGCGGTCGTCTCGGCGATGTGCGGCGTGACCAACCGGCTCGTCGAGGCGGCGCGACGCTCGGCAAGCGGTGACGCGAGCGCCGCCTCGGAACTCGCGGCGACGCTCCGCGCGCAACACCTGCCGGTGATTGAAACGCTCGCCAAAGACCCCGGCACGCGCTCGCGTCTGAGCGCGGAGCTTGAAGAGATTCTCGAAGAGGTGTCTTGCCTGTGCCGCGCGGCGGCGCTCCTGCGCGAGTTGACGCCGCGTGCGCTCGACGCCGTCTCCGGCGCGGGCGAGCGACTTTCGGCGCGGATGCTGGCGGGCGCGCTGTGTGAGCTTGGGCTCAGAGCGGTGGCGGTGGAGGCGACGGAACTGATCGTCACGGACGACGAGCACGGTCAGGCCGAGCCGCTGTTGATGCAGACTCGCGGGCTCGCTCGCGCCAGACTTTTGCCGCTGCTCGAAGACGGCGCGATTCCGGTCGTGACGGGGTTCATCGGCGCGACTGCCGAAGGCGCTTTGACGACACTGGGGCGCAACGGCTCGGATTATTCGGCGACCATCCTAGGCGCGGCGCTCGGTGCCGCAGAGGTCGTCATCTGGTCTGACGTGGACGGGATTCTGACCGCCGACCCGCACCTCGTCCCGGAGGCCAGCCCGATGAGTGAAATCTCGTATGACGAGGCGACCGAGCTGTCGTACTTCGGCGCGAAGGTCTTGCACCCCAAGACGCTGCGGCCCGTCGAGGCGGCGCGCATCCCGGTCTGTATCCGCAACAGCTTCCGGCCCGAACAGCCCGGCACGAGAATCACGGCTTCGGGGAGCGAGGCGGCTCAGGGCGTCAAGGCGGTGACGGCCATCAAGGACGTGTGCCTCGTCAGCGTCGGCGGGCGCGAGATCGTCGGCGGCCATTGCGAGGTCGCCGCAAGGACTTTCGCCGCGGCGGCGAAGGCGCGTGCCGAAGTGCTGCTCATCTCTCAATCTTCGTCGCGCAACGATATCTGCTTCATCGTCAAAGCGGCGGAAGTCTCGGCCACGGTCGAAGCCCTGCGGGAAGAGTTCGCCGTCGAAACGACGGAGCGCGTGGCGGAACGCATCAACGTCACCGAAGGGATAGCGGTGGTGGCCGTGGTCGGCGAAAAGGTGCGCGGGACGACGGACATCGCGGGCCGCGCCTTCGTCGCGCTCGGCAACCGTGGAATCAACATCGTCGCGGTGGCGCAAGGCTCTTCGGATTACAACGTCTCGTTCGTCGTCGAAGCCTCGGCGATGAGCGAGGCCGTCTCGGCGGTTCACGCGGAGTTCGGCTTGCAGCAGCCCGCCGCCCTTCCGGAGCTACTTCAAATCGAGGGCGCTTCGGCGGGGGTTTGAAGGCGGAGGCGATGACGGCCCGCGCAATGTCTCTCGAACAACAGTTGTGGCCGGACGCGCCTGAGCGTCCCGTGCTGGCCGGCGGAGAGGTTCACGTCTGGCGCGCGGAGCTTAACCAGCCGGAGGCGACGCTGCGCGCGCTCGCGCGTCTTCTCTCCGAGGACGAGTCGGAGCGCGCGGGCAAGTTTTACTTCCCACGTGACCGCGACCATTACATCGTCGCGCGCGGCGCGCTGAGAAAGATTCTCGGCCTCTACACGAGCGTCGCGCCTGAGCTTCTGCGTTTCACTTACAACGAGTTCGGCAAGCCGTCCCTGCTCGATGTCGAGCACGGCGACGCGCTCCGGTTCAACGTCTCTCATTCGCACGGCCTCGCGCTCTACGCCGTGGCGAGAGAGAGAGAAGTCGGCGTTGACATCGAGTTCGTCCGCGAGGACTTCGCCGGGATCGAGATCGGCGAGCACTTCTTTTCTCGGCGCGAAGTCTCGGCGCTGCGAGCGCTTCCCGGCGCGGCCTTCACGAAGGCGTTCTTCGATTGCTGGACGCGCAAAGAGGCTTACATCAAAGCACGCGGCGAAGGGCTTTCGCATCCTCTGGAACGCTTCGCCGTCTCGCTCGCTCCCGGCGAGCCCGCAGCCCTGTTATGTACTGACGACGACCCGCTTGAGGCCGCGCGCTGGTCGCTCGTCGAGTTGTTCCCCGGCGAGGGTTATTGTGCGGCGCTCGCGGTCGAAGGCGAGAGGCCGACGCTGCGTTGTTGGAGTTGGACGGCCTCGCCTCGTTTGAGTCTTTGATGAACCATCGCCGGTGGCGGGCTCGACTCGCCCCACGGATTACTTATGGAAACGTCCGCCAAGAACATCTGGGTCGCCCCTTATCACAAGCGGAACCCGCGCGCCTCCGTCCGGCTCTTCTGCTTCCCGTATGCGGGCGGCGGGGCGTCGGTGTTCGCCGGTTGGATGTCGCGGCTCCCGCACGACATCGAGGTCTGCCCGGTGCAGTTGCCCGGCAGGGAGAACCGCCTGTCGGAGCCGCCCTTGACGAGCGCGGGCGAGGCGGCCCGCCTCGCGGTCGAAGCCCTCGCGCCTTACTTCGACATGCCGTTCGCGTTCTTCGGCCACAGCCTCGGCGCGCTCGTCGCTTACGAGTCGGCGCAGGTCTTGCGGCGCGCGGGCGGCGCGCAGCCGCGCCACCTCATCGTCTCCGCGCACCGCGCGCCGCACTTGCCGCTACGCATCGAGCCGATGTGGCCGCTGCCCGAAGCGGACTTCCGGAGGCGTCTGGTGGAACTGAACGGAACGCCGAAGGAAGTTTTTCAGCACGAAGAGTTGTTGAAGTTGATTCTGCCGCTGCTGCGCGCGGACTTCCGGCTCGCCGAGACGTACACGCGCTCGGCGGACGACGAGCCTCTGGATTGCTCCATCGCGGTTTTTGGCGGCAGGCAAGACACGGACGTGCCGGAGGAAGACCTTAAGGCTTGGAGCGAGATGACGCGCGACGGTTGCGAGGTCAAGATGCTCGACGGCGACCATTTCTTCATCCACAGTCAGGCCGCCGAGTTGATGCGTGACGTGAGCCGCATCTTGGCGGGGCCGCGCTCAGGCCACGCCCCGGAACGTTGACCCGGCTCGTCTTTCCTCCTGCCTTCAACTCTGAGCGGAAGTCTCCGCCTTGAGGTCGTCCGCCATCTTGCGGAAGACGCTCCGCCATTCGCCGGGCATGGTCTGCCGATAGACTCTCGCGGTCGGATACCACGGCGTCGTGTCGCCCTCCATCGTCCAGCGCCAGTCGGGGTTGTAAGGCACGGCGACCCAGACCGGCTTGCCGAGCGCGCCCGCCAGATTCGCCGAAGCGGTGTCAATCGTGATGATTAAATCCATCGCCGCGATGGTCGCGGCGGCGTCGGCGAAGTCGCGGTCGTCTCTGGCGAGTTCTTCGACCATCATCCCCTCCGGCGGGGGCGACAGTTGCTCCGCGTGCGGCCCGTACTGGAGGCTGAAGAGTTGGACTCCGGGCACTTCGGCCAGAGGCGACATCTCGGCCAGAGAGACCGTGCGGTCGGTCGCCTCCCAGTGTCGGCTGTCGGCCCCCCAGACTAGACCTACGCGCTTCCCCTTCGCTTCGAGACTCCTCGGCTCGGCACGCAGGTACGCGCCCGGCCAGACGTTTTCGACGCGGTGCGCCTCGAAGAGCGCGGGCAGCTCGCCGAGATGAATCTGGAATTCCGCGTCCTCCGCCTCCTGCTCTAAGGGGAGCACGTCGGCGACGCCTTCGAGCGTGCTGAAAAGGCGCACGAGTCGCGGGCGGCAGTTGAGATAGACGGTCGCGCCCGCCGCCGTCATCTTCGGGATGAAGCGCGTGAAGAGGATGTCGTCGCCGTAGCCCGCGCCCCAGACGACGAGGCGGCGGCCCTTCAGAGATTCGCCCGCCCCGCCTTCCCAGAGCGGGAGCGGGTAGAGCGGCGGCCCGAAGGCGTTCAAGCGGCAACTGTCCCTCACCAGCTCCCAACCGCGCTTGGCGTCGCCCGTCAAGAGGTGGAGGCGGATCAGCATCCCGACGGCCATCTCGCCCATCTGGCCCGCCGTCGCCTCGAACGTCTCTTCGAGCGCCTTGATGGCGGTCTGGTAATCGCGCTGCTTGTAGGCGATGAACGCGCCTAAGGCCCGCAACTGTATCGCCTGCTGCGAGCCGCCATTGATTGCGGCTGCGGCGTGTTCCGCCGCCGCCGCGTAATCTTTGCCCTCGAACGCCGCGTAAGCGAGCGCGGCCCTCCGTTCACTCATCCGTCTGCCCCCTTCTCCGTCCGAATCGAATTGATGACCTCGCGCAACAGCGCGGCGTTGTCCTCAAGGTAAAGGCGTTGCAGCATGTGTCCGTGTTCGCCGCGCCCCTGCCGGATGCGAAACGCGCCGCGCGTCAACTCCGCCCAAGATGATTTACTGCACACCACGCGCCCGCCCTCATCACGATACTCGTCCGGCGCGTTCTCGCTGACGACGACGTGGATGTTCGCGTCAATCAAGTCTTCTTCCACCGCGCCGGAAAGGAACTCGTAGTACCTCTCGATGTTGCGCACGACCTTGTCTCTGAGCACCTGACTCTTGACGTACTCTTTCACGCCCTCGGCGTCGAGAAATTCCGAGGCGAGACGGCGCGCTTCTTCCGGCGGGAAGCGGAAGGGCCGGAGGAAGCGGGACGAGTCGAGCATCAACACGTCGGAGACTTGCGCGCCGCGCCGCTCCAACTCGACGGCGGTGCGGAAGGCGAGATTGCCGCCGCCCGAATAGCCGAACAGGACGTGAGGGCCGTCCGGGTCAACGCCTTCGATGAGGTCTGCGTAGTCGCGGATGCGGCTTTCGGGCTCGATGAAATTGAAGGCATGGAGGGCGTGCGGCTTGAGTCGCTCGGCGAGCTGCGCGTAGCCGAGGGCGTCGGCGGTTCCGGGCGGAAAGCCGAAGAGAATCCTGCCGCCCTCTTGGCGCGCGCCGAAGGTCACGAGCGGCTGGTCAATGGCCGTCTCGCCGAACCGCGCGCCGTCGAGGATGCAGCTCGCCAGCTCGCGGACGGTCGGTGCTTTGAAGACGAGCGTGAGCGGTAGCTCGAAGCCGAGCGTTCGCTGCACGCGGTCGGTCAGCTTGAAGGCGCTCAGGCTGTGGCCGCCGTGCTCGAAGAAGTTGTCCTCGCAACCGATGTCCGTCTGGCCGAGCACTTCGCGCCAGATGTCGAGGAGCAGTTTTTCAGTCTCGCTCGCGGGCTCCGCTTGTCCGTTCCGCGCGCCCGCTCGCGCGCCGACCTTCGGGTCGGGGAGTGCTCTTCTGTCAACTTTTCCGTTCGGCGTCAGCGGCAGCCTCTCCAAACGGACGAAATAGTTCGGCATCATGTAGTCGGGCAGAACCCCGCTCAAGTACTCGCGCAGCGCCGCGACTTCGACCTCGCCGCGCGCGGTGAAGTAAGCGACGAGATGCAGGTCGCGCCCCTCGCCTGCCCTCGCCACCACGACGCCGCTTTTGATCTGCTCGTACTGCAACAGGCGCGCTTCGATTTCGGCGGGCTCGATGCGGAATCCACGGATTTTAACTTGGTCGTCGGTGCGGCCCAGATATTCGACGTTCCCGTCGGCACGCCAACGCGCCAGATCGCCCGTCCGGTAAAGGCGTTCGCCCGCCGCCCACGGATGCGGGACGAACTTCTCGGCGGTCAGACGCGGGTCGTTGAGATAGCCGCGCGCGAGCCCGTCGCCGCCCGCGTACAACTCGCCCGCCGCCCCGATGGCCGTCGGCCTCAAGTGCTCGTCGAGGATGTGAATCTGTGTGTTGGCGATGGGCGCTCCGATGGGAACGTCTTCTTCAAAATCCTGCTGGACTTCGTAACAGGCGGTGAAGGTCGTGTTCTCCGTCGGGCCGTAGCCGTTGACGAGAGTGATGCCGGGATGCGCGCGTCGAACCTGTCTGAAGTGATGCGCGGAGACTTTCTCGCCGCCGCAGAGGACGGTCTTGAGGCCGTCGAAGACTTCGATGTGGTCGGCGGCCAGCGCGTTGAAGAGCCCGGCGGTCATCCAGACCGTCGTCACGCGATGGCTTCTGATGAGTCGCGCGAGGGCGCGCGCGTCGAGCAGCGTTCCCGGTCGCGGGATGCAGAGCGCGCCGCCGTTGAGGAGCGCGCCCCACAACTCGAAGGTCGAGGCGTCGAAGGACAAAGAGCCGGTCGGCAGAATCCGGTCTTCCGGCCCAAGCTTAATGTAGTTGGTGTCGAGCACCAGCCGGAGGATTGAATGGTGCTCGACCATCACGCCCTTCGGAACGCCGGTCGTGCCGGACGTGTACATGACGTAAGCCAGAGTGTGCGGCTGGCTGCGGTCGAACTCTTCGTCGTCCGGCGCTCCGTTTGCAGATTCATTGTCCTCAATCAATCCCGGCGGCGGCCCGTCCCATCCTCCGTTGATGAGAAGCACTTGACGGAGGTCGGGACATTCCTCCTTCAAACGCGCGCATGCTTCGCCATGAACCTCGTCGGCGATGAGGACGGGCGCGCGGCTGTCGCGGAGGATGTGTCTGATTCGCTCGGAGGGGAGGTCTGGGCTGAAGGGCAGATAAGCGCCTCCGGCCTTCAACGAAGCGAGGACGGCGATGACGGCGGCGGGCGATTGGTCGAGCATGATGCCCAACGCGTCCTCCGGCCCGATGCCTTGTTCGACGAGCGCGCGCGCCAAACGCGTGGCGCGCTTGTCCAACTCGCGGTAACTGAGTTCGCGTTCGTCGTAGATGACGGCGGCGGCGTCCGGCGTCTTTCTCGCCTGCTCGGCGAAGACGCGCGAGACGGTCTTGTCTTTCGGGTAAGGAGTCTCCGTTTGATTCACCGTCCGCAGGAGGGCCGAGAGACGCTCGCGCTCGGCGGCCTCGTCGCGCTCGGTGCGAAGATTAAAGGCGGAGAGTTTCACGCTTCCCTCCCCGAACGGGCCGTGGCCGCAATCTGCGACGCGAAGCGCTCGATGGTCTTGAGGTAGCCTCGGACAGTCTCTGCGCGGAAGAGGCCGCCGTCGTATTCGAGTGTCAGGCCGATGCCTTCCGCTTCGCCTTCGTCGGCGACGACGAATAAGAGGTCGAACTTCGCAAAGTCGAAGGCAAAGGCCAGCGAGCGTGCGCGGGCGGCGTCTTCCTCCGGCGGCGCTGCGGCGGCCTCGGCGCGTTGCTCGGCGTTGTTCTGGAAGACATACACGACATCGAGGAAGGGGCGGACGTTCGGCCCGCCGCCCGCGAGTTCGAGCCGCCGGACGAGAAGGTCGAAGGGATAGTCCTGATGTTCGAGCGCCCCCACGGTTGACTTAACAACTTCGTCGAGCAGTTCTTCAAACTCCATCTCCTGAGAGAGCCGCGTGCGGACGGGCAGGATGTTGACGAAGAAGCCGATTAACTTCCTTAAGTCGGGATGGCTCCGGTCGGCGACCGCCGTCCCGACGCAGATGTCCGGCTGCCCGCTCAACTGGAAAAGGAAAATCTTGAAGAGCGCGAGCGTCACGTTGGAGAGGGTGGTTTTCCTCTCCTCGGCCAAGAGCCGCAAGCCCTTCGACGTTTCCGCGTCGAGCGCGAGCGTGTGCCGGTCGCCGCGGAAGAGCCTGTCCGCCGGGGGCGTGAAATCGTAAGGCAGGGCGACGCGCGCGGGCGCGTT
This sequence comes from Pyrinomonadaceae bacterium, assembly GCA_035761505.1. Classification (GTDB taxonomy): domain Bacteria; phylum Acidobacteriota; class Blastocatellia; order Pyrinomonadales; family Pyrinomonadaceae; genus JAIVJM01. The sequence goes on from DASTQX010000482.1 coordinate 13,874, forward strand.
CTTGAGCTTGTCGAGCCAGTATTTTTCCTCGCGCTCGAACCCGCGCGCGAGTTGCCAGACGGCGAAATCCTTGTACTGGATGGGCAACGGTTCGAGCGGGTCGGGCAAGCCTGCGCGGTAAGCTTCGTAGAGCTTCGAGAGTTCGTCGAAGAGGATTTTTTTCGACCAGCCGTCCGAGATGATGTGATGCATGACGAGGACGAAGACGCTGCGCCCGCCCGGCTGCCGAATCAACGTCACGCGGAAGAGCGGCGGCCTGCGGAGGTCGAAAGGCTTGCCCGCCTCGCGTTCGATAATCTCTTGCGTCAGCTCCTCGGAACGCGCCTCCGCGCCGAGGTCAACTTCCTCGAAGTCGAGTCCGAGACGTGGGAGGACGAGCTGGCGCGGCTCGCCTTCCGACACGACGAAGGCCGTGCGCAGAATCTCATGCCGCTCGACGAGCGTTTCCAACGTGCGCCGCAACGCGCCCGCGTCCAGATCTTCGTCGAACTGAATCGCCTCCGGCATGTTGTAGGTCGCGCCGCCCGCCAACTGTTCTTCCAGCCACAGGCGTTGCTGCGCGTGCGAGAGAGGATAGTCCGCCTGTTCGGGGGCGGCTTCGATGGGGTCGAAGGACGTGGCGGCACTCGTCCTGATGACTTCCGCAAGCGCGGCGATGGTCGGGTAATCGAAGACGCTTCTGAGCGGCAGTTGCACGCCCAACGACTGGCACACCCCGGCGACGATCTGCATGGCGGTCAGGCTGTGCCCGCCAAGCTCGAATAAGTTGTGCTCGATCCCGATCTCTTCGCGCCCCAGAGCCTCCCGCCAGATGGCCGCCAGACGCTCTTCGATTTCGTCGCGCGGCCCGACGAAAGAGGCCGCGCCGGAAAGTCCTTCCGCCTCCGGTTCGGGCAAAGCCCTCCGGTCTATCTTGCCGTTCGGCGTCAGCGGCAGCCTTCCGAGGATGATGAAGTGAGCCGGAACCATGTAACCGGGCAACTTCTCCGTGGCGTATTCGCATAGCTCGCTCGAAGCCAACTCATCGCCTTGACGCGCGACCACGTAAGCCAGAAGCCGCGTCTCGCCACCGGTTCGGCGGGCCAGCACCACGCTCTCCAACACGCGCGGATGACCGGAGAGCACCGCCTCAATCTCTCCCGGCTCGATGCGGTAGCCGCGCACCTTTACCTGTTGGTCGGTGCGGCCCAGATATTCGACGCTGCCGTCGCGCCGGAAGCGCGCCTGATCGCCCGTCTTGTAGAGGCGCTGGCCGGGCACTCCGCCGAAGGGGTCGGGGATGAAGCGTTCGGCGGTCAGTTTGGGGCGCGAGAGATAACCGCGCGCGAGCCCCGCGCCGCCGACGTAGATTTCACCGGCCACGCCGACGGGCGCGGGCCGTCCCTGCTCGTCGAGCACGTAGAGGTCGAGGTCGGCGAGCGCGCGACCGATGAGACTCGAACGGCTCTCCGTGTCGGCGAGGCATAGCGGTCGAAGCGTTACGTGGACGGTCGTCTCGGTGATGCCGTACATGTTGACGAGTTCGGGCTTCCGGTCGCCGTGGAGCGCGAACCACGGGCGCAGCGAAGGCAGGTCGAGGGCTTCGCCGCCGAAGATGACAAAGCGCAACGACAGATTCCTGCGCGCCTGCTCGGCGACCGGAATCAGTTGCCGGAAGGCCGAAGGCGTCTGATTCAAAACCGTCACGCGCTCCGTTTCCAGCAGTTCGTAGAAGGCCACCGGGTCGCGGCTCACCTCGCGCGGCACGACGACCACGCGCCCGCCGTAGAGCAGCGCGCCCCACAACTCCCACACCGAGAAGTCGAAGGCGAAGGAGTGGAAGAGCGTCCACACGTCGTCCTCGTTGAAACGGTATTCCGGCTGCGTCGCGTCGAAGAGGCGCGTGACGTTGGCGTGCGTCACCATCACGCCCTTCGGCCTCCCCGTCGAGCCCGACGTGTAAATCACGTAAGCGAGATGCTCCGGCTGCGCGCGCTGAGGTTCGACGCCGCCGGAGTCTCCTTCTTCCGACTCGTCGAGGTCTTCGAGATAGAGCGTCGGGACGCCGGACGACGGCAGACGCCCGTCGAGTTTTCGCTGTGTCAGAACAACGGACGCGCGCGCGTCTTCGAGCATGAACGCGAGCCGCGAGGGAGGCAGTTCGGGGTCGAGCGGCAGATAAGCCGCGCCCGCCTCAAGGATGCCGAGGATGCCGACGACCATCTCCAAAGACCTCGACGCGCACAGCCCGATGAGGCTGTCAGGCCCGACGCCGAGACGCCTCAAGCGACTCGCAACGAGTTTCGCCCGCGCGCTCAAGTCGCCGTAAGTGAGTCGTTCGCCGTCGCACGCCACGGCGACGCGTTCGGGGCCGCGCGCGACCTGTGCGGCGAACAGCTCGGAGAGGGTTTGCGCGGGCGGCGTCAGCGCGGGTCGTCGCGCGCGGCCCCAGCCGAGCAGTTGCAGGCGCTCGGCCTCGTCCACGAGCGAGAGGTCTGCGGGGCGGCACTCCGGCCCGGAGTCGGCCATCCCTCTCAAGAGCGTCCGCAGGTGACGGAAGAGTCGCTCCACGTCTTCGTGCCCGTAGAGTTGCGTGTCGAAGCCGATGCGGATGTTGATGGTCTGGCCGACTCCGGCGACCACGGTCAGAGGGTAGCTGGTGTGATCTACGGCGCGGATGTCCTTGAAGGTCGGGCCGCCCTGCTCCGCCTTCGGCGGTTCGACGCGGGTCGGGTAGTTCTCAAAAACGAAGAGCGTGTCGAACAGTGGCGTGCCGTTCGGGACGGTGCCGTACTGCTGTATCTCGTTCAGAGGCGTGTGGGCGTAGCGCATGTTCTCCTGATGCCCGGCCTGCACGTCGCGCAGCCATTCGCGCAGCGTCGCGTCGGGGACGCGCGTGCGCAGCGGCACCGTGTTGATGAAGAGTCCGAGCATGTCTTCGATGCCCGGAAGATCTATGTCTCGACCGGAAACGGTCACGCCGAAGGCTACGTCATCCTCGCCGCTGTATCTTCGGAGCAGCAAAGCCCACGCGCACTGCATCAGCGTGTTGAGGGTCAGGCGCTCTTCGTGCGCGAACTGCCGCAAGCTCCGGCTCGCCTGTTCGTCCAGCGAGAAGAGCGCTTCGTCATACGGCCCCGCGGACTTCGCGTTCAGGGATTGACGCGCGCCGGGCAGAGGCGTCGGGGCGTCGAAGCCTTCGAGGTACGCGCGCCAGTGTGCGGCGGCGGCGTTCGTGTCTTGACGCTGAAGCCATTCGACGTAATCCCTGAAGGGGCGGCGCGGCGGCGGCTCCGTCGGCGGGTCTGCGAGGAGGCCGAAGAGGTCTCTAAAAAGTATGGGCAGGCTCCAACCGTCGAGCAGCAGATGGTGAAAGCACCAGACGAATTGATAGCTCCGCTCGCCCACTCGCGCGAGGTGACAACGCAGGAGCGGCGGCTCGGAGAGTTCAAAGCCGCGCCTCCGCTCGTCGGCGAGGAGCGCTTCGAGGCTCCCACGCTGTTGACTCGCGTCGAGGTCGCGCCAGTCCAACTCGCTCCACGGCAGCCCGACTTCACGATAGACGATTTGTAGCGGCGGGTGCGTGTCCGTCTGAAAGGCGGTGCGCAGAATCGGGTGACGCCGGAGCAGTGCAGCCCACGCGGCGCGGAAGCGCTCGGCGTCGAGCGCGCCCTCGACGCGACAATGTAACTGCTCGAAATAAGCGCCGCCGCTTTGCCCTTCGAGCAGGCTGTGGAAGACCATCCCCTGTTGCATCGGGCTGAGCGGATAAACTTCGGCGATGTTCCGCCCGCGCCGCGCCGCGAAGGCGTCCAACTGTTCCTGCGTGAGCGGGGCGAGCGGAAAATCGCTCGGCGTGTAGCCCGCGCTCGAAGCGTCGAGGCAATGCTCGACCAGCCCGCGCAGCGCGTTGATGAAGTCGTCGCAGAGTCGCTTTATCGTTTCGGGTCTGTACTGGTTCGTGCTGTATCCCCAACTGAGTTGCAGCTCACCGTCGCCGACCCACGCGTCAACGTCCATCAGCCGGTGCCTCCGGCCCCGACGCGTGTAGTTCTCGCCGCCGCCTTCCGCCGCGAAGTCGAAGAGGCTGCCGCGCACGACCTGATCGAGTTGGCCGAGATAGTTGAAAGCGATGCCGCTCCCGCTCTCGACCGGCGACGCGGCGAACGTTTCGCCGGAGCGCAACAGGCCGTAGCCGAGCCCTTCGGCGGGGACGGCGCGCAGTTGTTCCTTGACGGCTTTGAGTTTTGCCGCCGGGTCTTCCGCCGCAGGCAGCGACAGGCGCACCGGGTAGAGCGTCGTAAACCAGCCGACCGTGCGCGAAACGTCGGGCGCTCCGGCACGCTCGACGCGCCCGTGGCCTTCGAGTTCCAGCACACATTCGCGCCGCCCCGTCCAACGCGCGAGGGCTTCGACGAGCGCGGTCAAAAGCAGGTCGTTGATGCGCAGGTTGTAGGCGCGGTGCGCGTCCTCCAACAGAGCGCGCGTCGTCTCTTTATCCAGACGGACGCCGGCGTGCGAAGTGCTGTCTAAGGTCGGCTCACCGCCGTGGATGTCCAACGGGGGCGCGGGCGTTTCCGGCAACTCCTTCCAGTAAGCCGTCTCCCCGGCCAGTCGCGCGCCGCGCGCGGAGTCTTCGAGGTGTTCGGCCCATGCGCTGAAAGGCGCTGTAGGCGGCGGCAGCAGCGGCTTCTCACCTTTCAGCGACGCTTCGAGCGCCGTCCGCAGGTCGCCGAGGAGGATGCGCCAAGAGACGCCGTCCACCACGAGATGATGAACACACCACAGGAGGCGCTGCCCGCCCGCGACCTTGAAGAGCACGACACGCGCCAGCGGCCCTTCGCTCAGGTTCAGGCTGCGCTGCCACACGTCTGCGCGCTCGTTGAGCTTGGACGTTTGTTCGGCGGGCGGCACGTCGCGCAGGTCTTCGACGTGGAGCGGCAGGGCGTCATTGTCAACCGCGTAAGTCTGCGTCCACCCGTCGGCGGTCTGCGTGAAGCGCAGGCGCAAGGAAGCGTGCTGTTCGAGCAGAGCGTCGAGCGCAATCCGCAACGCTTCCTCGCTCAACTCCCGAAGGGGCCGCAGCAGCACGGACTGGTTGAAGTGCCACGGCTCTTCAAGCTCAAGGCCGAAGAACCATCTCTGAATCGGCGTCAGCGGGACGGCCTTGCCCGTTTCGGCGGCCTCTGGGACGTTGGCCTTCGCCTCGCGCGCGTGCAGCGCGAGGTCGGCCACGGTCTGGTGCTGGAAGAGGTCTTGCACCGTGAAGCGCATCCCCTCTTCGCGCGCCCGCGCGACGATCTGGATGCTCATGATGGAGTCGCCGCCCAACTCGAAGAAGTTATCCCTGCGCCCGACGCTCTCGCGGCCCAGCACTTCCGCCCACACCGAAGCGAGCCTGCGCTCGCGCTCGTTCGCCGGGGGCTCGGAAGGTTGCGACGGCGCGAGCGCACGCGGCTCCGGCAGGCGCGAGCGGTCAACCTTCTGGTTGTGAGTCAAAGGCAGCTCGTCGAGCGCGACGAAGTGCGACGGAACCATGTAGTCCGGCAGCCTTCGCCGCAGCGCCTCGCGCAAGCGGCCCGCCTCTTCTTCGCCGCCCGCGCAGACGACGTAGGCGACCAAGTGCCGCCCCTCGCCCTCGCCGCGCGCCACGACCAGCGCGTCCCTCACGCCGCATTCCTCGCGCAGCGCCGCCTCGATCTCGCCCGGCTCGACGCGGAAGCCGCGCACCTTCAACTGCTCGTCTCGCCGCCCCACGAACTCGATGTCGCCGCCCGGCAAGCGTCTCACCACGTCGCCCGTCCGATAGAGGCGGCCTCCTGCTTCCGGCCCGAACGGGTCGGGGACGAAACGCTCGGCGGTCAGTCTTGGGTCGTTGACGTAACCGCGCGCGAGGCCGTCGCCGCCCGCGTACAACTCGCCGAGCGCGCCGACCGCCGACGGCTGCCCGCCGCCGTCGAGCACATAGACACGCGTGTTCGAGACGGGCCGCCCGATGGGAACCGAAGTGCTCAGAGCCGCGCCCGCGTCCACCGGATGGCAACAGGTAAAAGTCGTGTTCTCCGTCGGCCCGTAGCCGTTGATGACCTGACAGCCCGGCAACTCTTCCGTCACCTTCCGCACGTGCCTCGCGGAGAGCACGTCGCCGCCCGCGAGCAACTGCCGCACGCCGCGCAGACCTTCGAGGTTGTGCTCCGCCATGAGGTGAAAGAGTCCCGCCGTGAGCCACAAGGTCGTGACGCCTTGACGCCGCACGACCTCGCCCAGCTCTTCGAGCGAAGGAGTCCCCGGCGGGTAGATGACGAGCCGCGCGCCGTTCAACAGCGCACCCCAAATCTCGAAGGTCGAGGCGTCGAAGGCGAGCGGGGCCATTTGCAGGAAGACTTGGCCGGGCGAAAAGTCCGCGTAGCCGCTCCCCTTGACGAGCCGCACGGCCCCACGGTGCGGGACGCAGACGCCCTTCGGCCTCCCCGTCGAGCCCGACGTGTAAGAGACGTAAGCCAACTGCTCCGCGTCGCCGCGCACGCGCAGATGAGAGCAACTCTCGCGCGCGATCTCTGCCCCTTCGCTATCGAGACAAACCAAGCGCGCCGCGCCTTCGCGGAGATGCACCGATAGCCGCTCCTGCGTCAGCACGATGCACGCGCCCGTCTCTTCCAGCATCAACGAAAGCCTCTCCGCCGGATAATCGGGATCGAGCGCCACATACGCGCCGCCCGCCTTCAGGATGCCGAGAAGGCCCACGATCATTTCCGTCGAACGCTCGACGCAGATTCCGACCGGCTGTTCCGGCCCGACCCCCAACCGCCTCAAGTAATGAGCCAGACGGTTGGCCCGCGCGTCGAGTTCGCCATAGCTCAAAGACTGTTCGCCGCAGA
>DASTQX010000483.1:0-18217 GCA_035761505.1 Pyrinomonadaceae bacterium
TGACCTGCGTCATGCACTGCGAGAGCACGTCCTGGTCGAGTTTGCCCGGGCGCTGCGTGATGAGCCCGATGCCGACGCCGAACTTGCGACCCTCGGAGAGAATCTGCTTGAGGATGTTCGTCGAGACGACCGTCTGGCCCGCGGGCGCGAAGCGGTGCGCCTCTTCGAGGAGCGTGAAGACGGGGTAGGGGAGGTGGCTGTCGGTGCCCTCCTGCGACTCGCCGCGGACGGTCGCCATGCGCGCCTTGTTGACGCGGCGCAGGAGCGTGGCGACGACGACCTGTTGCTCGTTCTGCTCGATGTCGGAGAGTTGCAGCACGGTGCAGCGCCCCGGCTGGAACATCTCTTTGAGGGGGATGTGCTCGCTGTCGGAGAAGAGCGAGTCGGGGCGGTCGAAGCGCATGTCGAGCCGCCAGAGAAGACCTTCGATGGAGGAGGCGTTGCTCGACTCGCTCCGCTCGCCGCCCTCGTACTTCTGCGCCTTCACCTCGTCGCGGAGGTCGTGATAGCCCCACAACTCGTTCTGCCGCGTGGCGGTCAACTGCCGGAACGCCTGCGAGAGAAAGTGGAGCATCTTGTCCGAAGTGCCTTCGGGCAAGAGGTACTTCACGTCGGCCTCCGTCAGCGAAGAGAAGCGCACCTTGATGCGGTCGTGCGTGAAGATTTTGACTTCCGGTCGGTAGCCGTCCGCGTCGGAGCGGAACTGCGCGTCGTCCTCGATGGAGCGCAGGGTGTCGTACTCGCCGTGCGGGTCAACGATGAGGACGGCGGCGCGGTTGTGCGGCATCATCAACTCTTCGACCAGCACGCCCGCCGTGTAACTCTTGCCCGCGCCCGTCGAGGCGAGGATGGCGAGGTGCGTCGAGACCACGTCCTTGATCGAGAGCACGACGGGGACTTCGCCCGCCTCGCGCGTCAGAAGGCTCCCGACGTGGGCCGAGCCGGTGTCGCCCGCGTGGCGGGGCGAGAGCACGTCCGAGAGCGTCTGCGAAGAGGCGAGGAACACGGGGTCGCCCGGCGTCGGCGGGATGCGCGGGTTGACGAAGTCGCCCAGACGACGGCTGAAGTAGCCGATAGTCTCGACCGTGATTTCGTACAACTCGCAGCCCTCGCCGTCGAGGCCGATGAGCGAAGAGAGCATCGCGGGCGGCGTCTCCGGGTCGGAGAGAAAGGTGTCCGGCAGGTTCCGCACCAGCCGCCGCGCCGTGATGTTGCCGAGGATGCGCCGCTCCTCCGCGCCGTCGTGCGCCGAGTAATAGACGAACTCGCCGATACGCGCCCGCCGGTTGTCCGCCGTGATGAACAGGTACTCGTGCGGGCGCTCGCCCGGCCCCTTCACCGTGCCCGCGAGCGCGTCCGTCGTTGTGTCTTTAACTTCCATGAGCAGGGAACGGATTCAATTAAGAGGAAGACCGAAGGGAATCATTCGACCGTCAGACCGCCCGGCGGTTTTCCAGCCACTGCTTGAACGAACTCTGGCTCTCGCCCGAAGGTCTGCCCGCGAGCAGGTTCTCGACGCTGATGTCCTCGTCCAACCCCGGCCAGTGTATTCCCTCTTGCCCGCCGATGAAGCGCCAGTTGTTTCTCTCCGCCGGAGTCCCGTGCAGGAGGCGAGGGAACCACGCGAGGGGGACGGAGATGGTGCGCCCGTCATGCAAGTCCACGACGAGGGCGTCGTCCGTGACCGTCACCTCCCGCGCTCTCGCTTCAGCCGTTAAAGTACTCATCCCAACTCCTCGACAGTGCTTCTCGATTATCCTCGACAAGTTTCCGGAGGCGACCGATTTCAGTTCTACTAAAGCCTCCGCTGTTTTGCAATCTCACGGGGCTTGGCCGTCTCGGTGTCGCGTTCGACGTGAATGTGCGGCGGCTCGTTACGGTCACCGGCGTAAAAGAAGAACCTGTACGGCCCGCTTCTGAGGACGGTCGGCATTTTTTTGAGTCGCGCTCAGTCCACGGTCTGGAAGCTGTAGCCTCTGGCCGCCGGGGAGTAATCGCCCGCCTCCGCCTTCCGCAAGTAGGCGGGATAGACTTCGCCCCGCTTGAGGACGGGGACTTCGCTCGGCCCGGCCATCGGCGCTCTGTGGCGGCGGTGCTCGTACCGGATGCGGATGGCCGCGCCGGGCTTGAGGCCGGAGTTCGTGCGGTTGACCCGCTCGACGCGCGCCTTGACGGTGACGGACACGCGGACGAGTCGCGGCTCGTCCGTCTCTTTCGTCTCCACGGAGAGAACTTTGATGACGAGCGCTTCGGGCGACTTCGCCTGCAAGTCTTTATAGACGTTAGGCGGCAACTCGGCCCGGCTGGCAGCGCCGCAAGTGACGAGCAGGAGGACGAGCAGAGAGGCCGCGCGGCGGGCGCGCGAGAAGCAAAGTCCTTTTATCAACGGGTACATTCGACTCCCTTTCTTTTCGGCACGGTTCCGTCGAACCGTGTCTCATGGATTGCGTGAAGCGGCCTTCTTCCGCGTTGCGATGATATAGACCAGCAGGATGATGAAGAGAATTGCGTGGATAAACAACAGGACGGTCGAGACGAGCGGCTGCTTGTCCAAGGCGTTATCTTTGAAGAGCCAGTCGGCGAGAACCTCGGAGACGGAAAGGCTTGAGACGACGATGACGGAGATGAAGAGCATTTCCGTAAAGGAGAGGGGCTGCACAATCCCGGCAATCTTCGCGAGAATCAGAATCAACATCAAGTTGACTACGACGAAGAGCACGATAAAGTAGATGGCCCATCCCTGATGCTCAAGATAGACTTGCAAAAACCACGGCTCTTGCAGGAGGCGGGAGCGATTCGCCCTCGGCTCATACGGCGCGGGGCACCTGACCCCGGCGATGCGGCAAACCCAAGTGATTTCCGAAGGCTTGTTTTGAATCGTGCCTTTCCCGTCCGGTGTGGAGGTGGGAACGGGAGTGGGGGTTTTAGTCGCTTTCGCGTCGGACGTGCGGGCCGACGTGTAAACTTCGAGTTTGAACCACTCGCCCGGATTCATGAGCATCGGCTTGATCTCGAAGTTCTGCTGATTGTTCAACGTAATCTCGAAATCTATCGCAGGCGCTCTCTCCTCATTCGACTCGTGACCGCTCTCATCCCGCCACAGCGATTTTTTCGCGTCCGGCGATTTTTGGACGGTGATGATCTTCCTGTCCTGCGGCAAGCTGCCGCGAATCGGCGCTTCAAAATCGTCTTTCCGCAGAGGGCGGTTGCCCCTGTATTCGACGTAGAAAATGTAGAGCCTGACATCCTGTTCCTCTTTGCCGTCAATGAGGAGACGCGTGCGCTCGGTCAACGCTTCCGGGAAGTTGATGAGACTCACGCTGGTCGTCGGAAAGATCATCACCTTCCCCGACTCCGCGGAGCCCGCCGGGTTCGACGAGCTATTCATCGAAGCGCCGAAGAGGAAGGGCAGGAACAGACTGACCAAAGCAATGAGCGCGCCGACGGCCTGCCAGATAGGGTCTCTAAGTTTTTCCTTGAACGTCCCGGTGAGACTCTTCGGAGTCATGCCTTTCCTCGCGGCTTCCGCCTCGTCATTAGCCCGCCCCCTTCAGGCGTCTAATTTCCGATTTAATGACTGGCGACAGGATAACACGTCGAATCGCAGTGTCAGGTGACTTTACAAGCGGCCAAAATATGTTCTCGACGCCACGCTCCTTCTTGAAGTTAATGACTCATACTCAGGCGAAAAAACGGCGGACGGTTTCGACGACGTAGTGCTGCTGAGCCGGGGTCAGTTCGGGGAACATGGGGAGCGCGAGGGTTTCGCGCGCGGCGCGCTCGGATTCGGGGAAGTCGCCCGCGCGGTAGCCGAGTTCGCGGTAGCACTCCTGCAAGTGGAGCGGCACGGGGTAGTAAATCTTGGTGCCGACGCCGTGGGCTTTGAGGTGTTCGATGAGCGCGTCGCGCCGGTCGCCGTGGACGCGGACGACGTACTGGTGGAAGATGTGGAGCGCGTCGGGGCGGACGAAGGGCGGCGTGACGAACTCTTCGAGCCCCGCTTCGGCGACGAGGCGCGTGTAGGTTTCGGCGCGCTCGCGCCGGGCCTGCGACCAGGCGTCGAGGTGCGGGAGTTTGACGCGCAGGATGGCGGCCTGCAAGGTGTCTAGTCGGCTGTTGAAGCCGATCTCGCGGTGGTGATATTCGGTCTCGCCGCCGTGGACGCGGAGCCGCCGGAGTCGTTCGGCGAGCGCGTCGTCGCCGGTCGTCAAAAGGCCCGCCTCGCCCGCCGCGCCGAGGTTCTTCGTCGGGTAGAAGCTGAAGCAGCCGATTGCACCCATCGAGCCCGCCTGTCGGCCACGGTCTTGCGCGCCGATGGCCTGCGCCGCGTCCTCGACGACGTGGAGGCCGCGCCGCGAGGCGAACTCCAAAATCGAATCCATCCCGGCGCACTGGCCGTAGAGGTGGACGGGCATGACGACGCGCGTGCGCTCGGTCGTGGCGGCTTCGAGTTGCGCCGGGTCGAGGTTGTAGGTGCGCGGCTCGATATCAACGAAGCGGGGGCGCGCGCCCGTGCGCGAGACGGCCCCGGCGGTGGCGAAGAAGGTGAAGGGCGTGGTCAGCACTTCGCACCCTCGGCCCACGTCGAGCGCGAGCAGGGCGAGGAGGATGGCGTCGGAGCCGGAGCCGCAGCCGACGGCGTGCGCGGCGTGCGTGTAGCGCGCGAGTTCGGCTTCGAGGAGGCGCACGTCTTCGCCGAGGATGAACTGCTGCGAGTCGAAGACGCGCTCGACCGCCGCGCGCAACTCTTCGCGCAGGGCGGCGTGCTGCTGCTTGAGGTCGAGCAGGGGAACTTGCATCGTCGTCGAAGTCGTCGTCATTTGATGTTGAAGGGGTCGCTGTTTGGAAGTTCAGATTCGGGATTCGGGATTGGAGATTTCAAACCGGGCTTGACGAATCATTCCGCGTGCGTCGTGCGGCTCCGCGCCTTTTATCGCGTCCGTCCCGGTTGAGTGATTCTCTTTAACTACAACTTGATGAGCCGCCCGTTGTTGTTGATGGACTCCTGCGCGGCTTCGAGGAGGCGGACGACGCGGAGTCCGGCCTCGCCGTCGGAGAGCGAGCGGCGCGAGCCCGCGACGGCTTCGAGGAACTCGGCGCAGACGTAGCGGAGCGCCTCGGTCGGGTCGAGTTGCGGCACCCACACGTCGCCCGTGCGGTAGCTGACGAGCGCGCGGTAGGTCGCCTCCTTGTCGGCGGCTCCGGGGCCGTTGCGCTCGATGCCCTTGTCGTAAACGCGCACCTTCTCGGTCGGCTCGATGTCGTCATAGACAATCATCTTGCGGCTCCCGGCGATGAGCGTGCGGCGAATCTTGACGGGAGAGAGCCAGTTGAAGTGAAAGTTGGCGATGAACGAATCGTCGAAGCGCAGTTGGACGTAGGCGATGTTCTCGATGCCGGGCTCGATGTGGCAACTGCCCGTCGCCGTGAGCGAGACGGCCTCGCGCCCGACGACGTGATCCATGATGGAGAGGTCGTGCGGCGCTAAGTCCCAGACGACGTTCACGTCATGTTGGAAGAGGCCGAGGTTGATGCGTACCGAGTCGAAGTAGAGGAGGTCGCCGATCTCGCCGCCGGAGACAAGCTCCTTGATGCGCCGCACCGCGCCCGTGTAGATGAAGGTGTGATCCACCATCACCGTCAGCCCCTCGCGCGCGGCCAGTTCGATCAACTCTTCGGCCTCGCGCACGCTCGCCGTGAAAGGTTTTTCGACGAGGACGTGCTTTCCGGCTTCGAGCGCGCGGCGGGCGAAGCGGTAGTGCGTGGCGACGGGCGTGGCGATGACGACGGCGTCGAGCCGGGGGTCGGCCAGAAGCTCGTGGTAGTCGAGCGCGGTGCGCGCCGAAGGGTAGCGGCGGCTGATCTTCTCAAGGCGCTCGGCGTCCGAGTCGCAAATCCAACGCACCTCCGCCGTCTCCGACTCGACGAAGTTGCGGATCAGGTTCGGCCCCCAGTAGCCGCAGCCGATGATGCCGATGGTGATGCTCATAAAAAGTAAGCAGTAAGCAGTAAGCAGTAAGCGGTGAGCGGTGAGCAGTGCAATCCGCGCTCGGCGAAGTCTCAGACGACACTGGCGGCTGGCCGCCGGGTACTACCGACCGCGTTCTTAATCGCTTGCGCGACGTGTTCCAACTGCTCGCCCGTCAGCTCCGGGAACATCGGGAGCGAGAGGACGCGGGCCGCCTGCCTTTCGGCTTCGGGGAAGTCCCCGGCCTTGTGGCCGCGCGAGGCGTAGGCGGGTTGGAGGTGGATGGGCACGGGATAGTGGATGCCGGTCTGGATGCCCGCCTCTTGCAGCTCGCGTTGGAGCGCGTCGCGCCCTTCGGTCTCGACGACGTAGAGGTGATAGACGTGTTCGGCGTCGGGCATCTCGCGCGGGAGCGAGAGCGCGCCTTCGGCTTCGAGCGGGCCGAGCAGTTCCGCGTAGCGCGCGGCGTGCGCGCGGCGGAGCGCGTTCCAGCCGTCGAGGTGGCGGAGCTTCACGCCGAGCACCGCGCCCTGCAAGCCTTCGAGGCGGAAGTTGTAGCCGACGATTTCGTGCCGGTACTTCTGCTCGGAGCCGTGGTCGCGGAGCAGCCGGACGCGGCGCGCGACTTCCGCGTCGTCGGTCACGACCGCGCCGCCCTCGCCGTAAGCGCCGAGGTTCTTGCCGGGGTAGAAGCTGAAGCAGCCCGCGCGACCGAGCGCGCCGACGCGGCGGCCCTTGTAACGCGCGCCGTGCGCCTGCGCGGCGTCTTCGATGACGATCAAGTCGTGCCGCGCGGCCAGCTCGAAGACGGGGTCGAGGTCTGCCGGTTGGCCGTAGAGGTGGACGGGAATGACGGCCCGCGTGCGCTCGGTGACGGCGGCTTCGAGCTGGCCGACGGAGATGTTGCGGGAGTCCGGGTCACAGTCCACGAAGACGGGCGTCGCGCCCGCCGTCGAGACGGCCTCGGCGGTGGCGAAGAAGGTGTTGGCCGGGACGAGCACTTCGTCGCCGGGGCCGACGCCGCAGGCCGAGACGGCGAGCTGCACGGCAGCCGTCCCGTTGCTCACGCCGACGCAGAACCGTGCGCCCACGTACTCGGCGAACGCCCGCTCGAACGCTTCCACCTCTCGACCGAGGATAAACGCCGACGAGTCCAAGACGCGGTGAATCGCCTCGTCCACCTCCGCCTTGATGGCGCGGTACTGGGCTTGTAAGTCAACGAAAGGAACGTTCATAAAGTAATAAGTGATAAGTGATGAGTGAGAAGTGATAAGAAGGAAGACAGCTCTTTTCTTATCACTTCTCACTCATCACTTATCACTTTTCAAAATCTTCGCCGGATTGCCCGCGACGGTCGCACCGGCGGGGACGTTGCGGGTGACGACCGCGCCCGCGCCGACGGTGGCGCGCTCGCCGATTTCGAGGCCGCCGAGGATGGTGGCGTTGGTGCCGATGCTCGCGCCGCGCCGGACGACGGTGCGTTCGAGCGTCCAGTCGGCTTCCGTTTGGGGCGTGCCGTCGGGGCGTGTGGCGCGGGGGCGGCGGTCGTTGATGAACATGACGCCGTGACCGACGAAGACTTCGTCCTCGATCTCGACGCCCTCGCAGATGAAGGTGTGGCTCGAAATCTTGCAGCGCGCCCCGACGCGCGCGCCCTTCTGGATTTCGACGAACGTGCCGATTCTCGTCTCGTCGCCGATCTCGCAGCCGTAGAGGTTGACGAAGCGGTGGACGCGCACGTCTCTTCCGAGGCGCACGTCCGGCGCGATGGACGAGAATTCAGGCTCGCCCATCAACCCGCCCTGCGCCCGTCGCCGTTGCCTCCGGCGCTCGCCGCCTCCGCGCCTTCGGGCGCGCCCTCGTCCTCGGCGTAGTAGCCGGAGTAGTAGCTGTTGTAATAGTAGTAGTCGTTCGACTCCAGCTTCACGTTGTTCAGCACGATGCCGAAGATGTGCGCGCCCACGTCCTGCAACTGCTGCTTGGCGCGGCGCACGACCGCGCGCGACGAGCGCCCACCGTGGACGACGAGCATCACGCCGTCCACCATCGTCGAGAGGATGGAGGCGTCGGTGAACGAAATCGCGGGCGGCGAGTCAATGATGATGTGCGTGAAGTTCTCCGAGAGCACGTAGAGGAGCTTGCGCATCTCGTCGGAGCCGAGAAGCTCGGCGGCGTTCGGCGGCACCGGCCCCGAAGTGATGACCTTGAGGTTCTGTATCCGTTCGGACGCCTGCACGAGTTCGCTGACGTTGGCCTCGCCCGAAAGATAGTTGGTGACGCCGCGAGCGTTCGAGAGCCCGAAGTGCGAGTGGATGCGCGGGCGGCGCAGGTCACAGTCGAGCAGGAGGACTTCCGCGCCCGTCTGCGCGAGCATCATGGCGATGTTGACGGCGGTCGTCGTCTTGCCCTCGGACGGCTGGCTCGAAGTGACGAGCACGGTCTTCGGCGGCTGGCCCGCCGAGGAGAGCAGGAGCGACGTTCTCAAGTGGCGGTAGGCTTCGGCCACGGGCGAGCGCACGTCTTGGATGAGCGCAAGCGCGGTGTTCTCGCCCGGTTCGGGCGCGGGCAAGCCGCCGCGATTCAGGAAGCGCCGGGCCTCGCGCGGCGCGGGGATGAGCGCGAGCGTCGCCAGTTGGAGGTGGCGGTCAACGTCCTCGACCGACTTCAAGGTGTCGTCGAGATAGTCGAGCAGGAAGGCCAAGCCAACGCCGACGCCCAAGCTGAGCATGAGCGCGATGATGATGTTGCGGGCGCGGGCCGGGCCGATGGGCGTGCGCGGCGTGCGCGCCTCCTCGACCTGCGTGACGTTGTCGGAGCGGTCGCTCGACGTGACCTTCAGCTCGTTGAGGCGCTGGAGATAGGTTTGGTAAAGCTGCTTGTTGGTCTCGATGCGCTGGTTGAGTTCGCCGAGGCCCATCTCGGAGACGCTCTGCGAGCGCGCGCGCCCGCGCTCGCTGAAGTAGGCGGCGCTCGACTCCCGCTCCTTCTTTACGGCCTTGTCGTAGTTGGCCTTGAGCGAGGCAACGATCTCGTTCGGCATCTTCTCAAGCTGGCCTTCGAGTTGCTTCATCTGCGCATCTATCTTTTTGACGGCGGGCCACTCTTCCGTGTAAGTCTCCAACAGCGCCGCTCGCTGCTCCTTGAGGTCGCCGATCCTCTCGCGCAGGCGCTGGACGTTCTTGTCGGCCTGCACCTGCGGGATTGACCAGACTCCGGCGGAGTTGCGCGTCGCCAGTGCCGCCTCGTAGGCCGCCTGCGCCTCCTTGCGCTCGGCCTCGGCCTGCTGCATCTGCGCGCTGTTGTTCTTCAAGCGGTCGGCGGTCAAGTCCATCCCCGCCTTGTCGTCGAGCGGGAGGTCGTTGCGCTGCATGTAGGCGAGCCGCGTCGCCTCGTCGGCCTTGATCTGCGCTTGGAGGTCAATGACCTGCTTGCCGAGCACGCTCTCGGCCCGCTCCGAGCCCACCGTCTCGCGCCGCTTGTCGTTCTCGGAGAAGATCGCCGCGATGGTGTTGACGACGTTCGAGGCGACCTGCGGGTCGGTGTGCTGGAAGCGGATATAGACGAGGCTCGTGCGCTCGACCGGCTCGACCTTGAGGTTGGCGCGCAGCACGTCCTCGTAGGGTTCGAGCCGCTGCGCCTGCTCCGGCGTCAGCGTCTGCGCCTGAAGCCACTCCGGCCACTCCGTATCGTTGACGACCGGAACCGCGCCCTCCTGCTCGCGCTGCTCCTGCTGCTGCTGCGCGGTCGTCGCCTTCTCGCCCGTCAGCACGCGCCGTAGCGAGGTGATGACGCCCGTGCCGCGACTGGTGCCGAGGAAGGCCGGGTTGTTCTGGAGGTTGAGGCGCATCACGACCTGCCGCAAAAGTTGCTGCGTCGTGAGGAGCTTGAGCTGCGTCTGCCAGTACTGCGGGTCGTTGCCGCCGCGAATGATGACGCCGCCGTCGCGCCCGGTCGAAAGCACGCTCCGCGCCTTCTGCTCGATCTGGATGGTCGTCACCGCCTCATAGGTCGAGGGCAGCCGGTACATCTGGATCGCCGCCAGACTCGTGGCGACCACCACGAGGCTCAGGATGAGCCATTTGCGCTTCAGCACGACGGCGAGGTATTCGCGCAGGTGCGCGGGCTCGCTCGGCGACGCGGCGGCGGCGACCGGAACCGGGTGCGCGAGGTCGCGCAACGGGCGGTCGAGAGACTCCGAACTCAAGGGCAGCAGGCGATTATCTTGCGACATCATATTTCTTTACTTCTTCATCTTCCGGGGTTGTCGGCGAAGCGAAATCCGCACGCCTCAAGAGGTTGACCAAAGACCCGTCATCATAACAGAGACGGCCCGCGCGGCAAACGCGGGACACGCCATTTTCCCGCGCCCCGCGCGCGCCGGGGGAGCGGAACCGGGCCCGGTGAGGCGAGCCAAAAACCCTCTCAGGAACCGTGCGCGGCGAACTCGGCGAGCGCCTCGCGCCAGTCGCGCAGGGGGGCGAGCCCCACGGCCTCCGAGAGCAGGCAGCGCATCCGCGAGTTGCGCGGGCGCGGCGCGGGCCTGCGGAGTGAATCCATCTTGATGCCCTCGACCTCGGCCCCGGTTGCACCGCAGATTTCGACCGCCGCCCGCGCGAACCCCTCGAAGCTCGACCCCTCGCCCCCGTTGACGACGTGATAGACGCCCGGCAGGTCGCGCTCGGCCAGCTCTCGCAGCCGGGCCGCGAGGTCGGGCGCGTAGGTCGGCGTCCCGTAGGCGTCCGAGATGGCCGTGAGGCGCTCGCCGCGCCGCGCCCGCTCGACGACGGTGGCGAGGAAGTTGCGCCCGCCGGGGCCGAAAATCCAGCCCGTGCGGACGACGACGGTGCGCGCCGAGGTGGCCTGCGCAATGCGCTCGCCTTCGAGCTTCGCCGACCCGTAGGCGCTCTCTGGCCGGGGGTCGTCGCGCTGCGTGTAGAAGCCTTCAGTTTTTCCGCCGTCGAAGACGTAATCGGTCGAGATGGTGACGAAGCCCGCGCCGACCGTGCGCGCCCCGGCGGCGAGGAGCCCGACGGCGCGCGAGTTGACCTCGTAAGCGCGTTGCGGGTCTAACTCGCAGGCATCTACGTCCGTCCACGCCGCGCAGTTGATGACGGCCTCTGGCCGCTCGCGCTCGAAGACCTCCCTGACCGCCCGCTCGTTCGTGATGTCGAGCGCGGCGCGGTCGTGCGCCGAGACTTCGTCGCCGCGCCCCGCGCAGTGTTCCGCGACGGCGCGCGCCACCATTCCGCCCGCGCCCGTGATGAGAACTCTCATAATCGTGAGGCTAGAGGCTGCGGGGCTTGGAGAGATTAGTTAAAGCGAATCTTCTTCAACCAGTCTCTCCAAGCCCCGCAGCCTCTCAGCTTGAAACCTCCGTCCCGTATTGACGCTCGTAGTACTCGCGGTATGCGCCGCTGCGGGCGCGCTCGACCCATTCCGGGTTGTCGGCGTACCAGCGCAGCGTCTTCTCCAAGCCCGTCTCCCAAGTCTCGCGCGGACGCCAGCCGAGTTCGGTTTCGACGCGCGAGGGGTCAATGGCGTAGCGGCGATCGTGGCCGGGACGGTCTTTGACGTGGCGGATTAAGGAGAGCGGCTTGCCGAGTTTGTTCAGTACCGCGTGCGCGACCTCGATGTTGCGCCGCTCGTTGCGCGCGCCGATGTTGTAGGCCGCGCCCGGACGCCCTTTCTGCATCACCATGAGGATGGCGCGGCAGTGGTCTTCGACGTAAATCCAGTCGCGCGTGTAGCGCCCGTCGCCGTAGAGCGGCAAGGGCTCGTCGCGCATCGCGTTCGAGATAATGAGCGGCAAAAATTTCTCCGGGAACTGGCGCGGGCCGTAGTTGTTGCCGCAGCGCGTGACCACCGTATCGAGCCCGTGCGTGTGGTGCGCGGCGCGCGCCAAGTGCTCGGCGGCGGCCTTCGAGGCCGAGTAAGGGCTGTTCGGCTCGAACGGAGAGTCCTCGGTGAAGAAGGCTTCGTCCTCGTCGGGCAGGCTCCCCATCACCTCGTCGGTGCTGATCTGCACGAAGCGGCGGACGCCCCGCTCGCGCGCCGCGTCGAGGAGGACTTGCGTGCCGAGGATGTTGGTGCGCAGGAACTCGTCCGCCGAGGTGATGCTGCGGTCAACGTGCGACTCGGCGGCGAAGTTGACCACGGCGTCCGTCCCTTCGTCGAGCGCGGCGCGCACGGCCTCTCGGTCGCAGATGTCGCCGCGCACGAAGCGGTGGCGCTCCGCGTCTTCGAGCCCCGCCAAGTTGTCGAGGTTCCCGGCGTAGGTGAGGGCGTCGAAGTTGACGACCTCGCAGGCGGGAATCTCCGAGAGCACGAGCCTGACGAAGGCCGAGCCGATGAAGCCCGCGCCGCCCGTCACGAATATTTTTTTCATCTTCTCCATCCCACGATGACGCTCTAACAAGTTTTTCGAGCCTGAGATTTGAGAGCCGCTTAATCTTTGCGCGCCCCACGTCCTTTACGGAGTCGCCCCGGCGGCGCACGCCAAGACTAAAGGACGCACCCGCTTTGCTCAAGTCGCCGAAACCCCCGGCGGGCGCGGCGCGGCGGTCGGCGAAAGTCGCCCCGGCGCGCGCACTCCGACACTACCTACCTACGTGGTGACGGCGGCGGCTCTTTTCGCGTAGTTTACAGCGCGTGCGAGAGACACGCACCGACGGGAACCGGAAGTCCCCGGCGCGGGGAAGAAAATGCGGCCCGTCTCCGTCGCGGGGCGGGGCTCGAAAGCGCCGCCCGCGTGGCCGGGGCCGGGCCGGAACCGCGAACGCGCGAGCGCCTTTAAAGTAGGTCAAAAAATATTTGACAAGGCGCGCAATTTAGCATAAAAGGTTGCGCCGCTTCTATTGAAGCCGAGCCCGTCGGGCCTTTTTGGCCTCGCCCGCTAACAGAGCATTGGGTAGTTACCACTTTTCTTTCTGCCCTTTGATACACGACCCGCGGCCCCAAGTACACGCCGCGCCGCCTAGCGACCTTAGAACTCGCCAAACTAGCAACTTGACTCGCCAAAAGGAGAATTCCCTGAAATGTCCAAGACCCGCATCACTCTCAACGCTCTTACATTTGTTCTGTTCACCCTCGCGCTCGGCGTCTTCGCGCAGGCGCAGGCGACCCGCACGTGGGTGTCGGGCGTCGGCGACGACGTGAACCCGTGCAGCCGCACTGCCCCCTGCAAGACCTTCGCCGGCGCGATCTCGAAGACCGCCGCAGGCGGCGAGATTGACGTGCTCGACCCCGGCGGCTACGGCACTCTGACTATCACCAAATCCATCACGGTTGACGGCGGCACCGGGTCGGGCTGGGGCTCCACCCTCGCCTCCGGGACGAACGGCTTCATCATCAACGACTCGCTCTCCGGCGCGCCCAACACCATCGTCGTCCACCTCCGCAACATCTCCATCAACGGGGCCGGGACGACGCTCGGAGTGGACGGCATCCGCTTCCTGTCGGGGAAGGCTCTCTACGTCGAGAACTGCCGCATCTTCCGCTTCTCAGGCGACGGCATCGAGATGACGACCGGCACTAACGCGCAACTCTTCGTCAAGGACTCGACCATCAGCGATGTCGGCGAGGGCATCAGGTTGACCAGCAACGTCGCCGGCCAGTTCAACACCGCCATCCTCGAAAACGTGAACATCGCGCGCGCCGGAAACGGCGTCAACCTCGGCGACCGCTCGCGCCTCACGATGAGGGGCGGCTCCAGCCAGCTCATGTCCAGCCTCGTCGCCGGTAACAGCGGCGGTCTCAAGCAGGGCGGCGGCGCTAACGACATCATCAGCCACCTCATCGGCGTGAACCTGAGTCATAACGGGACGGGCATCATCGCCAACGGCGGCTCGGTGCGCGTCACCAACATCTACATCACCAACTGCGCGACGAGCATCTCGACGCCCGCGAACGTCGCCTCGTGGGGCGACAGCATGATCGTTGACAACGGAGTCAACAACCAGCCCGGCGCTCCCGACCTGACCAAACAGTAACGGGCCGTCCGAGACTTCAGCCCTTCAAACCTCCCCCGCGCACGGCTCCCCTCGAAAGGGGTCGCGCGCGGGGGAGTTCTCTTTGGCGCGCGCCGCCCGCTCGCTTGACGCGCCTTCAAAGGCGCGGCTAGACTACCCATTCTTTTTCCGGAGGCGGATTCGGCCCATCACCATCAAAGCACTTAAACCAAGCTCAGGCCGCCACTTTTTCGAGAATCTTACGGCGGGCCGGGTGGCCGTCGTGCCGGATCAAGAGTTCTAATGAGTTTGTCCACGAGGGAAAGCACGAGCGAGTTGGAAAAAGTTGTCCCGGCACAGGCCGCGCCGGTCATGCCGCCGCCCCCGCCGCAGGCGTCCGTCTCCCTCCCGGACAAGCCGGTGGTCACCATCGAGCCGCGCGCCTCGTGGCTCGCGCTCAACCTCCGCGAGTTGTGGGCGCACCGCGAGCTGCTCTACTTCCTGACGTGGCGCGACGTGAAGGTGCGCTACAAGCAGGCGGTCTTCGGGGCGGCGTGGGCGATTCTCCAGCCGCTCTTCCTGATGGTCATCTTCACGCTCTTCTACGGGCGTCTGGCCGCCATTGACACGGGGGCCGTCCCGTACCCGCTCTTCGCCCTCGCCGGGCTCGTGCTCTGGACTTTCTTCTCGACCGCCGTCACCGGCAGCGGCAACAGCGTCGTCAACAACGCTCACCTCATCACGAAGGTCTATTTCCCGCGCATGCTGGTGCCGGCGGCGGCCATCGGCGCGTGCGCCGTGGACTTCCTGCTGGGCTTCCTTCTGCTCGTCGGGATGGCGGTCTATTACGGGGTGCCGCCGACGCCGCGGCTGCTCATGCTGCCGCCGCTGTTTTTGATGACGACGCTCTTCGCCTTCGGGACGGGGATGTGGCTCTCGGCCCTCAACGTCAAGTACCGCGACGTGCGCTTCGTGCTCTCGTTCGCTATCCAGCTCTGGCTCTTCGTCTCGTCGGTCGTCGTCCCCTCCAGCGTGGTGCCGGAAAAGTGGCGCTGGCTGCTCCTCTTTAACCCGATGTCGGGCTACGTCGAGGGCTTCCGCGCGGCCCTCTTCGGGCAGCCGTTCGACTGGCAGGCGCTCGCCGCCGCCGCCGCCATCACGCTCTCCGTGCTCATCTACTCCGCCTTCGAGTTCCGGCGCATGGAGAAGAGTTTCGCCGACGTAATCTGAGTGATGCCGATGAAGCCGATGATTAAGGTCGAGGATTTGAGCAAGCAGTACCGCATCGGGACGCGGGGCGACGCGTCCTACCGGACGTTGCGCGACGCGCTGGCCGGGGCCGTGGCCGACCCGTTCCGCCGGGGCCGTCGCAAGAAGCGCGAGGCCGGGCAGGATTTGTGGGCGCTCGACGGGGTGAGCTTCGAGGTCACGCCCGGCGAGGTGCTCGGCGTCATCGGGCACAACGGGGCGGGCAAGTCCACGCTCCTGAAAATCCTGACGCGCATCACCGAGCCGACGCGCGGGCGCGTCGAACTCTACGGGCGCGTCGGGAGTCTGCTCGAAGTCGGGACGGGCTTTCACCCCGAACTCTCAGGGCGCGAGAACGTCTATTTGAACGGGGCCATACTGGGCATGAAGAAGGTCGAGATCGAGCGCAAGTTCGACGAGATCGTCGCCTTCGCCGAGATCGAGAAGTTCCTCGAAACCCCGGTCAAGCGTTATTCGAGCGGCATGTACACGCGCCTCGCCTTCTCGGTGGCGGCGCACCTCGACCCGGAAATCCTGTTGGTGGACGAGGTGCTGGCGGTCGGCGACGCGGCCTTCCAGAAGAAGTGTCTGGCGAAGATGGGGAGCGCCAGCCGGGAAGGGCGCACCGTCTTGTTCGTGAGCCACAATTTCGAGGCGGTGAAGTCGCTCTGCACGCGCTGCCTGTTGCTCGACGGCGGGCACATCATCGAAGACGGCCCGCCGGAGGTCGCCATCGAAAAGGCTTTCGCCAAGCTGCGCGCGAAGTCCGGCTCGTCCTTCAAGCTGCACACGCTGCGCGACGCGCCCGGCGTCCCGCGACCGGCGTCGGTGGAGGTGCGGGCCGCCGACAAGCCGCCGGGCGAACTCGTCACCTTCGAGGACGAAGTCGTCGCAACCCTCGAACTGGACGCGCCCCTCATGGAGGGCCACACCTTCGCCTTTCAGGTCATGACGACCGCCGGGACGACCATCTTTAATTCGTTCTACCGCGACAGCCGGGAGAACCCGCCGCTGCGACCCGGCGAGACGCGGCGCGTCTCGGCCCGCATCCCGGCCCGGCTGCTGCCGGGCGGAGTGTACGAGGCCGTCTTCGCCTACATGCTGCCGAACGCCGAGCTGTTCTGGCTGTGCCGGGAAAACTGGTTCGAGATTCGCGACGTGAAGAGCTACCGCAACGAAGGTCTGACCGTCAGGCGCACCGGCCTCATTTCGCTGATCCTGCCGTGGGATGCTGAGTAGAGTAGATATGTTCACAACTTTATTACGTTCGCTGCGCGGTAGGCACGAGCCCGCGCCCCAGCCCACGCCCCCCGCCGCCTCTCTGGAATGGGTGCGCTTCTCCGGCGGCCCCCTCGCAGGCCGCGAGATGTACATTGACCTCGGCGTCCCGACGTGGAAGGCGATGGCCGGGGGCGACTACGAGCCCTTTATCTTCGAGTCGCTCGGCGCAGAGGGCGGCTACGAGTCGAAGACGGTCTGGGACGTGGGCGCTTTCATGGGCTACCACGCGCTCGCCTTCGCGGCGCTCGTCGGCCCGGCGGGGCGCGTCGTGACCTTCGAGCCCAACCCGTACAACGTCGAGCGCATCAGGCTGAATCTGGGCCGGAGCCCCGACCTCGCCGAGCGCGTCCAGATCGTCGGGGACGCGCTCTCGAACGAGGACGGACAGACGAGTTTCACCTTCAGCCCGAGCGTGGATACCGGCAACAGTTCGGGGAGCCACATCGCCGGGGCGTTCGCCCCGGAGGTGCCGTCCGTCTATGAATCGTTCGAGCGGATTACGGTCAACACGGTGAGGGCCGACACGCTGCTGCGCGAGGGGCGCGTGCCCGCCCCGTCGCTCATCAAGATGGACGTGGAGGGCGCGGAGATGATGGTGCTCGAAGGGGCCGTCGAGATGCTCTCCGAGGTGCGCCCGGTGATGCTCATCGAAGTCCATCACATCGTCACCATGATGCAGACGCAGGAACTGCTCACCGGGCTCGGCTACGAGCTGAAGGTCGTGCACGTCGAAGAGGACTCGGCCTCGCGCTGTCACGTGCTGGCGAAGCCGAAGGTGAGATGAGGCCGCCGCGCATCCTCTTCGTGGCGATGGCGGAGAGCGTCCACACCGCCCGCTGGATCGGCCAGTTGGAGGGGCAGGGATGGGACGTTCATCTCTTCCCGGCGCGAGAGGTCGCCCCGCACCCGAAGCTGCGGGGCTTGAAGCTCCACGAGCCGCTGAGCGTCAGGCCGAAGGGGCTCGACCAGAGCGTGGAAGTGGTCGGCGAGTGGCCGCTCCCGAAGGGAGCTTCGCTCGCGCGCCGCATCGCGGCAAAGCTCAACCCTTCGTGGCCGGAGCGCGCGTGGCGGCTGGCGCGCACAATCAAGGAACTCCGCCCCGACCTCGTGCACTCGATGGAGATTCAGCACGCGGGCTACCTGACGCTCGCCGCGCGCGCGCACTTCGCGGGCGAAGGCTTCCCCCTCTGGGCCGTCAGCAACTGGGGGAGCGACATCTACCTCTTTGGTCGCCTCGCCGCGCACGCCGAGAAGATCAGGGCGGTGATGGCGGCCTGCGACTATTACCATTGCGAGTGTCACCGCGACGTGGGGCTGGCGCGCGAGTTCGGGTTCGAGGGCGAGGCGATGCCGGTCTTCCCCGTCTCAGGAGGCTTCGAGGTCGAGCGGATGCGCGCGCTGCGCGAGCCGGGGCCGCCCTCGGCCAAGCGCCACGTCGTCCTGAAGGGCGTCCAGAACTGGGCCGGGCGCGCGCTCGTCGGCCTGCGCGCCATCGAACTCTGCGCCGACCTGCTGCGGGGCTACCGCGTGACGATGTACCTGACGCACCCCGACGCCGTGCTCGCCGCCGAACTGCTCAGCCGGAAGACGGGCATCCCCATCGAGTGGGAGTCGGGCGAGCGGACGCACGAGGAGATTCTGCGGATGCACGGCAGCGCGCGCGTCTCCATCGGGCTGAGCATCAGCGACGCCATCAGCACCTCGCTGTTGGAGGCGATGATTATGGGCTCGTTCCCGATTCAGTCGCACACGGGCTGCGGCGACGAGTGGGTGC
>DASTQX010000484.1:0-13744 GCA_035761505.1 Pyrinomonadaceae bacterium
CCGCTTCCAGAAGGATTGCGCCGGAGACGTGTCGGCGACCTACACGCTGCGCGAGGACGGAGAGATTGACGTGCTCAACCAGTGCCGGGAGGAGGGAGGCCGCTTCAAGAAGGCCGAGGGCCGCGCGCGCCGCACGAGCAAGAAAGGGCCGAATACGAAGCTCGAAGTGCGTTTCGCGCCCGCTTATCTCAAGTTCCTGCCCTTCGTGTGGGGCGACTACTGGATCATTGACCTCGCGCCGGACTACTCCCACGCGGTCGTCGGCGACCCGCGCCGCGACTACCTCTGGGTGCTCGCGCGCACGCCGCAAATGAGCGAGGAAGCGTACCGCGAGGCCGTCAGCCGCGCCTCAGCGCAAGGGTTCGACGTGAGTCGTCTGGTCAAGACTCCGCACGCGCCTTCGGAGTAGAGGGACGTGAGGTCGGCAGCGCCCGGTAGTGTCCTAAATCTGTGTTGCTGGGATACGGGGCGTTATAATGTCAGGCGGTCGGGGCCGTGGCGCTTCTTAGCGCGCGTATCGGCGTTGTCAACCCTTTCGATACACTGGTCAGTTAAAGCCTGACACACAGCCCCGGCCTCTCACGTATCTTTTTTGACAATGCTCCGCTTGCGCCGCACTACCGGAGTCCTCTCTATCAGTAAATCCCTGTGGCGGTTTTGCAGCATATAGTTTAGCGCCTGATGCGTGACGCCGAGCAGACGCGCGGCCTGTGTGACACTGCCGCCCGCGCGCTGTAAGGCTTGCCGGATGAGCTTCTTCTCGTAGCGCTGCATCATCTCCCTGAGCGCGCTCCCCTTCTCCGCGTCAACCTCTGGCGCGTCCTCGCGCTTCCGGCCCGTGCTTAACACGCGGTTCGCGGCCTGACGCAGCCGATGTAAGGTCGGAAGGTGTTGCGAAGTCTCAAGCCAAGAGTCGGCCCGCTCATAGACGGCGCGCAGTTCGTCGGGCGTCAGGTGTTCGCCTAACTCTTCGATGGCGGCCAGCGCGGCTATGCCCGCGTCGTTGAGCGCGCCCGACTGATACGCCACTTCGACGGCACGGAAGAGAGTCATGTGCGCGTGGTCGTAGAGTCCTAAGCGAGCGAGGGCCGTCCCGTGCGTCGTCAGGGCTTCCGCGAGAAGCGACTGACGCCCGCCTTTTTCCAGCGCGCGGACGGCGAGCCTCGTTATCCTTTCGGCCTCTTCGTTGTGCCCCGCCGCGAGAAGTGCGCGGGCGCGCGTCTCGTCAACTTGCGCCACGCTGCCTTTGTCTTTCAGCGCGGAGAAGAGGCGGCGGGCGCGCTCCAAGTGTTCGTGCGCGGCTTTGAACTTTCCGGCCTTGAAGAAGAGGAAACCGAGATTGTTTTCTACGAGGGCACGGTATGGCGTGTGCCCCGCCTGTTCAAAGTGGAAGCTCGCCGCCGCGTACTCTACGAACGCGCGGTCTAAGTAGTCGTCGCGCCCCTCCGACGCCGCGAGATTCTTAAACACGACGCCGAGTTCGTTGTGATACCCGCCTTTGATTGTCTGGTTGTTGATTTTATCGAAGAGGGGAGCGAAGTCCGTGAGGATGCGGAGCGCGTCACTGTATCGGTTAGCAGACCTTTCGATGATGGCAGTTCTGAGCACGGCTTTAGCCTTGAGGTAGCCGTCCGTCGTGAGCCGTTCGAGAACGCCCGTCAGGATGACGCGGGCCTCGTCATACGCGCCCTGTCGCCAGTAGCAATAGGCTAGTTCGGTCTGGGCTTCCAGCACCTTCTTCGTATGCGAAAGCGCCTCGAAAGTGCGGGCGCTCTTGCTGATGAGATTCTTCGCCTTCTCTTGCGCGTCCTCGGCCTGTTTGCAACTGCCCAGCCATCCGGTGAGCGTCCCGACTCTAAGTAACACTTCGGCGGCGGTGCTTTGCTCTAACCGTTCGACGGGCGGCCTCTCCCCGACCCCCTGCCAGAACTCGCCTAGCGCCGCGCCCGCGCCCTCGTAGTCCCCGACCTCTTCCAGCTTCTTCGCCACCTGACAGCGTAGCTCCGCCCGCTGGTCGCGGCTCAGGGCGCGGTTTTCCAGTTGGCGCATGAGTGAGGCTCTTAATGTCATGTGAGACGGCCTTCCCTGTGGGACTGTCAAAGCCGCCGCCATCTTATGCGCCCGCTCTCAGGGCTTGCAAGTTTATTAGTAAAGCGGTTCTACTCTCTGAACTTGCAAGGCGGCTTGCAAGCGTTCCGAACCGTCACACTCTAGAAGGAGATAACCGATGAAGAGCTTACGCCGACTGTGCGCCGTGGCGGCGCTAACTTGTGCCTTTGCCGTTTCGAGTTACGCGGGTGATATGAGCGCGGGGGTTGTAAACCCGCCACCGGCACAACCCGCCGTCACGACGGAAGAAGCCCCGCAAATGGAACTAGAGACTAAAGAGGCCGACGAGACGAACGGGGGGGTTGTTCAGTTCGTGTGGACACTTCTGCAAAGCGTGTTGTCGGGGCTTTGATGTTGAGGCGGGAAGCAAGGCCGCCACTTACGCGGCGGCGGCCTTGCTTTTCGTGAGTAGGTCTTTCAGCGTCCAGACGGTCTTTGTAATTCCCGCTTCCATAGCCGGGGTGCATCTGATTGTTGAATGGATGCGGCAGAAGTTGTAGTAAGCGAAGTGCAGGGCCATCGCCGCCTTGAGGTTCGTCCACTTCTTTGAGAAGGCGTTCGTCAGTCTCGTCAGGCGGCGCGTGTGCATCCTGATTGTGAGGTTCATCCGTTCGACGTGCGACGTGTTGATGCGCGCGGGGTCGGGGTTGCCGATGACGGGTATCTTCTTCGCGCCGATGCACTCCGCAGGGGAGTAACGCCGCTCGTCACCCGTCGGCTGCGCGTACTGCTTCACAAGCTGCGCGTAATCAACGCGAGTGCCTAGCGAGTGAATCACGGCGTCAGGATACCCGCCGAAGCCGTCCGTCGTAAGTTGAAAGTGCGTGCTGGTCGCGTGGTAAAGCTTCTCTATGAAGATGGCCGTATCCTGCGCGGTGCGCCTTCCGAGATGCCAGCACAGGATGAGCTTCGTCTCGCGGTCAATCGCCATGAACGTGTAGGCGTCGCCGATAGTCTCATCATTCAGCCCTTGCCGCTTCTTCGTCTTTTCCTTCATCTGGACATACGCCCAAACTTCGTCCGCTTGAACGTCCTTAACCGCGATGCCCTGTATCTTCTCGTCCATCAACTTCTCGCACTTGTCGCCGACCGTAACGAGAAGGTCAAGGATAGTGTCACGATGAACTCCGGTAATCCTTTCGATGGCTCGCACGCTCATTCCCTCGACTAAGAGGTTAAGGCACATGAGCGCCTTCTCTTCGGCGAGGTACATAGAGCCGAGCGGCTTAGGGTCTGTAAGGGTCTGAGTCTTGCCGCACGAAAGGCAGCGGACGCGCTGATTGCCTTTCCTATCCTTGCCGAACTTCTTTGTTTGACCGTCGCAGTTTTGGCAGTTCATCGTTAGCACCTTTCCGTGTTGCTGACAGGTGCTATTATGCTTGAGCGGTCAAGCATTGTCAAGTAGTAATTTCCACATGTGAAAAACTCTGTAATTGTAAGTTTCTCAACAGTTTAAGCTTGAATTTTACCGAAGAATTTCTTGACTTTGGGTTGCTATGCGCGTATAATCTGACTGCGTGACCGAACCCACGTCGTGAGCGTGGTACTAGGCCGCGCCACCTATGCCCCTTTTTCGGAAGGGGCATTATTCTTTCCCTTACTTCGGAAAGTAAACGATGCCTTGCGAGTTACTTGGATTCGCGCTTTTAAGCAGAACAGGGTCAAGTATATCGAAAAACTTCTCGAACCCATGCGGCTTTAATTTCGGGCGCGGGCGGTCACGCCGGGCGAGCGCAAAGGCTACCATATCGGCTAACTGTACGATGTAGGAGTGCTTTGAATTACGCGGCGCGGGGTCGTCTAAGAGTTGGGTGATTAAGATATTCCTATATCCACGCCCGGTACTGCTTTTTATGTAGTTGAATGCTCGCATTCGTCGCATCAACAGCCTCAGGGCGTCGTCATGCGTGCGGTCGTTGATTAAGAATCCGAAATCGCCGTCAGTCCCAAGCTCTCCCGGCGCAGCACTAGCGTCACCCGGCCAAAGTGTGTTGTGACAGCGTTGGAGGAAGATTCGCCAGCCCCAATCAAACACATCCATATCCTGCCTAATGAACTTGTCTTTTTGGATGAACACGTTCAGGACGTAAATCATCCCCTTTTGAGCCGCCAAAAACTCTAAAACCTCTCTGTAAAGATTAAACCTGTCGGCAGTCGTCATGCCGTACTGTGAATGGTGGTAGGCATCATGCCCATTCACTATGTCGGTTGCGTGAAAAGGCGTGCGTTGCGGAATCCCGTATGTCTTATGAAAACCGCGCCGTAAATCCACGATTTTCTGAAAGAACTCATTCCAGAAACTTTCGTGGATGATGAGGCCGCTTATGACGAAGAAAGGTGTGCCGCCGGGCTTTAGGAGGCCGGTATCTCCCGACTCATCGGCATAGATGAAGTACATAGACTGTGAGGGGAGAACGCTCAGGATAGGTAGAGCTTGGGGCTGCTTATCTGCCTTTAGGTTGACGTGACCATCGCGCCGCTGCCGCCTTCTTAGCTATCTCTTTGCGCTTCTCATCCGAGAGCTTTTCGGCGCGGGCCTTGCCACCTTTCAGACCGCCGAGCTTGCCGAGCGCGACCGCTGCGGGGTTCTTCCCCGACTTGTCTTTAGGCTTTTCTTCTTCCTCAGTCGTGATTATATCAAGGATACTTTTGGCGAGTTGATTCTCGTCCTGCGGCGCTTTGTGGATGCTTGAGCGTTTAGGCATAGAATCCATTTAGCACAGACGGAAACGGGAAGCAAGTTTTAACTCACTCCCCGCCCGAATCAGCAACACAGATTTAGGACACTACCCAGCGCCCCGCGCGGTCGGCCATGCCGGGGCCGTATGGTAAGATGTGACGGCTGGGAACGTGTCGGAGCCTTTGTCCGTACAGTTTGTCTAAGGAGGTTTCGAGATAATGGCAGACATGAATAATTCGAGGTACGAGACGGGCAACCCGGTGTGCGACGCGTTGCGCTTCGTGTGCGACGCGTCCTTCGCCATCCTGCCGCGCGACATGGCCGAGAGGCTCGGCGAGGTGGAGAAAAACTTCTGGGGCGGCGTGCGCTGGTGCGCCGAGCGGAGCATCAAGCGCATTGACGAGAGCCTCGCCGCCGCCGACCGCCTCCGCGAAGAGTGGAGACGCCGGAGCAGCAGCACCGCGCCCCCACCGCCGACGGCAGGGCCGGAGCCGCTCGGAGATTTATAAATTTTAGCTTTTGGACTTGCCGCTCGAAGGCGCGGCAAGATTTGAAACTCTCAAGGCTGAGACTTGAGACTTCAAATCGCAAATCCAAAATCGGGAAGGGATTCGGATGCAGGTTCTTTTGGCCGAGGAGTACGGCTTCTGTTTCGGCGTCGAGCGCGCCGTCGAGATGGTCGAGGGGGCGCTCGCGCAAGGGGCGACCGTGCGGACTCTGGGGCCGCTCATCCACAACACGCAGGAGACCGAGAGGCTCGAAGCCGAAGGCGTCCGCA
This sequence comes from Pyrinomonadaceae bacterium, assembly GCA_035761505.1. Classification (GTDB taxonomy): domain Bacteria; phylum Acidobacteriota; class Blastocatellia; order Pyrinomonadales; family Pyrinomonadaceae; genus JAIVJM01. Next base: position 5,568 of record DASTQX010000484.1, read on the forward strand.
CCGTTAACGCGCCCGCCGAGGTCGGAGCGGGCGTGACGGCGGTCATCCGCGCGCACGGCGTCACGCCGCAGGTGCAACGCGAACTGGAAGCGAGGGCCGAGAAGGTCGTGGATGCGACCTGCCCCTTTGTCACCAAAGTCCAGAAGCTCGCCGAGCGCGCCGCCGAGCAGGGGCGCGACGTGGTGGTGGTCGGCAACCCGGACCATCCGGAGATGATCGGCGTCGTCGGCTACGCGCCCGCACGCGCCCACGTCGTCCGCGACGCGAGCGAAGTGGCCGCGCTCCCCTTGCTCCACGCGCCGCTCGTCGTCTCGCAGACGACGATCAAGCTCGACACCTTCCTCGAAGCCGCCGAGGCCGTCCGCGCGCGCGCCGACTCCGAGCCGCAAATCGTCAACACCATCTGCTCGGCGACGCGCGACCGGCAGGACGCCGCCCGCGCGCTCGCCGGACACGTCGAAGTCTTCTACATCATCGGCGGCAAGCACTCCTCGAACAGCATCAAGCTGCTCTCGGTCTGCCGCGAGCAGTGCGAGCGCAGCCACCTCATCGAGACGCCCGAAGAGATTAACCCCGAAGACCTCCGAGGCGCGTCGCGCGTCGGCGTCACCGCCGGAGCCTCGACGCCCGAATGGCTCATCAAGCGCGTCGTCGCCCGCCTCCGCGAAATCGGAGCCGAGCAGGAAGCGGCGGCATAAAGGCAGCATAAAGAAGGGTTAAAAGGGGAAAAGGGGAAGAGGGTAAAGGGAGAAGACGATTCCTCCTTTTACCCTCTTCCGCTTTTCCCTTCCGCTTTTCCCTTCCGCTTTAGATGTCGTCTTCGGAGGCGTCGGCTTGGTCGAGGGCGTTGACGATCCAGCGGGCCTCTTCGGACTCGTACTCGTCGGCTTGGCCTTCGAGGGCGAAGCGGGCGATCTCGGCGTCCACGGGGTCGCCGAGGAGCGCGATGAGGACGGCGGTCGGCGCTTGGAGAAGGGCTTCGTTGGCGATGGCGCGCACCGCCGGGTGCGGGTGGCGGGCCATCTCGCAGACCTCGCTCGGCGCGATGCGGGCTGAGATCGTGGCGGCCAACTCGTCCACGCGCGCGTAGTCGTGCGAGCGGAGCGCGCGCTCAAGGAGTTGCGCGAAGACTTCCGCCGAGCGCGCCTCGAAGTGGAGGACGGCGGCACAGGTTTCGGCCATGCGCGAAAGCTCGCGCGCCTGCTCGACGCTCAGAATCATCGAGCCGCGCTCGGCGGCGCGCTCGTCGAGCGCCGCGAGCAGGCGGCTCAGTTCCCACTCGGAACGCGCGTCGTAAACGGAGTCGGGGCGCGACCTGCGCGCCGCCGTCTTGGCCGCGCCCGTCAGAGACGGGACGCCCGTCAGCGCGCGCTCCACGAGGCTCCGCGTCGCGGGCCTCAAGCCCTGCCAGACACTCGCCACGCGCGACCCAAAATCTTCAAACGTCATCATTAAAACTCTTCTCCCGCCCGACACTACGGGCTGACGCGGGATACTATAACACCCGTAAAACGTGAATCGTCAATCGTAAAACGTGTCGGGGAAGAGCCGTAAACGCTAAACCGTCATGGCTCACGGCTTTTGAAGTAGTTCGATGCCGCCGTGGGCGAAGGCGATCATGACGCAATCTTCGGCGGGCTCTTCGAGGGCCGTCGGGTGGTGCGCGGAGTCGGCGGCGTTGAGGACGTATTCACCCGCGCGGTGCGTGCCCGCGCCGTCGCGGTAGCCGCCCTGAAGGATGAAGACCTCCTCGACGCCCCGGTGGCGGTGCGCCGGGTAAGAGCAGCCGGGCTCCATGCGGATGAGCACGGTCGCGTCGCCGCTCTCGGCGTCGCGCCGCAGCACGTGCAGGTAAATGCCTTCGTGCCTCGTCGCGCGCCACGGGATTTGTGAGAAGTCGAGCATGGGAAAGTGAGCCGAAAGCAGTATGCGGTGAGCAGTATGCGGTCAGGTCATGAAGATTTCAAATTTGAAATTGCCAAGCTCGAATCCGAAAACCGAAAAACTGCTCACTGCTTTCTGCTCGCCGCTTAACGGTTGTGGTCAATGATTTCGGCGATGGTGTTGAAAGGGATTTTGACGATCTCGCCGTCGGGCCTTTCGATTTTGACGCTGGGCGTGGTGAGCGCCTGCGTGGTCTTCATGCTGCGGACGACGCCGCGGACGCGCGTGCCGTCCTCGGTCACAATCTCGACGTTATCTTTGCGGTAGAGCGGTTGTAAGGCGGACAGGGCTTTGGTGACTTCCACTGAATTTTCCTTTCGGGGCCGAAGGTTCTGACACCTTTGATGCTGCACGCGCCGTGCCGCGCCGCCTCCCGCACCCGCGAATGAGGCGCACGCGGGGCGACAATCTTGAGTGGATGGCGTGACTTAGCGCGCCGGGGCGGCCCTTGAGCCGCGCGCAAACCCGATGCAACCGCGCCGCTCCAACAGGCGTATAATTCCATACACGCGGCGCTTTTAGAGTCCTCAAAAGCGTCTGTTTGGGATAAAATGCTGAACGCCATGCAAACCGACAACAGAGAAGCTGAGATGCGTGCCGAAGGCGCGTCGGGAACCGTCGAGTGCCCCAGTTGCCGCGCCCTGCTGACGGCGGGGCTGCGCTTCTGCCGCCACTGCGGCTACCGTCTGGGCGAGGGCGTCGAGGAGTTCGCCGAGACGCGCCGCTTCGACGGGACGATGCCGACCGGCTTCAAGTCCGCGCCCGGCGCGGCGGCCCCTTCGGCGCAGCAGGCGAATATGCCCGGACAGTGGGGCGCGATGGCTCCCGTGCCGCTCATGCAGACTTTGGAGCCGACCAAGACTTCCGTCTTCGGTCGCACCTGCCGCCGCGTGGGCGGCAGTTGGGTGATGTGGATGGTGCTGGTGCTCGCCATCCTGACGGCGGGCGGCATCATCTCGAACGGCATCTGGGGCGGGCGCAACGACCGGGCCGAGCGCGCGGCGACGCCGAGGTCGTATCTCGAAGTTGACGGCTTCGAGACGGCGGACGGCGGCGGCGCGTTCATCGAGGGCTTGCAGACTTCCAACACCTCGCTCGAACGCGCGGGCCTGCGCGGCGGCGACATCATCACGGGCTGGGACGGCAAGACCATTGCGAACGAGCGCGCGCTCAAGAGGGCCATCGAGGCCACGCCCGTCGGCAAGGCCGTCGAAGTCATCTTCCGGCGCGACGGCGTGACGGGCAAGACGACGCTCACGACCGTCTCCGACCGCGACTTCCGCGACACGCTCGCCGGGCGACCCGAAGGCCGAGGCTTCCTCGGCGTGGACGACATGGAGCGCGTCCACGTGCCGAGCACGAACACGCACGGCGTCGAGTTGGGCGACGTGCACAAGAACCGGCCCGGCTACATCGCGGGCCTGCGCGAAGGCGACATCATCTTGGAGTTCAACGGCAAGCTCGTGAGCACGCCGGGCGACCTGCGGCTCCGCATCTACGAGGCTCTGCCCGACAGTGTCGTTGACGTTGTGCTCGTGCGCGGTGGGCAACAGATGAAGATTCCCATCAAGATGGGCGGGAGCTAGTCGCCGCCCGGCGCGACGCGCTCGCCGAGACGCGCCTCCATCTCGCGGCGCACGTCCTCGCGGTCTTCCTCGGCCTCGTCTGCCTCGAACAACTCGAACAGAGCGAAGGGCGGCTCGCCCACGAGCCGCAACTCCCAAGCCTCTCGCCCGCCCTGCGCCTCGCGCCTGAACCACATCGCATCGAAGTCCGAGTCCTTGACGGCGACGCCCTCGAACGTCGCGGCGTCGCCGACCGCGCCCTCCTCCGAGAGTTCGGCGCGCGTCGCCTCGCTCATCAGGACGCGTTCCAGCCGCCAGCCGTGCTTGCGGTAGAGCGCGAGCACCTCCAAGAATTTTTTCATCACGCTCATCAGCGAAAGCGCCTCGCCTTTTAATCCTCGCGCGCGTGACGCGCGGAAGAGATGATGTTATCCGCCGCTCCTTACTTCCTCGAAACAGCATACCGCAGGCCGCGCCCGCGTGTTGAGCCTTCGTGAGTTTCGTGGCCGGGGCTTCGTTTGACCGCGCGCGCCCCGCGTCTCTATGATGCGCTGAGTCGTTCGGAGTCGTCCGGCGGGCCGGAGGGAGAAGCGCAAAGATTCTTGGCGGGTAAAGTTGAAACAACAGAGGCCGTGGGTCATCGTTCGCCGTTTTACGCCGCGCTCGGTCGAGTGCTTGAGCGGCGCGGGACGAGCCTCGAAGAGTTCTGCCCGCCGGGCGATGCGGTGGCGCGGCGCGTGCTCGAAGAGTACGGCTCGATGTTCGTCGCCGAGGGCGTCCACCTCCCGCCGGTCTGCGTCTTCCGCGACGCGGCGGAGGTCTCGGCCTTCCAGCGCGAGGCGACCTGGCGCGCGGGCGTCTTCGGCGGGACGATCATCGAGTTGCAGCCCGCCGCTTTGGAGGCGCTCGCCTTAGCGCGCGAAGAGGCGCGCGCTCGCGGCCTCGACATCACGCCGCGCGGGGGCGCGGAGGCCGCCCGGCGCGGCTTTGAAGACTCTCTTCGGCTCTGGCGCTCGCGCTGCGACCCGGCGCTCGAACACTGGCGCGCGTGCGGGCGGCTGACGAGCGAGGAGGCCGAGCGCGTCCGCTGCCTTGAGCTGCGCGAGCAGGTCGCGGCGGTTCTGGAACTTGAAGGGCGCGGCGTCTTCTTCAGCAAAGACCTCTCGAAGAGCATCCTCTACTCGGTGGCCGCGCCGGGCGCTTCGCAGCACCTCGCGATGCTCGCCTTCGACGCGGCGGAGTTCCGCGACGCGCGCGTGCGCGAAGTGCTCGCGCGGCGCGGCTGGTTCCAGACCGTCCGCAGCGACCTCCCGCACTTCACCTACCTCGGCCTCGACGAGCGCGAGTTGCCCGCGCGCGGCCTCCGCTCCGTCGAAACGGACGGGCAGGTCTTCTGGATACCGGATACGGAAGGAAGTGATAAGTGATGAGTGATAGGTGATGAGAAAAGACTTCTGCTCTTTCTCATCTCTTATCACTCATCACTTATCACTTCCTTTGCTCTTTACTTTTTCCCTCGTTTGTGAGAAAGACACGTGTCTTTGTCGAGCCCCAACTTTCACTCCGGGGCCGCATCCCGTATGCTAAACGTCACATTCCCCGGCGCGGCGTGTGAGAGCGCGGCGCGAACTTTAAAGGAGAGATAGAATGACTTCATGTCCTTCGTGTGGAACCCCGAACACAGAGGGGGCGCGCTTCTGCGTGAAGTGCGGGACGACGCTTTCGACCGCCCCCGCGCCCGAATCGTGGCGCGCGCCGAGCGGCGACCTCAATCAGACCGTCGTGGATCAGACCGGCCCTTCGACCGGAGGGTACGCGCCGCCCCAGCCGCCGCCTTCGGCCTACCCGACCTACACGCCCCCGCACACCATGCAGCACCAGCCGCAGTACGGCGGCACGGACTGGCAGGCGCTCGGCGCGAGCAAGAAACTGCCCGCCGGGATTTGCGGCATCGTGCTCGGCGGGCTCGGCATCCACAAGTTCATCCTCGGCTACTCGGTCGAGGGCATCATCATGCTGCTCGTGAGCCTCGTGGGTGGCTTTCTGACGTGCGGCCTCGGCTCGATTGCGGTCGGCATCATCGGGCTCATCGAGGGCATCATCTACCTCACGAAGTCCGACGAGGAGTTCGTGAGGACTTACATTCAGGGCCGGAAGGGCTGGTTCTAAACCTTCCGCGCTCCGAATGAGGTTCGGGAGGCGTTCGTGGGGAAGAGGAGGAGAGTCGCGGGCCTCGCGGGGGCGGCGCTGCTGGCGTCGCTGGCCGTGCTGCGCGGGGTCGCTTCCGCCACGGAGAGTTCCGTCTTCTTCGCCGGGCGCGAGCTGGGCTGGGCGTGTCTGCTGAAAGGCTTCTTCGGCTTCGAGTGCCCTTCGTGCGGCATGACGCGGAGCGCCGTCATGGCGCTCGGCGGCGACTGGCAGGCGGCGCTCTCGCTGAATCCGGGCGGGCCGCTGCTCGTCCTCGGCGCGCTCCTTCTGGGGGCGACGCTGCTCGTCCTGTCGCTGCGGCCCTCGGCGGACGACGCGCGCTTCGGCACGGCGCTGCGGAGGCTGAAGCTCTGCGCCTTCGCTTACGGGGCTCTGACTTTCGGCGTCGTCCTCACGCGCTGGGCGCTGCACGTCGTCTAGCGCCGCGTTGTGGTTCGATTCTCAAAAGGAAGAGCCACGGAGGCGCGGAGATAAGGAAGGAATAAAGAGACGGGCGTTGAGGGAGGGTTGGAGTGATTCAACTCTCCCTCTCATCATCCTCTTTCTGCCTTCGTCCGTTTTATGCTCCGTCTCTCCGTGGCTAAATCCTGACCAAGAAAGACTCCCCGGCGTGCAGGAAAACGCTTGCGCCCGCCCGCAAAAATGCTAAACTCTCGACTGTCCGGCGCTCCTTGAGGCCGGACTCGGCTTCTCCCCGAAGCGCACAACAACAACTGATAATTTATTCACTCGTGCCGCTCGGACACGCCCCCTCTTCTCGTTGCCCCGCTTAGAAAGAGAAAAGCGCGTCAGCGCCTGAGCGACCCTTCTTTCCCGAACAGAGAGGGTCAGAACAGATGGATACCCCCCAGATAATCGCCGGACGATTCCGCATCGAATGCGAAATCGGCAGGGGTGGGATGGGCACGGTTTACCGGGCCTCGCACCTCGGACTCGAAAGAGTCGTCGCCGTCAAAGTCCTCAAACAAGAGTTCGCCGCCTACCCGGAAGTCGCCGAGCGCTTCATGCGCGAGGCGCGGACGATGGCCCGCCTGCGGCACCCGCGCGCCGCGATGATCTTCGACGCCGGACACCTTGCCGACGGTCGCCCCTTCATCGTCATGGAGTACGTCGAGGGCTCGACTCTGGCCGAGACCCTAGCGCGCGAAGGCACGCTCGCGCCGGAGCGCGCCGTCCAAATCGTCGCCGAGATTTGCGACGTGCTCTCCGAGGCGCACGCGCTCGGCATCGTCCACCGTGATTTGAAGCCCTCGAACATCATGCTCAACGGGCGCGGCGTGTGCGTGCTCGACTTCGGCATCGCTAAGGTCTTGCAGAACTCGACCGAGGTCACGCGCACGCACGCGACGACTGAATCCGGGCTCGTCATCGGGACGCCGCGTTACATGTCGCCCGAACAGTGCCTCGGCCACGCGGTCGGCCCCGCCTCAGACCTCTACAGCGTCGGCGTGTTGCTCTACGAAATGCTCGCCGGGCGGCCTCCCTTCCTCGACACGCTCTCTTCAGCCGTGCTCGTCAAAGTGGCGACGGCGACGCCTCCGCCTCTGCTCGCGCTCCGTCCCGAACTGCCGCGCGCGCTCGCGCTCGCCGTCCACACTCTGCTCGCCAAGAACCCTTCCCTGCGGCCTGCGAAGGCCGCCGAGGCGCGGGCGCTGCTTGAGCGGAGCGTCGCCGTCGAGCGCCACCCGCCCGTCGCGGGCGAGATGACCGAGCCCTTCGCCTCGACCATCGGCGCGCTCGACGCGGGCCGCTACGCCTTCACGCGCGTTGCGACGCTGGCCGCCATCCTCGCCATGTTCGCGACGGCGCTTCTGATGTGGACGGGAGGCGGCGCGGGCCGCGCCGACGCGCGCGAGGGACTCGCGGACGCGATGCCGACGGCAGCCGCGCGGCGAGGCGCGAAGCTGCGCTCAGCCGCGCGGAGTCAACAGCCGCTCACGCCCGACGCGGCGCGGCGCATCGCGGCCAGCGTCACGCGCGGGCGCATCGGCGACGCGCTCCTCGTCCAGACCGGCGAGGGGCAGGCCATCGCCGCCATCCACGACGATCCCTCGGACGGCATGACGCACCTCTTCGTCCTTGAGCGCGGGCGCGGCGCGAACTCCTTCCGCGTGACGAAGCGGACGCCGCTCGACGTGGAAGGCTTTCGCGGCGCGGCGTGGCGCACCGAAGTCCTCGACCTCGACGGCGACGGCCACGATGAAGTGCTCTGCACGGGACGCGGCGCGCGCGACGAAGACACGGACGGCAGCCGCTACGTCGTCTATGCGCCGCGCACGCGCCAGACCTACAGCCTCCACGTCGCGCCCGACGCCCGCGAAGCTTCGACCATGCGCGCCACTTGGTCGCCCAACACGCAGGGCGAGCAGGCCCGACTCTTCCGCCACGCCCTCCGCCAACGCGCCTACGCCACGACGCGCACGCTCTGAGGAAGTCACGAGAGGGGCTAGAGACGAGAGG
>DASTQX010000485.1:0-1005 GCA_035761505.1 Pyrinomonadaceae bacterium
GCACCTCGGCCTGCCCGCAGCTACCCGCGCGCTTCAACCTTGACACGGGCATCCCGCTGCCTCTCGTGTCGCTCAACATCGCGCCGGGCGCGACGTTCACGCCCGCGGGCGGCGCGACGGTCGTCCGCGTTGACCCGGACATCAACAATGAGCTGTTCCACCAGTTCAACCTGACGGGGCAATGGGAGTTCCGCCCGAACTGGCTAGCAGAGGTCGGCTATGTCGGCAGCCGCGGCCGCAACCTGCTCATCGTCCGCAATCTCGGCAACAGCACCAACGGCTTCCCCGGCGCGCGCGTCGTCAACACGCGCGGCACCGTCCAGTCGATCGAGTACATCGGCGAGTCGCAGTACGACAGCCTCCAGACGAAGCTCGAACGTCGCTTCACCGACGGGCTCTCGCTGATCACCTCTTACGTCTGGTCGCACTCCATCGACAACTCGCCCGGCAACTTCTGCACGGGCGGCACAGGCCCCACGACCTGCGGCTTCTCGAACCCTTTGCGGCCGGAGCTTGACCGTGCCAGCTCGGACTTCGACATCCGCCACCGCTTCAGCTTCGCCAGCGTGTGGGAGCTGCCCTTCGGGCGCGGGCGCCACTGGGCGTCGGATATCTCGCGCGCGGCAGACCTCTTCGTCGGCGGCTGGCAGCTCAACACGGACATCTACCTTCAGAGCGGCCCGGTCTACTCGGTCTTCGCCGACGGCCGCCGCGTTGACCTCATCGGAGACCCGGCGCCGACCACCGCCGACATCGCGGCCGGGCGCGAGTTGAACCGCGCTGCCTTCCGCCCGGCGGTGACGCCGGTCTTCGCCAACGACCCCGGCGGGCCGAAGTTCGGCAACCTCGGGCGCAACGTCTTCCGCGGCGACGCGCAGGAGTTCGTCAACGCGTCGCTCTTCAAGAACTTCCGCGTCCGAGAGGACTTCAACGTCCAGCTCCGCGCGCAGGTCTACAATCTCTTCAATCACGTCAACCGCTTCCGCCCGAATACAGACTTCAACA
>DASTQX010000486.1:0-4520 GCA_035761505.1 Pyrinomonadaceae bacterium
CGGCAGCCGCTCTCCAAGCGCAGCAGGCATTCGCGCTCGATGCGCATCCCGCCCAGCTTGTTGACGTAATCGCCCGCATAGACGACGGCGATCTCCCCGTCGCTTTTGGGAGAGGGCGACGAAGAGGCCGGGGATGTTTGAGACATTGCGGCGGTATCCCTTCTACTTCCGCAGGTATTTGGTCATGCGCAAGCGCGTCCCGTCTTCGACGGGCTCGAACTCCACGTCATCCATCAGCGTGCGGATGAGTTTGAGGCCCCAGCCGCGCCTTCCCTTCTGACCTTCGGCGGGCTCGTGGCCGTTGCGCTGCTCTGCGAACGTGCCGCCATTTTCGGAGACGTTTGTCGGGATGGATAGTCCCCTGCTCGACACGGTGATGACTAATTTATCATCTTCGAGCCGGAAACGCTGATAAATTTTTCGGTCGGGACTCAAAGAGTGCTCGGTCGCGTTGATGCAGGCTTCGACGAGCGCGTGCTTAATCTGCGTGATGGCTTCGGGCTCGAAGTCCATCCGCCGCGCCAACTGCTCGACGGTGTTGGCGGCGATCAACTCCGTGTCGTCGCCCATCGGGATTTCCATCGCGAACTCGTTGGCCGACTCGGCCTCGCGCGCCGCACTCGACTCCGGGCTCAGACGCGCGGTCAGGAGTTCGAGCTGGCGGCGGCTCGAACCGAAAGCCTCGCGCTCTTTGAGGAGTTCGGAGGCGTCCGGCGTGAAGCCTTCGGGCGTGACGAGCCAGAGGCGCGAGCGCTCGAAGCCGCAGGCGTGCGCGACTTGTGAGAGGCGGTCGAGCCAGAGTTCGGTGAGGGCGCGACCGGCTTCGAGCTTCGACTCGATCTCCGCCGCGAGCCAGACGATTTCGTTGGCGTCCGTGTAGTTCGCCGCGTCGAAGCCGTGCGCGACGGCGCAGCGCTCGTCGTCGCAGAACTGCGACATCGAAGGATGAAACGACGCGCAGCTCGACGCGTGGACGACTTGAGGGAGCCGCACCAGCTCGGTCTCGGCGTCGAGCCCGGCGGCGGTCTCATCGGGCGCGACGCCCCGGTACGCGCGGCTGAAGCGGTCGTAGTGGAGCAGGCTCGCCGGGACGCGCTGGAAGTTGAAGCGCTCAAGCAGCTCGGCGAGTCCGAGCGACGCCTCGCGCCGGTAGTGCCGCGCGAGCGTCTGCGGCGCGCGCTTCAAAGTCTCGACGAGCGTGTCGGCGACGACCAGCGCGCGCGGCTCGACGGCGACTTGCAGGCGGTAGCAGACGCGCAGGAAGTCGCGCCAGACCAAGCCCTGCGCCGTCTCGACGAACGTCCCTTGAAAACTCGCCAGCTCGTGCGCGTGCAGGCCGCGCATGACGCGCTCGAACTCCGGGGCGCTCAAACTCAGGCGCTTGAGCCAGACTTCGACGGGCGACTTGCCGCCGACGCCCAGCGCCGACTCGTGGAGCAGGCGGAGCAGGCCGCGACGGCCCGCGAGCGTTGGCATCACGTCTTCGAGCACCGCGTTGAAGCGGCGGCTGATGCGCCCGCCCATCAACTCGTCAACGTAGAGGCTCTGGAACTCACGGAAGTTGTCGAGCCTCACGCCCCCGCCGCGCGCCGACTGGATGAGCGCCGTGATGAAAGAGGGATTGGCCTCGAACTGCTGGACGACCAAGTCACGCGTCTCGTCGCTCAAGGGCACGCCGTTCTCGACGGCCAACTGCTCGACCAGACGGCGCGCTTCGGGCTGCTTCAAATTCTCGACGTGCAACTGCCGGAAGCCTTCGAGCCCCGGCCCCTCCGCGCCGCCGTTGAGCACGTCGAGCAGACCACGGCGGAGCCCCGCGAGCGCCGTCGGCACGCCGCCCGACGCCGCGACGTTTGCCACCTCGCGCCCCAGTTCAATGCCTCCCGCGAGTTGACCGGCGAGGTGCACGTCGTCGAAGAGGAGGGCGGTGCGCGCGCCCGCCGTCTCGGCCTGCTGCGGCGCGCTCAGGCAGAAGCGGACGAAGGAAAACTCGTCGCCCTCTTCGAGCGCGCGCTCGGAAGTCTCTATCAGCCGCTCGGCCCAAGCGTAGTCTCCGGGGGGCGCGAGGTCGAGGAGCGCGCGGGGCGTGGGCGACGCCGTGACGAGCGCGGGCTCGGCGCGGCGGTGCGCGACGAGTTGGACGAGGAAGGCTTGGAGGAAGCGCCGGGCCGCGTTCGCCGCCGTGCGGTCGGAGCGCGCGAAGGCGAAGTAGATGGGCGCAGCGCCGCCGCGTTGCGTGAAGAGCGCGTCGAAGGTCTGGCGCAGAAGCTCGGAGGCTCCGGCCTGCGGCGCGGCGAGGAGGAGGATGTTGCGTTGCGCCGTCTTGTGCGAGGCGAGCGCCGTCAGCTCGCGCAGAGGCTCGGCGCGGCCCACGAAATGTTCGGGGGCGACGCGGGCCAGAATGCGTTTCGCTTTGGGGGTCTTGACGGCCATCACGCTCTCGTGTGTGCGGGCGATCTCCTCAACTCAAAGTGCGCTTAACTTTTCTCAACTCTTCGGCGAAGGCTTCTTCTCGGCGGCCTCCGGCAGCCCCTTGTGCTCGAAAGCCTCGACGCAGTTTTTGCCCCGGCTCTTCGCCACGTAGAGCGCCTGATCGGCGGCGTAGATGACGCTCGCGGGCGTGTCTATGTCCACGCCGAAGGCCGAGATGCCGATGCTCACAGTCACCGCGCCGAGAGGTTGCGACTTGTCGTGCGGGAAGTGCGTGCGCTCGACGCGGCGGCGGATTCTCTCGGCGATGACGCGCGCCTCGGCCATGCCGGTCTGCGGCAGGAGGATGCTGAACTCCTCGCCGCCGTAGCGCGCCGCCACGTCCGCCGAGCGCAGGGCCGACTTCAAGCACTGCGCCGTCATCTCAAGCGCCAGGTCTCCGGCCTGATGGCCGTGCCGGTCGTTGTAAGCCTTAAAGTCGTCTATGTCCACCATCATGAAGCTCATCGAATAGCGGTGGCGCTTCGAGCGCTCAAGCTCTTCGGAAAGCCTCTCTTCGAGGTAGCGGCGGTTGACGAGCCCCGTCAAAGGGTCTGTGATCGAGAGCAGTTGAAACTGCGTCGCCTTCTGCCGCCACTCGGCGCGGTCAATGGCGAGCGCCATCTGCGGCGCGATGAGGTCGAGGAGTCCGAGGTCTAACTCGTCGTAAGTCCCGCCGCCCGCCTTGTCCGTGACGTTGAGGACGCCGACCTTGCGCCCGCCGACCATGATCGGATAGCTGATGAAGGAGTTGGTCTTGTAACTGCGCTCGCTCGGCGCGGGATGCCAGCCGGGCACGGCGGCCACGTCGCGGACGACGACGGGGCGGCCCTCGCTCAAGACGGCCCCGGCCACGCCGTCGCCGAGCCGCATCCGCGTGTCGCGCGAGATGTCGGCGCGCGGGCCGAGCGCGGCCTTGACGGCCAGCTCGCCCGCGCTCTCGTCGAAGAGTTGGAGCGAGCCGCGCTCGGCGCGCAGCAGTTCCGCCGAGTGGCGGAGGATGGAGGTGTAAGCTTCTTCGGGCTCGGCGGTGTTGACGACTTCGGTGAAGGCTTGGAGGTGCGTGGCCGCGCGCATCCGCCGCTCCAACTCGTCGCGCAGGCGGACGACTTCGAGGGGCATCGCCATCTCTTGGCAGAAGGCCGAGAGGGCTTCGCGCTGCTCGTCAGTCAGGTTTCGGTCGGCGACGAGCAGCGCTCCTTTGATTTCGTCGCCGACGACGAGTGGGAAGAGTTCGACGGCCTCCTCGTGTTTGGAGGACGTGCGCCCTCCCGCCGGGACGGCGATGGACTCGCCGCGCGTCGCCGCGAGCAGAAGCTTAATCTCTTTGGCCTTGAGCGAGACGCGCGGCGGCTTTTTGCGGAACGCGCCGGTCGTGCAGGCCGGGAAGAAGCTGTCGTCGGCGCGCAGCATGAGCGCCAGAGAGTTGATGCCGTGCGTCTCGGAGAGAGCGCCGACGGCGCGGTTGCAGGTCTCCTTGAGCGCGCCGCCCGAAGCGCGCGAGACGACGGCGGGCTCGAACGCCTCGACCGCCTCCAACGTCTCGACCCGCTCGCCTTGCGATTCCCCCGTCTCGGCTGAGGTGGTCACTTTCGCGGGCTCGCGCGGCTCTTCCGGCCCGCCCTCGCCGCCGCCTTCAAGCGGCTTCTCCGTCCCGGTGGTAGTCTTCGCGGAGAGTTCGTGCGCGGCCTCGGCGACGCGGGCGGCGAGGTCGTCCAAGTCCTGCCGGAGCGCGAAGACGACGTTGCGGAAGAGGTCTGCCGAGAGAAGGTCGGTCAAGTCGCCGGTGCGGATGCGCTCGGCCAGAGCGCGGTAATCGGCGCTACGCAGGAAGGCGCGACCGCCGATGACGGCGAGCGGCTTCTCGGAGCCCAGAGCGACGGGCATCGTGAAGCAGTGGAGCCCGGCGTGACAGCGATAATGGACGGGGCCGCCCTCCTTCAAGGCGCGCTCGGAGGCGACGCCGCAGAAGGGCTCGCAACGGTGCGCGTGCGCGGGCGAAGTCTGGAAGGCGTGGCAGATGGAATTGTTGTTCGACACCGCGAGCGAGG
>DASTQX010000487.1:0-5363 GCA_035761505.1 Pyrinomonadaceae bacterium
GCAGTTCCGGCGGCAACTTCGGTCAACCTTAACAAAGCGAGAGGTAATGATGCGTAAATCTATCAGCGTCTTGGCCCTGATGTTGGCCCTAACCTGTTTCACCTATGCCGGAGATATACAGAACGGCGTCACTGGCACGCCTCAGCCGACACCCGCACCCGCCGTTCAAGAGCCGACTACGGACGGCGAGATAGACACGGGAGCGACCGCAGACGGCATCATGCCGAACGATGCGGCGACCACCTTCATGCAGATGGTACTAAACCTGCTCGCGCTGTCCTAACAGCACTCTAGCCCGACTATAAAGCTGCCCCGTGGCGGCTCAGGATTTGTGTGTCTATGTGAGCCGGAATGCGGAGGCGACGCCCACGGCGCGAGATTAACGCGGCAAGACGGAGAATGCAACAGATTTTGTAGGGTGGTAGTGCCTAACCGTGCGATACCGGGAAGGATTAAGACGCGGGCGGCTCTTGATCGGTGAGTAGGAATAGCGGATGAGAGGTCGCCGTCTCGCTTTTCGGTTGCTTGCGGGGCGTGCGCGGCGGGTGTTAGACTTCGCCGCTTGATTGTGGACGCGGGCGCAAACTCCCCGGCGCTCGGCGCGTGAAACCTTCCGGAAGACGAGTAAGAGAGAGGCGGCGAAGATTTAAGTGGCTCTGCGGAGAATCGCATCGGCGTTCGGCAAGCTTGGGGCAGCCGCCGTCATCGCCGCCGTCTTCGCCTTCGGGCTTCTTGCGACCGTCTATCTCTCGATCCGCAGCCCTGAGATTCAAGTGCCGGAGGTCGTCAACAAGAGTTACAGCGACGGCGAGGCGACCTTAGAGCAGGCCGGGCTCGACATCCGCGAGCGCGCGCAGCGTTACAAGTCCGACGTGCAGCCCGGTATCATCCTCGACCAGTCGCCGCGCGCGGGCGAGATCATCAAGGCGGGCCAGACCATCGCCGTCGTCGTCAGCCGTGGGCCGAGAGAGGGCGAGCAGCCGCCGCCCGCCGACGAAGACGACGCGGGCGAGAAGAACGACAACTCGAAGGCCAACGAGAACGCTGCCGCGAACTCCAACAAGAACGAGAACACGAACCGCGAGCGGCCCAAAAATACGAACCGCAACACCAACCGCAACGCGAACGCCAACTCGACGGCGAACCTGAACGGCAACCGCAACAACTCGAACAACACGCGGAACGCGAACACGAACGCCAATCGCGGCGCGAACGCCAACCGGAGTCTCAACACGAACGCGAACGCCAACCGCCCCCGGACGACGAACTCGAACGCGCGGAACTCGAACTCGGCGGCCCCGCGCAACACGAGCCCCGCGCGCCCGGCGGCCAACGCCAACCGACGCCCGTAAGGGCTGCGCAACGTCCGTCCGGCCCGGCGCGGCCTGTGTTCCCGTTGGAAGAAAAAATGGTCGAAATCGCTCCCTCCATCCTTTCGGCAGATTTTACGCGCCTCGGCGAAGAGATCGCGGCGGTCGAGCGCGGCGGGGCCACAATCGTCCACGTGGACGTGATGGACGGCCATTTCGTGCCCAACATCACCATCGGTTTGCCGGTCGTCCGCTCGCTCGCCCGCGCAACCAAACTACCCCTCGACACGCATCTAATGATCTCCGAACCGGGGCTCTACGCGGAGCAGTTCGCGGAGGCGGGCGCGCGGATGGTTTCCGTCCACATCGAGGCCGACCCGCACATCCACCGGACTCTTTCCGGCATCAAAAAACGCGGGGCGCAGGCCGGGATCGTCATCAACCCCGCGACCTCGCTCTCGGCGCTGGACGAGGCGCTGCAATTCGCCGATTATGTCCTCGTCATGTCCGTCAACCCCGGCTTCGGCGGCCAAAAATTCATCCCGACTTCAATCGAAAAGGTTCGACGCCTGAAACGAATGATTGACGAGCGCGGGCTCCGAGTCCGCATCGAGATTGACGGCGGCATTGACCGCTCGAACATCGCCGAGGTGGCTTCCGCCGGGGCGGAAATCATGGTGGCCGGAACAGCCGTCTTCGGAGACGGCGACCCCGCGCGCTCGGTGCGCGAACTCTTGAGCGCCTCGGTGCAAATGGCCTGAAGAAATGATGGAAACAGGAATCGGGAGCCGGAATCCGGAAGTCAGAAGCGAGAGGCGGCGACCTCTTTTCTTCTGACTCCCGGATTCCGGCTCCTGACTCCTCTTTATCGTTTCGCTTTTTATTTGGAGGTTTTCGTAATGCGTTTTCGCAATGCCGTGTTGATGGTTCTGTGCGCGTTGGTGCTGGGGGCGGGGCTGCCGCTCTCGGCGCGGCCCGTCTTTGGTCAGCAGCAGGGGGCGCAGCAGATGAGCCCGATGCAGCGCATCGAGGTCATGCGCTCGCGCCTTGAGACGATGCGCCGCACGCTCAACAGCGCCATCGCCGGGATGAACGCCAAAGACCCGGCGGCCAAAGAGGTCGCGGTTGACGACCCGCGCACGCGCCTCTCCGGGCTCGAAAAGGAGGTCGGCTCGCTCCTCTCCGAGGTCAACGACGTGCGCGCCAAGCAGGAGCGCGCCGACCGCTACGACCCAAGCATCCTCGACAAACTCGAAGCCTCGATCCCCGACCTCGACACGCGCGTCCAAGCGGCCATGCGCGAGACGGCGAGCGAGCGACGGACGAGCGCCACAGCGTCGAGCGCCGCCTCCAACGGCGAGAAGAAAAAGAAGGGCGGCTTCTTCAGTCGCCTTCTGGGGCGCGGCGGCGGCGACGACAAGTATGACGAACTCGTCGGCACGGTCGCACCGGGCCGCGACCGAGAGCTTTTTCAGGAGGCGACCAAAGAGGCGCGCGACGATAACTACGAGACGGCCCGCGCGCTCTTCGGCGTCGTCATCAACACCTACCCCGACTCGGAATACCTGCCGCTCGCGAAGCTCGCCATCGCCGACACCTTTTACCTCGAAGGCACGACGAGCGCGCTCATCCAAGCCGGACAGCAGTATCAGGACTGGGTGACGTTCTTCCCGACGCACCCTCTAGCCGACGACGTGATGCTCAAGATGGCCGAGGTCGAGATGCGCCGCATGGGCCTGCCCGACCGCGAGAACGCCCCGGCGCGCAAGGCCGAGCAGCGCCTCAAGGCTTTCATGCAGCAGTTCCCGCAATCGTCGCTGCGCCCCGACGCCGAGATCAAGCTCCGCGAGGTGCAGGAGAACCTCGCGATGCACAACCTTCAGGTCGGGAACCACTACTACGAGCGGTACTATCGCGGCGTGGCGACCAACCTCAAGGGCGCGCAATCGCGCTACCGCGAGGTCGCCGAGAAGTACCCGTTTTTCTCGCGCATGGACGCCGTGCTCTACCGGCTCGGCTCGACCTACATGGCCGAGGAAGAGCCCGACGAGGCCGCGAAGTATTTCCAGCGGCTCGTCCGTTATCATCCGAACAGCGAGTTTGCCGAGAAGGCGAAGGAGCAACTGGCGTCCATCGGCGCGGTCATCCCCGACCCCGACCCGAAGGCTCTCAACGAGCCGCCGCCGACCGGCCCTTCCTTCCTCGAAGGCGTGATGCGCGAGATCACCGGCGTCGTCCCGAAGACCGTGGATAAGGCGGGCGTCATCATCGGCACGAGCAGCAAGGGCGGCGACTTGATTCAGGCGGCCATTGAGAACGGCGGCACTCTGCCCGACAGCTACCACACGACACCGACCGCCCGCACCGCACCCGCGCGCCGCCTCGCGCCCGCGCCGACGCCGGTCACGCCGGAGCCGAAGCCCACCGAGAAGAAGGACGTGAGCATCGAGCCGACGCGCCCCGGCCCGCCGCGCAGCGGCAGCGACCCGGCGCAACCCGCCGCCACGCAGCCCGTCACCCCGGCCACGCCGCCGCCCACGAGCGGCGCGAAGCCGTAAGCCTGCGGGCTCTGACGAAACTCGCCTGAGACTCGAAGGGCGCGGCGTCTTTCCCCGACGGAAAGATGCCGCGCCCGCTTCTTTTGCTTCGAGTTAAGTTGTCGAAGCATCTTTCTCCGGCGCGTTTGTTTGCCCCGCAAGTCTAGCGGGTGCTAGAATTTCCCCGTCCCCCTTGCAGAAGCTACACACTTTCGACAGGCGCTTGCGGCGGAACCGGCGAGGACTCTACGCGTGACACAGACGTTCGACGGCATTCAGGATGAACTGGCGCGCAGGCACCGCGCCGCCGCGCAGGTCGTGTGGGCGATGGCCGCGCTCACCGTCGTGCTCCTCTTGCTCGCGCTAACGGGCGCGCTCCGGGGCACGATTGAGCCCGACCCGCAACTGGGCGGCACCATCCGCATCGTCGCCGCGCTCTTCGCCCTCGGCGCAATCGTCTATCGGCGCACCAAGTTCTCGTCCATGCGCCTCAGAGACATCGCGGCGCTGCGCGGCCCTTCGGGGCTGCTCAAGACTTTGCAGACGACGACCGTCCACGTCGCGCTCATCGGCGGCGGCCTCGCCGTCATGTGTTTCGTCGTCGGCCTGATGACGGGCGCGACCAGCGACCGTTGGCTCTGCGTCATCGCGCTCGCCGTCCTCTTCTACGCGTACCCGCGCCGCGCCGCGTGGCGCAGCGTCGTGGACGCGACGACCGAAGGGCCGCGCGCCGCCGCCCCGCCCGCCGCGAAAGGAACAATCGCTTGAAGCACCCTTCTCGACGTGCGCCGCTGGCGGGGGCGCTCTTGGCCTGTCTCTTCGCGGGCGTGTGGTGCCTCGCGGCCCCGCGTGCCGCGCACGCGCAGGCAGGCGTGACGGCGACTCCCTCGCCGGCGGCGCAGCAGCCGACGACTGGCGCGGGCGCGCAAGTTCAGCCGCCGCAGACCGAGCGCGAGCGCCGCGCGCAGGCTTACGCGAAGCTGCTCGAAGGTCAGCGTTATTACATGCGCTCGCGCACGGGCGCGATGACGGTCGAGACGCTCAGGCTCGCGCAGCAGGCGTTCCGCAAGGCCGCCGAACTCGACCCGACGCTCTCCGAGGCGCACACGGCGCTCGGCGAGATGGCCTTCCTCTTCCTCGACGACCTCGCGCAGGCCGAGCAGGAGGGATTGACGGCGGTACGTATCAACCCCGACAACCTCGGCGCGCGCCGCCTCCTCTCGCGCATCTACGCCCTCAAGAGCAACCTCGCCGAAGAGAAGCTCGACCGCGCCTTCGCCGATAAGGCCATCGCCGAACTCAAAGAAGTCATCCGCCTCCGGCCCAGCGACGCCGAGGCTTGGGCGCTGCTCGCCGAGTTCCATCTCGCCTTAGGCCGCGAGAAGGAGGCCGTCGAAGCCCTTTCCACGTGGGCGACGCTGCCCGCCGCCACGGACGGTCGTTTTTATCAGGTCGTGAGCCGCGGTCGAGAGCTTTCCCCGGACGCCGCCAACGCGCGCCTCGGCGAAGTCCTGCT
>DASTQX010000488.1:0-2420 GCA_035761505.1 Pyrinomonadaceae bacterium
TGGAGCGGGCCTCCGAGGCGATGAAGGACTTAGGCCGCGTCGTTGACACCGAGGCCGTGCGGATTAATGCCTCTCTGAAGGACGCCTTCAAAGACACCATCTTCGACATAATCAGAAATCCACGTTCGGCGATGGACGCCATCACCCGCCTCTTCAACCACATCCTTGACGAGATCGCGCGGCTGGCGACGGACGCCATCTTCGAGCAGGTCTTCGGGCCGGGCGGGGTGCTCGGCGGCATCTTCGGGGGCAAGTCGGGCGGCGGCGTCGGTGGCGTCTTGGGCGGCATCTTCGGGGGCGGCAGAAACACGCAGCAGACCGGCGGCGTGAGCGGCGGCACGCCCCCAATCTTTGGCAACCTCTTCGGAATCATCCGCGGCTTCCAGAGCAGCGCGACCGGACAACTGCGCGGCATTGGTAGTAGCACTCAGGGAACGCTCGAAGAGACGCGCTTCGGCTTCTCGCGCGTCGAGGGGCGGCTCGGAGAGTCAATCGGACTCCTGGGGCAGATCGCCTTCGGCATCGCGGCGATGGCCGCCGCCGCCGTCGCCAACACGGTGACGAACATTTTGAAGACGGTCGGCATTCTCGGCACGAGCGGGACGGGGGCGGCTGGGGGCGGCTTCATCGCGGACGGCCCCGGCACTGAGACCTCAGACAGCATCTTCGCGCGCCTCTCGAAACACGAGTTCGTCGTCAGGGCCGCCGCCGTGCGCAGGGTCGGCGTCAGGGTTTTGGACTACATCAACGCGGTCGGCGAGTTGCCGCCCGTGGGCTTCGCCCTGGGCGGGTTGGTGAATGAGGCGGTCGGCGCGGGCGGCGCTTCGCTCGCCCTGGGCGACACCTTCCAGATAAACCTGACCGTGCCGATCTACGCGCAGGACAGGCAGAGCTTCAAGGGGAGCGAGCAAGCCATACACCGGGACATCGCCCGCGCCGCCGAGAGGGGCGTCCGGCGCGCGACTTCGCGCCCGAAATGACACGACGGATTCAAAGGCCGAAGCCACTATGTTTCACAACATCGTTTACACCCTGAGCATAGACCGCTGTGCGTCCGCGTGGGAGTTCTTGACGAACGTGATTGAGTTGGGGGGCGGTGAGGAGCAGCGCATCCCGCAGGGGTCGGACGGGCGGCGGAAGTTCAACGCCGCGCACGGCGTCCGCTCGATGGCCGACCTCCAAGCCTTGATTAAGTTTCACGCGCTCCGGCACGGCGAGACTTACGGCTTCCTCGTGCGCGACCTCGTGGACTACACCGTAGCGCGCGGAACCGAAGGCACTCTCCAATACGTCTATAACGGCGTCACCGCGAGCTTCCAACTCCAGAAGGTTTACACGGACTCCGCCGCGACCCACATCCGCGAGATTTATAAGCCTGAGTCGGGGAGCGTGAAGGTCTATAAGAACGGCTCGCTCCTCACCTCCGGCACTCATTACACGATTAGCTACCTGACCGGAATCATCACCTTCCTCGCGCCGCACATCCCGACCGCCGGGCAGGTCATCGAGTGGGAGGGGCGCTTCTACGTGCCCGTCCGCTTCACGGTCAAGGAGATTCCCGTCGCCGACTTCGTCGCCACGATGGAGTGGGACGCGACGGCGGGGCAGATGCTCGTCAGGGCGGGCACGGCGGACTTGCCCGACGTGGAGATGGTCGAGATTCGAGACATAACGTGATGCCGGAGACGATTGTTAATTACGTCGGCCCGTACACGTCGCAAAGCCTGATTGACCACATCGGGACGGCGACGCCCACGACCGCGACGTGTTGGAAGCTCACGCTGCACGCCAAGAGTCCGCTCTTCGCTTCCGGCATCGTCATCCGCGCCACCTCCCACGACCACCCGCTCGTGCTGCCCGGCCACGGCTCCGCGCCCTTCGAGCCGGGCGTCGCGGGCGTCCCGACCTCCATTGACACCGAGAGCGGCCACGCCAGCGCCGGGATGCAATACGAGACGGTCTTTACCGACGACGGCATCACGCGCGAGGCGCTCTCCGCCGGTGACTGGAACCGAGCCAAGATTGAAATCCTCACCGTCAACGTCAACGCCTTAAACATGGGGCAGCTCATCGAGTTCACGGGCTACCTCGGCAAGGCCGACGAGGAGGGCGACTTGTGGCGGGCAGAGGCCCGGCCCCTGACGGCCATCGCGCAGAGTCAGGTCGGCAGGCTCACGTCCGCGCGCTGCTCGGTCAGACGTCTCGGCGACGCGCGGTGCAAGGTGAACCTCGCCGCACCGGCGGCGGGCGACGGCGGCGCGATACTCGTCAACGGCACGCTCACCTCGGTCGTGAGCGTGACCCGCGTGCGTGCGTCGGCCCTCACGCAGACCGGCAACTATTTCGAGCTTATCAAGTTCACCTCCGGCGTCTTGTCGGGCAGGGAGTACGAGGTCAGGGAGTACGACCCGACGAACAAG
>DASTQX010000489.1:0-4080 GCA_035761505.1 Pyrinomonadaceae bacterium
CGGGTAAATCCGGTGGAGGCGCGCGGCGGGGCCTTCGACCGTCTTGAGATATTGCTCGTAAGCGGTGAGCTGTTTCTCCGGGCCGATGACGTAGAAGATGCCGCCCTCCACGTCCGCCGCCTTCGTGCCGTAACCGGGGAGGATGCGCGCATAGACCGTGCCCATGCGCTTGAACAACTCCGCCGAGAGGTTCGGCGAGCGGCGCAGGTCGAGCAGCGCGCGGCGGAAGCGAGTGACGGCTTGCGGCGTCAAGCCGTCGGCGAGGTCGGCGGCCATCGCCTCGCCGCGCACCTCGTAGGAAGAGGCCGAGCGGAACTCGCCGAAGGCGACGGCGATGGCGTACTCGACGAGGCCCGGATCGGGCTCCGCCTTCTTCAACTCTTCGATGACGAAGCGAAGGGTCTGCGGCAACTCCGGCGTGCGCTCGGCGTAGTAGCCCATCCGCCCGATTGAGGGCGAGCCGCGAAAGCCGTTCGAGTAGGCGAGCCCCGCGCCCCAAGTCTTGATGAAGATGCCATGGCCGCCGCGCCCCGCGTAGAGGCGCGAGGCCAGATAGTCGAGCAGAGACTCCTTGTTCTCGGCCTCAAGGTAGTTGACCGAGGGCGCGGAGTTGAGGAAGACGCCGCCCTGCGTGTTCGGGTTCATCAACCCGACGAAGATGGGCGCGTCCTTCTCGCCCGCGCGACCGCGCAGTCGCGTCTCGACGAGCTTCGCGTTCGAGTAGCGAGCGGGCGTCACCTTCGCCGTCTCAAGCCCCGCAAGCAGGCCGCGCACGTCCGGCTCTAACGCCGTTTGCGTCGCGCGCGAGGCGATCATAAACATCCTCGCGCCGCCCGTCTTCAAGAGGCTCCGCCGCAGGGCGTTGAGGTCGGCGAGAGTCTTTTCGGGCGCGACGAGCAGGTCGTGACGAATCTGCCGGACGACGTAAGCCCAGTCCGCGCCGAGGCTCGAATCGGGGATGTCGGCGAGAATCTGTTCGAGGTCTTTCGCCGCCTCGACCGCGAGCGCCTTCGAGCCCGGCGAGAGTTCGCGGAACTCCGATTTCAGGTCGTTGTAATACCTGTCCTTCAGCTCGTCTTTCTGCATGAAGAGCAGAAGGTTCTTGAGGTGCTCGCGCTCGGCGTTCGCCCTCGGCGCGGCGGCCAGTTTTTCGAGGAACGCCGAAACCGCGTCGCGCTCCGCGCCCGCGTCCTTGAGCATCCAGCGGAGGCGGTGGACGTTGTGCGCCTGCGTGAGGAACGAAGAGGTCGTGAGCAGCAGCGGGTTGTCCTGCCGCCAGTAAGCGTCCGCCGGGTTGTTGACCCAAGACTCTTCGGAGCCCTGCATCCGGTTACGCATCCCGCTCAAGGTTTGGTCAACCACGTCGCGGATGCGCGCGAGGTTTTCGGGCCGCCAGTCGGGGCTTTGCGAAACGAGCTTCATCCACTCGACGGCGCGGCGCGATTCGGCGAGGTCGTTGCCGGAACCGCTCACGACGACCTCCGCGCGGTTCGTGCGGAAATTCGTGCTGAAGTAAGCGTTGAGCGCCAGTATCTCCTTGCGGAGCGTCTCGCTCATCTCTTCAAAGCTCACGGGCCTGCCGTCTTTGACGACGCCGACCTGCGTCAGGAGCGCGGGCAGCATCGAGAGGAAGACGAGTTGCTCTTCCGGCACGCCGTCGAGCCGGAGGGCGAGGCCCGTCGTCGCGCTCGTCATGTTCTCGAAGGTCGAGGCGACCACGGGGACGCCGCCTGCGAGCGTCGTCTGTTTGAAGTCGAGCTGGTCGTCGAGCGTGAGCGGCGGGTTCTCGACGAACTTCATCGAGGCCGACTGTTTCGCCTGACGCTCAAGCTCGGCGGTCGTCGCGTCGTACTCGGCCTTGTAGCGGCGAATCGCTTCGGCCTCGTCCGCGACCTTGTACTTCTCCTTGAGCCGCGCGGCCTCGGCGGCGGCGCGCGCCGCTTTCTCGCGCTCCTCCTGCTCGATCATCTTCGAGTTCGGTTTGGCGGCGACGCCGTAAGGCACGCTCTCGACGAGCTTCCACTTGGCGACGTAGTTGCGCCAGACGTTCTCGTTCGAGGAGAGCAGCTTCTCGATTTCGGCGAGTTCCTGCTTGAGCGTCACGGACTTGCGGAAGCCTCGCGTGCGGTTCAGTTTTTGGAGGTGCGTCATCCAGCCGGAGTCGGAGTTGCGGAAGCCGAAGCCCGGCGGCGAGTTGACGAACTTCGAGAGCGCGCGGCGATTTTGAATGACGCGACTCTTCATCCGGTTGTTGAACTCGGCCAACTCCGGCGAGCCGTCCTTGAGCGAGGCGATGCGCTGCAACTCCTCACGGATGCGCTTGCGGATGTTCTCTAAATTCTCCGGCGTCATGTTGGCGGGCACCACGTCCGTCAAGCCCATGTAGATGGGATTGCCCCGCACCATCTCGTCGTCGAGGAAGGCGAAGACGCCCTTCGCGCCCGTCTCCATGACGCGCGTCTTGGTATCTATGAACATCTTGTAGAGGTTCGTCGTCGGGTCGCTCGCCACGTTCTGGAGGAAGAGTGAAAGGAGCGCTTCCTCCTGCGTGTCGAGTTCAAGCTGCGCGGGCCAAGCAAACATCACCCAGCCGGGCTGCTGCTCGTTCTTGTGCGGGTACTCGACCAGCCGGATTTGCCCGGCGGTCGCGCCCTTCGGCGCGGGCAGGTCTGCTTCCGACATGAAGCGGCGCTGCTCTTGCTTCGGTTCGAGCCGGTTCAGAATCTCGTCCAGACGGCGCAGCACGTCTCCGAGCGGCATCTCCTTCGGGAACGAGGCGACCATCCCCATGTTGCCGAGGCGGTAGTTGTCCGAGTGGAACTTGCGGATGTGTTCGGGCTGCATCTCGCGGATGACGGCGGGCCAGCCGCCCGCCGACAGAGCGAGCGGGTGATCGTTGCCGTAGAGCAACTGATTGATGCCGCGAAAGAGGCGATAGACGGGGCGGTCGTAGGAGCTGACCATCTCCTGATAGACCGTGCCCTTCTCTTCGAGCCGCAGAGACTTGTCCGCCGGATTCTCGTTGATGCCCCAGTGGCTCACCTCGCGCCGAATCTCTTCGTCGGTGTAGTCGGGGTGCAGAAGCGCGTCGGTCTGCCGCTCGAAGAGCGTGTAGAAGACCTCCGGCCCGGCGGCAGTGTGCATGTGATAGGCCGTGCGCCACTGCTGCGTGAAGGCCGAGGAGTTCGCCAAAGACATCCCTTCGAGCCCCGACATCGCGCGCCCGACGTTGCCTTTGCCCAAGAGCAGGTGCTCCTGCGTGTGCGGCTCGCCCCGGTCGGACGTGGGGAACGAGTTGACCCAGAGGAAGACTTGCGGGACGGTCTCCATCGAGAGGAAGTCCAGCTCGAAGCCCGTGCGCGCGTGGCGAAAGCGCGCGCCGAAGGGACGGTCGGCGTCGTTGAGATAGACGGCCTCGGCCTTGAAGCCGTTGACCAGCTTGCCCTCGGTCAGCTCGTCGAGCGAGACCGTCTTAGTTTGCCGTGCCATGGCCGTGCGCGGGACGACGCCCGCCAGAAGCGAGCAGCAGAGAAGCATCAAGAGCGCCAGTGCGGAGGGGCGTTTCGTGTTCATTCAAGAGAACTCCTGTCGAGAGACTTCAGAGCGCGTCGGCGCGCGCCGCCCGCGTGCAGGCCGAGGGCCGCGCGAGCGAGTTTGTGCGTGCCGTCTGTGCAGGTTGTTTCCAACGTTAAGGCGAACCGAGAGAGTAGAAATTCGATGCTAGCCCGCCGCCCGCGCGTTGGTCAAACGAACTCGCGCCGGAGCACGCGCGCCGCGCGCCGGAGAAATTATTTGACAGGCCGTAAATTCTGTATTAAAAACTACTTCGTTCGGACAGGCAACAAACTTTCGCGTCTGTTCTTCCGCATACACACAGGATTTCAGCGCCGAAGCTTTTCTCCAACTGCCTCGCGGCTCTCAAGTTTTCCTCGCCGCAAGCGCTTCCGGCAGGTGGAGATTGACGACCACCGTTTATCCGTCAGACCAAGCAAACGAGGCCCACTCATGAGTAAATTCAGGAGCACGCTGCGACTCCGTGTCGTCGCGGCGGTATTTTTCGTCGTCGCCCTCTTCGCCCTC
>DASTQX010000490.1:0-5568 GCA_035761505.1 Pyrinomonadaceae bacterium
GAGGACGCGGGTCGGGGGCGTCCCGCCGCCGGTCTTCTCGAAGTGGCCCTGCATCGGCTTGGTCACGTTCTTGAGCTTGACGGGGCGGTCTTCGACCAGCCCGATCTGCACGGCGTCGTAGCCGTCGCGCCCGGCGGCCGACTTCTTCTGCACGACGACGCACGGCCCCGCCTTGATGACCGTGACGGGCGTCACCGTCCCGTCCGCGGCGAAGAGCTGCGTCATCCCGACCTTCTTACCGATGATTCCGTTAATCATCACAACAACCTTTCGTGAACCGTAAACCGTGAACCGTGACGAGACACAATCTGTCCTTTCTTGTCACGGTCTACCGTTTACCGTTTACGGTCTTTAACTCCGGCCGAACGCCTTGATCTCGACATCGACGCCCGCGGGGAGGTCGAGCTTCATGAGCGCATCCACGGTCTGCGGCGTCGGGTCGAGGATGTCCATCAGACGCTTGTGCGTCCTGATCTCGAACTGCTCGCGCGACTTCTTATCCACGTGCGGCGAGCGCAAGACCGTCCACTTGTTCTTGGAAGTGGGCAGCGGGATCGGCCCCGCCACGCGCGCGCCCGTCCGCTTCGCCGTCTCGACGATCTCCGACGTGGACTGGTCGAGCACGCGATGGTCGTAAGCCTTGAGTCTGATTCTGATCTTTTCGTTCAGCATAATTTTTTAGCTCTCAGCAACTACTATTCGACGACATCGGAGATGGTGCCCGCACCCACCGTCCGTCCACCCTCCCGTATCGCGAACCGCAAACCCTTCTCCATCGCAATCGGTGTGATCAACTCCACCTCCATCGCCACGTTGTCACCCGGCATCACCATCTCCACGCCCTCCGGCAACTGCGCCACCCCCGTCACGTCCGTCGTCCGAAAGTAGAACTGCGGGCGGTATCCCGTGAAGAACGGCGTGTGCCGACCTCCCTCTTCCTTCGTCAGAATGTAAGCCTCCGCCTTGAACTTCGTGTGCGGCGTGATGCTCCCAGGCTTCGCTATCACCTGTCCGCGCTCGATGTCGCGCCGCTCCACGCCTCGCAGCAGCAGCCCGACGTTGTCGCCCGCCACCCCCGAATCCAACAGCTTCTTGAACATCTCCACGCCCGTCACCACGGTCGTCCGCGTCGGGCGAATCCCGATCACTTCCACCTGCTCGTTGATCTTCACCACCCCGCGCTCGATTCTCCCGGTCGCCACCGTCCCCCGACCCTGAATCGTGAAGATGTCCTCGACCGGCATCAGAAACGGCTTCTCCACGTCCCGCTCCGGCGTCGGAATGTAGGAATCCACCGCCGCCATCAACTCATCCACGGTCTTCTCCCACTCGCCCTCGCCGTTCAAAGCACCCAGAGCCGAGCCCCGGATGACGGGGATGTCGTCGCCGGGGAACTCATAGGTCGAGAGGAGTTCGCGGACTTCCAACTCGACGAGTTCCAACAACTCCTCGTCGTCCACGGCGTCCACCTTGTTCATGAAGACGACCATCGCCGGCACACCGACCTGACGGGCCAGAAGAATGTGCTCACGGGTCTGCGGCATCGGGCCGTCGGTAGCGGCGACGACGAGGATGGCTCCGTCCATCTGGGCCGCGCCCGTGATCATGTTCTTGACGTAGTCGGCGTGGCCCGGACAGTCCACGTGCGCGTAGTGACGGTTCGGCGTCTCGTACTCGACGTGGGCCGTGGCGATGGTGATGCCGCGGGCCTTCTCCTCCGGGGCGTTGTCAATGGAGTCGAAGGCGCGCACCGTGATGCGCGGGTTGTGCTTGGCCAAAACCTTCGTGATGGCCGCCGTGAGAGTGGTCTTCCCGTGATCGACGTGCCCGATGGTCCCGATGTTGACGTGCGGCTTCGACCGGTCAAATTTTTCCTTGCTCATCTCTTCCCTCTCGCTCCTGATTTAAGAGTGATAAGTGACGCATGACAGGTGACGAGGACTTACTGCTCACTCGTCACCTGTCACTTAAATTACTATTTCGCGACCCCCTGCACCTTTGCGATGACCTCGTCGGCGATGTTCTTCGGGGCTTGATCGTAACGCTCGAAGTGCATCGTCGAGGTGGCGCGGCCCTGCGTCATCGAGCGCAGGTCGGTGGTGTAGCCGAACATCTCCGAGAGCGGGACGTAGGCCGTGATGACCTGCGCGCCGCCCGGTCGCGGCTCCATCTTCTCGATCTGCCCGCGCCGGCGATTGAGGTCGCCGTTGACCGAGCCCATGTACTCTTCCGGCGTCACGACTTCGACGCGCATGATGGGTTCGAGCAGCACGGGTTTGGCCTTCTTGACCGCGTCCTGAAAGGCGAGCGAGCCCGCGATGTGGAACGAGCGCTCGTCGGAGTCAACCTCGTGATACGAGCCGAAGACGAGCTGGACTTTGATGTCCACCAACTCGTAGCCCGCGAGGTAGCCGCGCTCCAGCGCGTCGCGGATGCCCTCCTCGGTCGGCTTGATGAACTCGCGCGGGATGACGCCGCCCGTGATCTTGTTCTCGAAGACGAAGCCCTCGCCGGGCGCGGGCTCGATCTGGATTTCGACGTGGCCGTACTGGCCGCGACCGCCCGTCTGCCGCTTATAGACTTCCTTGCCGGGCGCGGCCTGCGTAATCGTCTCGCGGTACGCGACCTGCGGCTTGCCGACGTTGGCTTCGACGCCGAACTCGCGCTTCATGCGGTCGACGATGATTTCGAGGTGTAGTTCGCCCATCCCGGCGATGATGGTCTGGCCGGTCTCCTGATCGGTCGAGACGTTGAAGGAGGGGTCTTCCTGCGCGAGGCGCTGAAGCGCCGTCCCCAACTTGTCCTGATCGGCGCGCGTCTTCGGCTCGACGGCGACGCGGATGACGGGCGCGGGGAACTCCATCGCTTCGAGGATGATGGGCTTGTTCTCGTCGCAGACGGTGTCGCCGGTCGTGACCTGCTTCATGCCGCCGATGGCGATGATTTCTCCGGCGCTCGCCTCTTCGATGTCCACGCGCTTGTTGGCGTGCATCTGCATCAGTCTCCCGACGCGCTCCTTGTTGTCCTTGACCGGATTGTAGGCGTAAGAGCCCGCCTTGATCGTCCCCGAATAGATGCGGACGAAGGAGAGCTGGCCGAGGTGCTTGTCGGCCATGATCTTGAAGACGAGGCCGGAGAAGGGCGCGGAGGCGTCCGCCGGGCGCGCTTCCGTCTCGCCGGTCTTGGGGTTCGTGCCCTCAATCGGCGGGATGTCGAGCGGGCTCGGCAGGTAGTCCACGACCGCGTCGAGCAGAGTCTGCACGCCCTTGTTCTTGAAGGCGGAGCCGGTGACGACGGGGACGACTTTGAGCGCCAGCGTGCCCTTGCGGAGCGCGGCGCGAATCTGTTCTTCGGTGAAGCTCGCGCCCTCATCTTCGAGGTACTGCATCATCAACTCTTCGTCCGCCTCGGCGGCGGCTTCGAGGAGCTTGTGGCGCGCGGCCTCGGCCTCTTCACGGAGTTCGGCGGGAACTTCGACGGTCTGGTACTCAGCGCCCTTCGACTCGTCGTTCCAGAGCAGAGCCTTCATCGTGATGAGGTCGACGACGCCCTTGAACTGGTCTTCCGCGCCGATGGGAATCTGGAGGGCCACCGGGTTCGCGCCGAGGCGCGTGATGATGGACTGGAACGAGCGGTCGAACGAAGCGCCCGCGCGGTCGAGCTTGTTGATGAAGCAGATGCGCGGGACGCCGTACTTGTCGGCCTGACGCCAGACGGTCTCGCTCTGCGGCTCGACGCCCGCCACGCCGTCGAAGACGGCGACCGCGCCGTCGAGGACGCGCAAAGAGCGCTCGACCTCCATCGTGAAGTCCACGTGGCCGGGCGTGTCAATGATGTTGATGCGGTGCTCGACCCCGGAGCGCTTCCAGAAGCAGGTCGTCGCGGCAGACGTAATCGTGATGCCGCGCTCCTGCTCCTGCTCCATCCAGTCCATCGTCGCCGTGCCCTCGTGCACCTCGCCGATTTTGTGCGAGACGCCCGTGTAGAAGAGCACGCGCTCGGTCGTGGTCGTCTTCCCGGCATCAATGTGCGCCATGATGCCGATGTTGCGGAATTTGCTGAGGTCTTGCTTAGCCATTTTCTTTAGTGATAAGTGATGAGTGATAAGTGATGAGAAAGAGCTTTACTCTTATCACTCATCACTTATCGCTTATCACTGAATACCTACCACTTGTAATGCGCGAACGCCTTGTTGGCGTCGGCCATGCGGTGCGTGTCGTCCTTCTTCTTGACCGCGTTGCCGCGATTGTTGGCGGCGTCGAGCATCTCTCCGGCGAGGCGGTCGGTCATCGTCTTCTCGCCGCGCGCGCGGGCCGCGCCCACGATCCAGCGGATGGCGAGCGAGCCGCGCCGCTCCTGCGCGACCTCGACCGGCACCTGATAGGTCGAGCCGCCGACGCGGCGCGACTTGACCTCGACGGTCGGGCGCACGTTGTCAATGGCGCGCTTGAACATCTTCAGAGGGTCTTCACCCGTCTTCTCGCCGACCTGCAAGAGCGCGTTGTAGAAGATGCCTTCCGCAATAGACTTCTTGCCGTCCCACATCAGGCCGTTGATGAACTTCGTCACCAGCGGGCTGTTGTAAACCGGGTCGGGGAGCACCTCGCGCCTGTCAACAATTCTTCTTCTTGGCATAATCTTCTCTTAGAGAGGCTGAACTGTTACTTCTTACCCTTGGCCGCGCCCGCCGCCGCGCCGCCCTTCGGACGTTTCGCGCCGTACTTCGAGCGCCCCTGCTTGCGGTCGGCGACGCCGACGCTGTCGAGCGTCCCGCGAATGACGTGATAGCGCACGCCCGGCAGGTCTTTGACGCGCCCGCCGCGGATGAGCACGATGGAGTGCTCCTGCAAGTTGTGGCCGACGCCGGGGATGTAGGTCGTGACCTCGATGCCGTTCGTCAGGCGCACGCGCGCGACCTTGCGGAGCGCCGAGTTCGGCTTCTTCGGCGTCTGGGTATAGACGCGCGTGCAGACGCCGCGCTTCTGCGGCGACGACTGAAGCGCCGGGCTGGCCGTCTTGTACTTCACCGCCTGACGGCCTTTGCGAACAAGTTGGTTGATGGTCGGCACTGCTCTTTCCGTCCTCTTTGCGGTCTCGCTCGTTTTTAGAGCGCAAATGGCTACCATTCCTGCCTCTTACCGGAACAAGCCTGTCCGGCAGTCAGCGCAAGAGCGGCAAGCCCTTGATTTGTCTGTCTAAATTTCGGGGATGTTCTGGCTTCGCCCGTATCGGGGGCGGGTGTGGATTATGGCTTCCCTCTAAGCCGAAACTTTTCTGTGGCGTCGCACTTTTGAAAGGTGCGGGAGGCCGCCTTCAGCGTCCGAAGACGCTTTCGGGGCTCCTTGATTTATCGCGTCCTGCGCCGCTTGGCCGACGTTTTCCGGAGGAAAAGCGCGCGGGGCGGCGAGGTTTACGCCACAATAATTGTCAACGGCGGCGACTCTTGCGAGCGCAACCGGGCAACGCCTCCACACCGGCAGAACCTACTGGACGTTGCTCTTTGGAAATGGACAGTCAGTCCAAACGAGAGACTATACGGGTGACGCCGGGGTCTGTCAAGCGCGGGCG
>DASTQX010000491.1:0-3823 GCA_035761505.1 Pyrinomonadaceae bacterium
GGCTCGGCCCCGCCTTCAGGTACATCGGCATCCGGAGTCGGTCTGAGCTGCCCGCGCGCTGCGCGATGACGTACCACTGCAACTGCTTGACCGAAGTGTCGCGCACCTGATTGCCGTCCACGGTGACGTGCGCGATGAAGGTGGCCGCGCCGCCCGCCGGGACGCTCACGCTCGAAGGGCTGACGCTCGCCGAGACGCCCGGCGTGTCGAAGAAGCGGTTGTTCGCCGTCGAGAGGTTGTAAGTCCCGCCCTGCCCGGAGAGGTCGCGGATGGTGACGGTCACGGCGCGCGTGTTGACGACGCGGTTGTTGAGGAAGGGCTCCTCGCCGAACGAGTGGCTGCCGAGGATGCCGGGGGCGCTCAGGCCGTCGCCCGCGACGCCCATCAGCGCCTTTGTGTTGACCGCCGCCTTCACGTCCACGAGGCCGCCGCCCTGATCAATGATTGAATCCGACTGGTTGCCGTCCGCGAGGGCCGCTCCGGCGGCGCTCCGCATGTTCGTCGCCGTGTTAATCATCGCGGTGCGAATCATGTCGGGCGACCAGTCGGGGTGCGCCTGCTTGAGGAGCGCCGCGACGCCCGCGACGTGCGGGCCGGAGAAGCTGGTGCCGGTGGCGAGCGTGTAGCCGGTCGGGTCGAACATCGTGCCGCCGCCGGTCGTCGCCCCGCCGACGCGCACCGTCGCGCTCACGACGTTGATGCCGGGCGCGGTCACGTCGGGCTTAATCTGTCCGAGCCCCTGCACGGGGCCGCGCGAGCTGAAGCTCGTCGTCGAGCCGTAGAACTCGTCGCTCAAATACGGGTTGAGACGAATCGGGAGTTCGGAGATGGCTCCGTTGGCCGGGTCAAGCGCGTCGTTGTCCGTCGAGGAGATGGCGTCCACGAGCACCTCGCCGTCCGAAGGCGAGATGATGGAACACGGAATCGTGCCCTTGACCGCCGTCGGGTTGGTCGTCTCGCTGATGAGGATGCAGCCGACGGCCCCTGCCGCCGCCGAGTTGGCCGCCATGTCGAAGAAGGTGGCCGAAGTCAGGCCGGGCTCTTTAATCAGGGCGATGCGACCGCTGACCGTCGCCGGGTAGGCGACGAGCGGGTTGTTGACGAGCACGTAACGCTGCGCGATGGAATCAGCCGAAGGGTCTGGCGTCCCGGCCATCGGGTAGAGCTTCAGGCGGCTGAAGCCGCTCGCCGCCGGGAGGTTCTTCGCCGGTGTGACCGCGCCGGTCTGTGCGGGCGGCACGGCGGTGGCTTGCAGCACGTCCGCCGACCAGTTGGAGTTGGCCGCGCCGGGGTGCGTGGTGGCGGCCACGGAGATGACGTGGCGGCCCGCCGCCGGTGAGCCGACCGTCCCTTCGCCCGGCCCGGAGTTACCGGCGGAGGCGACGACCGCCGTCCCCAAGAGAGCGGCGTTGCTGGCGGCGGTCGCGGTCGCGTCGTCGGGGCCGCCCACGCCGCCGAGGCTGAGGTTGATGACGTGTGCAATCGGCTTCGGCTGGAGCGTCACGCTGACGGGCGAGACGGCATCCTCGATGCCGAGGATGGTCGAAGAGCTGACGCAACTGCCCGTGCCCGTGCAGACCTTGTAGCCCATGAGCCGCGCCTGCGGCGCGACGCCGTGGACGCGCACGTCGTCGGCGGTGCCGGGCAGGCCGTCCGCGCCGGGGGCCATTGCGAGATAACCGGCGGCGTTCGAGGAAGCGGCGGAGCCGTGGCCGAAGTCGTCCACGAGGCCGCCGGAGAAGGACATGTAGTAGATGACTTTGCGGTTCGAGTTGACCGCCGCCGTCGGCGGCAGGAAGCCGAGGCGCGGGGGCGTCGGGTCGCCGCCGAACATCGGGTGCTGCCACTCGATGCCGGTGTCGAGCACGGCGATGTTGATGCCCTGTCCCTCGAAGCCCTCGCGGAAGTCATCGAAGGGCGTCAGCTCGGCCTGCTGACCATAGACCGCCGGGGCGTTGATGTACTTGACGCTGTTGTTGAGGTTGAGTTGGAGCACCGTGTCCGGCACAACGCGCTTGACCTGCGGCATCGCGGCGATGACGTTCATGGCCTTGCCCGGAACTTGCAGCGTGATGCCGTTCATCACGAGGCTGAAGCGGTGGTCGGCCCGCGCGGCGACCGTGCCCGCGAAGTCCTTGAGGTCTGTGCCGACGACCGTGTAGCTGACGCCCTGCGCCTTGAGTTGTTCGAGGAACTGGTTCTGCTGCGTCGTCAGCGAATCGCGGTACGCTTGAAGCTGCTCGTCCGAGACGCGCTGTCCGGACTTCTCCATCTTCGCTTTCCAGACCGCGCCGGGGTCGGCCTTGAACTCGACGATGACGGCGTGGGCGACGCCCCCCGCCTCGGCGCGGAAGAGAGGGCCGAAGGTCGAGGCGCAGAGGGTGGCCGCCAGCGCCAGCGCGCAGGCGGCGACGAAGCGGCGACCGGGGCGGTTGTGCCGTCGAACGCGCTGCGAATTTGCATTAGTCATTCTCATTTTTCTCAATCTCCTAAAAATTGATTTTGACTCGCGGCAGCGCGTCCTCAGTTTCTTCCAAGCCGTGCGAGGAAACTTTATCCTCAGGCCCGAAAATCATTCCGCTGTCGCATCGGTAGGGTGAGCATAGAGAAAGGCGGTTGAGGAACACTTGAGAGCGAAAAATAAAACGCGGGGGCGGCGGGCGGCTCCGCCTAAGTGTTGAAAGCGCGAGCGTTAAGGCTGGCGAAAAGTGAGGCGCGGAGGAAGAATCTTAAAGGCCGTGGCGCGAGCCCCGGCGCGGTTCAAGCCGCGGCCCTCAACCAGCCTCAACCAACCTCAAGTCTGGCTCAAGTGGGCGGGACTTGCTTTGTGCCGGTAAACGAAAGGGGCGTGCGCCGTGAAGCGCACGCCCTTTCATTGAGAGACGACTTTTGAGGCCGCGCGGGGCCGACTCCGTTAAGGATTCCGGCTTGAGAGCTTGAGCGTGACGCGGTAGGCGGAGGGCTTGAGTTCTTGATCAATAATCTTCGCCGGGCTCACCTTCGAGATGGTGAGCGTGCGCCCGTCGAGCTTGAGTTCTCTCGGCTCGGACGCGGTGTTGAGCGCCTCGCGCCGCGACGTTTTGCCGGGGCCGGTGACGAGCAGCGCGACGCGCACGTTACCGGCCCAGATACATTCGACGCCCACGGGGCAACGCGAGTCCTCCTCAACCTCGACGAGCTTGACGCGGAGGCCCGTTCTCTTAAAGACCTTCTCCTGTCCGGGCCGCAACTGGATTGAAAGGGCTCCACGCCCCGCCCCGCCGCCGTCAATTATTCCCGCCATCAGCGTTAAGACCAGAACAGCTATTTTCATGCCCGCGCCCTCCTTCAGAGCTTCGAGGATACTCCGTTTCATGTGAGACTTGAAAGTCGGAAGGGGGTTGCCCCTTCGCGCCCGTCCTCGTTTGACTCCGCGCCCGCGCGGGGGTTTCAATGCGTCGAGAGTTCGGAGGCGGGAAGGTCTGAGCGGGGGCTTGCGAAGATGCGGACTTGGAGGATGGAGGTCGAGTACGAAGGCACGCGCTACGGCGGCTGGCAGCGGCAGCCCGACCGGCGGACGGTGCAGGGCGAGTTGCTGCGGGCCGCCGAGACTTTCCTCGACGCGCGCGTGGAGATTGGCGGGTCGGGCCGCACGGACGCGGGCGTCCACGCGCTCCGGCAGGTCGCGCACCTGAAGCTCGACACGAACGCGCGCCCGCCCGCGCCCGTCCAGATGTTGCGCGGCATCAACGGCCTGCTCCCGCACGACATCAACCTGCTCTCTCTGCGCCCCGCGCACCCGGAGTTCCACGCGCGCCACGACGCCGCGAGCCGCTTCTATCTC
>DASTQX010000492.1:0-2539 GCA_035761505.1 Pyrinomonadaceae bacterium
AAGGGTTGCCGCACGCCGTCTTAGTGCGCGCGCTTGAGCCGGAAGAGGGCTTGGAACTGATGCGCGCGCGCCGTCCTGCGCGCAACGACCGCGAGTTGACGAGCGGCCCCGGCAAGCTCTGCCGCGCGCTCGGCATAGACCGCACCTTCGACGGCGCAGACCTCCTCGGCCAGAGGGTCTGGATCGAAGACGCCGGAACCGTCATTCCGCCCGAAGAGATCGCCGCCGGGCCGCGCATCGGCATCGCCTACGCCGAAGAGTACGCCCTCAAGCCGTGGCGCTTCTGGCTCAAGGGCAACGCGTTCGTTAGTAAGCAGTGAGCAGTGAGCAGTGAGCAGTAAGCGGTAAGCAGTGTTAAGTTTTCGGTGCTCGGCTTTGACATTTGAAATTCCAAACTCTTACTGCTTACTGCTCACCGCTTACTGCTCACTGCTTTCTGCTCACTTTCACGGAGTTAACTTGCGGATAACTTTTTTGGGAACGAGTTCGGGCGTGCCGACGCGGGCGCGGAACGTGTCGGCGGTGGCGTTGAGGCTGCCGCAGCGCGGCGAGTTCTGGCTCTTCGACTGTGGCGAGGCGACGCAGCACCAACTGCTGCGCAGCGACCTCAACATCAGCCAGCTCACGCGCGTCTTCATCACGCACCTGCACGGCGACCACATCTACGGGCTGATGGGCCTACTGGCGACCTGCGGGATGTCGGGCCACGCGCGCGGGATAGACGTGTACGGCCCGCGCGGAATCGAAGATTACGTCCGCGAGGTGAGCCGCATCACGCAGGTCAATTACTCGTACCCGCTCGGCATCCACACCGTCAAGCCGGGGAAGGTCTTCGAGGACGAGGAGTACGTCGTCACTTGCGCGCCGCTCAAGCACCGCGTCACGGCGCACGGCTACCGCGTGACGGAGAAGGAGAGGCCCGGCCACTTCGACGTGGAACGGGCGCGCGCCGAAGGCATCCCGCCGGGGCCGCTCTACGGCAGGCTCAAACGCGGCGAGCGCGTCACGCTCCCCGACGGTCGCACCTTCGACGGCGCGGACTTCTGCGGCCCCGCGCAGAAGGGCCGGAGCGTCGTTTACTGCACCGACACCACCTACTGCCGCGCGGCGGTCGAACTCGCGCGCGACGCAGACCTCCTCATCCACGAGGCGACCTTCTCCACGGACGAAGAAGACCTCGCGCGCCGTAGCATGCACTCGACCGCCGCGATGGCCGCCCGCGTCGCGTGCGAAGCCCGCGCGCGCCAACTCGTCCTCACGCACCTCAGCCCGCGCTACTTCCCCGGCAACGCCGTCGAACCCGCAGACCTCCTCCGCGAAGCCCGCGCCATCTTTGCCGAGACGGAACTCGCCCACGACTTCCTCACCGTCGAAGTGCCGAAATCAGAGACGAGAGACTAGAGGCTTGGGACTTGTCGGAAGCAGGCGGATTGTCTTTCGTCAGTCTTCGGCCTCAAGCCCTTAGTCTCGCCTTGTTGTGTGTGATACGATGTGCCGCGCTTGCAACGTCGCGCGGTTGGGCTTTATGATGGCGTCGAAAACCTGAGAGAGATAAGGAGCGAGATTGATGTCCTTTAACAAAATTATCGTCGTCGGCAATCTGGGCCGCGACCCGGAGATGCGTTACACGCCGCAGGGCACCGCCGTCTGTTCGTTCACGATGGCGACGAACGAGCGGCGCAAAGACAAGTCGGGCGAGCAGCAGGACGTGACCACTTGGTTCAAGGTCACGGTCTGGGGCAAGCAGGCCGAGACGGTCTCGAAGTATTTGACGAAGGGGCGGAGGGTCTATGTCGAAGGCCGCCTCCACGTCGAGGAGTGGACTGACCGCGACGGCAAGCAGCGTCACACTCTCGAAGTCAACGCCACGGACGTTCAATTCATAGACAGCGCGCAGGGCGTCGAGGGCATCCCCGTCAACCAGTCCGCGCGCCCCGCGAACACTTCGGCGGCGCGCGCCGGAGGAGGCGGCGGCGGTTCGGCGGGCGGCTCTCGCCACCCCGCGCCCGACATCGAGGACGACGAGATTCCTTTCTAACTCGTCGC
Source organism: Pyrinomonadaceae bacterium (assembly GCA_035761505.1). Lineage (GTDB taxonomy): Bacteria > Acidobacteriota > Blastocatellia > Pyrinomonadales > Pyrinomonadaceae > JAIVJM01. The sequence continues at coordinate 2,047 of DASTQX010000492.1, forward strand.
GGCGAGATTTCAAGGCGGGCACTCGACGAGCGAAGAGTTCAACACGGACGAGGCCACGGGCGTCGGAGAGTTGACGGAAGCCGACCGGCGCGAAGTCATCTCGATGCCGCGAGGCACGGTCGCCGACTTTCCCTTTTTAACTCCCGCCTTTTGCCCGCGCGCTTTTTCTGTGTAAGCTCTCTGGCGGAATGAACGCTGCGCCGCTCGTACTGCGATTCGATTCGGGGACGCTCCTGCTCGACGGGGCGGACGCGGAGGCGCGCGTGCCGACGGTCTTTCGTTGGGATGAGCGCGTGATGCGTTGGCGCGCGCCCGCTTGGGGCTACCGGCAGGCTTTGAAGGAGTTGGTGCGCGGCGGCATCCCTTACGAAGACCGCGCGCGTGCGTATCACGAGTTCGACTTTCCGACGAAGCTGCTCGTCGAGCCGAGGCCGTATCAACAGCAGGCGATTGCCGAGTGGCGGCGCGCGGGCTCGCGCGGCGTCGTCGTGCT
>DASTQX010000493.1:0-14220 GCA_035761505.1 Pyrinomonadaceae bacterium
CCCAGTGCGCGACGGTCTCGAAGGCGCGGCTGAGGACGGGGCGGGGGCGCGCGCCGTCGGCCTGTCCGATGAAGCCTTCGCGCTCCATCGCGTCGAGGATGGCGGCGGCGCGACCGTAGCCGATGCGCAAGCGGCGTTGGAGCACGGAGGTCGAGGCGCGCTTCATCTCGATGCAGATGCGCAAGGCTTGGTCGAACAACTCGTCGCGCTCGCCGCCCATGCCGTCGCCGCCCGCGGCCTCATCTTCCGACTGGGTGATGGTCTCGTCGTAAGCCGGGTCGCCGCCCTGCGCCTTGACGTGCGCGACGATACGGCTCACCTCCGCCTCGTCGAGATACGCGCCGTGGACGCGGACGAGACGCGAAGTGCCCGGCGGAAGGAAGAGCATGTCGCCGCGACCGAGGAGTTGTTCCGCGCCGTTGCCGTCAATGATGGTGCGCGAGTCCACTTTGGATGAGACGCGGAAGGCGATGCGCGAAGGGAAGTTCGCCTTAATCAAACCGGTGATGACATCCACGCTCGGCCTCTGCGTGGCGAGCACGAGATGGATGCCGACGGCGCGCGCCATCTGCGCGAGCCGCGTAATGGCCTCTTCCACGTCCGAGCCGCAGGTCATCATCAGGTCGGCCAGCTCGTCAATGATGATGACGATGTAGGGCAGGAACTTGTGCGGCTGCCCGTCCTCGTCGAAGTCGAGGACGTTGTTGCGGCGCTCGACCTCGGCGTTGTAGCCGTCTATGTTGCGCACGCTCCAACGCGCGAGGTCTTTGTATCGCTGCTCCATCTGCGCGACGGCCCACTTCAAGGCGTTCGCCGCGCGCTTCGGCTCGGTGATGATCGGCGTCGCAAGGTGCGGGATGTCCGAGTAGAGTCCGAGTTCGAGCCGCTTCGGGTCAATCATGATGAACTTCACTTCGTCGGGCCGAGCCTTATACAGAATCGAGACGACGAGCGAGTTGAGGCAGACCGACTTGCCCGTGCCGGTCGCGCCCGCGATGAGAAGGTGCGGCATCCGTGTGAGGTCGGCGACGTAGTTCATGCCGTCAATCGTCTTGCCGAGCGCGAGCGTGAGCTTCGACTCGGACTCGCGGAACTGCCGCGACTCGATGACTTCGCGCAGGAAGATCGTCTCGCGTTCGGGGTTCGGGACTTCGATGCCGACGTGCGCCTTGCCGGGCACGCGGTCAATGCGGATGGACTCGGCTTTGAGCGCGAGGCAGAGGTCGTCCACGAGCCCGGTGACGCGCGAATATTTGACGCCGGGGTCGGGCTTAAATTCGTAAGTGGTGACGACGGGGCCGGGGCAGATGTGCTCGATGCGGCCCATGACGTTGAACTCTTTGCACTTCTCGGCGACGCGCGTGGCGAGTTGAAGAAGCTCTTCGTCGGCCTGCTCGCGGCGCGGCGGAGCGGAGTTCAGGAACTCCGAGCCGGGCACTTTGTAGTCGAGCATCGAGGTGACAGCCTCGGTCGTCTCGCGTCGCGCGGGCCGCGCCGCCGCCGAGTGCTGCCGCCTGCGCTCTTCTTCGATGGCCGCCGCTTCTTCCTCTTCCTTCGTCCGCACGACGGCGGCGGTGCTCATCATCACTTCGATGTCGCGGGCCTCGCGCGCCGCGCGCGCCGCCTCAGCCGCCGCGCTAGAGTCTTCGGCGTCGCGCGGAGTCCTGACGCGCTTGACGGGCGCTGCTTCGACGCTCGGCGCTGCGCCCTCTTCGAGCTGAGCGGAGACGGAGGAAGTGTCGGACGGTCGGGCGAAGATGGAGGCCAGTTCCAACTCCGCCTGCGCGAGTTGCGCGCGAATCTCTTCCTCACGCGAGGGTTTCTCTTCAACCGTGGCGGCGGCGGAGCGCTTGATGGCGGTCGAGGCCGAGACCTTCTCTTCCTTCGAGCCGCGCCGGACGAGAGTCGCCTGAGAGTCCGCTTCGACGTGTGCGACTTGCGCGGCAGACGACTCGACCTCGCGCGCGGCGCGCGCCTCGCGGCGCATCTCGGCGCGCGCGAGCGCCTGCGCACGACGCGCCTCGCGCCACGCGTTGAAGCGCTCGACGTTGCGGCGGAACGCGCCCGAAGGGTTCGAGAGCGCGGCAGCGACTCGTTCGTAGGCGCGCGCGAAAGAGAAGTTGGTGGCGAGCAGCAATCCGACCGCCGCGAGCGCAATCAGCATGACGCTCGTCCCCACCGTGTTCAGAACGCTCTTTAAACTTTCGGCGAGCAGCACGCCGACGAAGCCGCCCGCGTTGAAGCTCCCGTCAAACAGAGGCTCGGTGAGGTAGAGCGCGAAGAGCGAGGCGATGGCGAGCGTGACGGCGACGAGCCCGGCGACGCGAGAGAGCGGCGCGTGAATGCGGCGCGTGCGAAAACGCCGCCACGCGGCGGCGACCAGAAGGAGCGGCAAGAGCACTGCGGCGAGGCCGAAGAACTGGAAGAGGGCGGCGGCCACGTTCGCCCCGACCGCTCCGGTCCAGTTGCTCGTCCCCCCTTCTCCCGCCGCGCTCCAGGACGAGTCGTTCGGGTTGTACGAGACCAGACACAGCGCGAGCAGCGCGCTCACGGCGAAGAGCGCGATGGCGATGATCTCGTTGCGCCGAGTGTTGCGCGGCGCACCAGCGTCGCCCTTCGGCTTCATCCGAACGTCCGTTTGTGCTGTTGCCATAGTCTCTCCAAAAGCAGCGTTTAGAGGCTAGAGACTTAAGATTTGAGACTTGCCAAGTGCGTCTCCAAGAGTCGAACGGACTGATAAGCCTCAAGCCTTCTAGTCTCTGTTTCAACTTCCACGGCGCGCGAGCAGGTACGCCTTGATGAAGTCGTCGAGGTCGCCGTTGAGCACGGCGTCCACGTCGCCGCGCTCGACTTTGGTGCGCGCGTCCTTGACCATGCGGTAGGGCGCGAGCACGTAGTTGCGTATCTGCGAGCCGAAAGAGATGTCGGCCTTGTTCGCTTCGAGCACGGCGGTCTCCGCGCGCCGCTTCTCCAACTCCAACTCGTAGAGCCTTGAGCGTAAGACCTGCATCGCCACCGCGCGGTTCTGGTGCTGCGAGCGCTGGTTCTGGCACGCGACGACGATTCCCGTCGGGAGGTGCGTGATGCGGACGGCGGAGTCGGTCGTGTTGATATGCTGGCCGCCCGCTCCGGTCGCGCGGTAGGTGTCCACGCGCAAGTCCTTGTCGTTGACCTCGACCTCGATGTTCTCGTCAATCTCCGGCGAGACGAAGAGCGAGGCGAAGGAGGTGTGACGCCGCGACGCCTGATCGAAAGGCGAGATGCGCACCAGACGATGCACGCCCGCCTCAGCCGAGAGCAGGCCGTAGGCGTATTCGCCCTCGACGCGGAAGGTGGCGCGGTTGATGCCCGCCTCGTCGCCCGGCTGCAAGTCGAGCACTTCGGTCTTGAAGCCGCGCCGCTCGGCCCACTTGAGATACATCTTGAGAAGCATCTCGGCCCAGTCCTGCGACTCGGTGCCGCCCGCGCCGGGGTGGACGGTGCAGATGGCGTTGCGCACGTCGTTGTCGCCGGACAGAAGCATCTCCGTCTCGGCCTCCGACACTTCGCCTTCCAGCCGCTCGACGAGCGCGCGCAACTCGTTGAGACTCGCTTCGTCTTCTTCGGCGAATTCAAAGAGCACGGCGGCGTCGGCGACCGACGACTCGAAAGCCTCCTGCCTCTTGACGACGCGCTCCAAGCGGCTCCTTTGTTGAAGCGTCTGCTGCGCCGCCTCCTGATCCGACCAGAAGTCGGGCGCGGCGGCCTGCGCTTCGAGCCGCGAGAGTTCCTCGCGCTTCGCCGCTACATCAAAGAAACCTCCCAAGCTGTTCGACGCGCGTCTGCAACTCTTCGGCGCGCGCGCGCAAGTCCCGCTCTTCGTTGTCGTTGAAAGTTAAAGCTCTGGACATCAAACCTCCCGAACCGATGCGGCCTCTTTCGACCGCTTGAGTCTCTAAAAAACTTTCTTCCCGCTCCGCCGGAGCGAGAGCGCGAAGGCCGCGACGCTCAACAGTGAACAGGCGACGACGAAGGCGTCGCCATGTCTCACGTAAAAAGTCTGTTGGCCGTCGGAGCGCGCAACGGCCCAAGTGCGCACCGCCGGGCTGAACTCCTCGGTCGCGTCGAGCACTTCGCCGCGCGTCGTGATGCGCGCGGTGATGCCCGTGTTCGTCACGCGCAACAGAGGCCGCCCGGTCTCGACGGCGCGGAAGACGGCGTTGGCGAGGTGCTGCCTGATAACCGCCGTGTCGCCCTGATAGGCGTCGTTCGTAATCTCAACGAGCACGTCCGCGCCCTCTTCCGTGAAGCGGCGTGGGATGTACGGATACGCCGATTCGAGGCAGATGAAGACGCCCGCCTTCGGCGCTTGCGCGCCCGCGCCGCCGAGCGGCATCAAGGTGAAGCGCGTGCCCGGCGTGAAGTCGCCGACGATGCCCCGCACTAACCCCGCGCCGGGCATCCAACGCGGCAACGGAACATACTCGCCGAACGGCATCAGGCGAATCTTATCATACTGCACGGCGAGCCGTGCCTCTTCATTTATCAGCACCGCCGCGTTGTAACCGCCGTCATCGGGCGCGGGCTCAAGCGAGTTCAGCAGCAGAGACGTGCGATGCTCACGCACGAAGCGCCCGATGCGTTCGCGCAACGGCGCGTCGCGCGCGAACGTGAAGTTCATCGGCGACTCAGGCCAGATGACGACGCGCGGCAGAGAAGAAAGCCGCGCCCGCTCGTCAACCGAGTTCGACGCCGTTCCCGCCTCCGGCCAGATGGACGTTCCGCCAGCACGACCTTCATCGAGAGCGACGAGCGCCGCTTCGCTCAAAGCGAAATGTCTCTCGCCGAGCGCCGCCATCTCCGCCGCCGACCGTTTGAAGTCCGGGATGATGTTCGGCTGCAAGGCGACGACGACCACGGCGGGCTCGCCGAGCGAAGTCGGCGGAGCCGAACGTTGAGCAGCGAACATCAAGAGCGCGACGAGGGCCATCGCCGCGAGCGCCGCGACCGTCGCGCGCGTGCTCCTCTTCGACAACGCGTAAGCGAGCGCGGCGTTGACGCTCACGACGAGGAAGCCGACGGCATAGACGCCCCCGAAGCGCGCGGCCTGAATCAGCGTGGGCACTTCGGCCAGCGAGTAGCCGACCGCGTTCCACAGTTGGCCGATGACGCCGAGCCGCGCCCATTCGAGCGACACCCACAGGAGCGGCGCGAAGACGAGCGCCCGCGCACCCAAGCGCGAGCACAGCCGCGCCAGCACGCACGTACACGCCGCCGGGAAGAGCGCCGCCGCCATCGTCGGGAAGAGGAGCAGCACGTAGGCGAGCGGCGCGGGCAACTCGCCGTAGTGAATCATCGGGAAGGTGAGCCAGTGGCAGGAGCCGTAGAAGTAGAGCGTGCCTGTGAGCCAGCCGAGCAGGAACGCTTGCGGCGCGCGCGGTCGTCGCGCGATTGTGAGGAAGAGCGGCGCGAGCGCCACCCACGCGAGCGGCCAGAGCCCGAAGTCCGGGAACGAGAGGACGAGCAGGAGCGCCGAGAGCAACGCCCGGAGGGCTTCGTTCGGGGCGGGCGCGGCGGCCCTCACGCGCGCGGCGAGGGCTCTCAGACGGCTGCCGCCGCGCTGCGGGGCGTCGGGCGAAACTGCTTCCTCCACGCCGGGGAGTTTAACAGAGCAGCCGTGCGCGCGTCATAGGCCGAAGGCGGTTTCGGGAGCGGAAAATGGCCCCGCCGGGTGCGGCAAAACGTCTATCAATTTAACGTAACCAAACAGAAATCGTCACTCGCCGGGTGACAAAAAATGGCGTGGGGCGACGCGGCGCGTCACTCCCTGTCAACTCGCGGCGACAAACGGCGACGCGGGCGCGACGCTTTTGTCAACCACGGGCGACGGCGGAAGAGGCGGAAAAAGGCCCGAAAATAGCGATAAATAAAAAGGTTCGCCCAAAAGCGGGAGAACCCGGCCCGAAGGCCAGGTTCCTGAAAGATGGGACAAAATGTAGGGTCGCTCGGCGGGCGGCTGGCGTAGCGGCAGGCCACGCTCAGAGAAGTGATGGCGGCGGGGTCACGATTTAACTTCCTTCGTGCTTGCCGCTGATAGATAAAGCAGTTCGCGTGCCACAGAAATCTGCTTTCGGGAACGGGGAAGGGATTCGGCTTCCGAGAGGCGAGACGAAGACGCGCGGCGGGCGGCGCTTCAGGCCACCGGCTCGACTTCGAGTTGGTGTCCGCGCGCGCCGACGACGCGGACGTTCGAGAGGCCGCGACCGACGCTCTCGCCGTCGCGCGTGCGCGCGGGCCACAGCTCGCCGTCGAGCAGGACGAAGCCTTCGGGCGTCAGGGGTTGTTCGACGGAGGCGAGTTGTCCGACGAGTCGCGGGGAGAGCTTGGAAGATTTTTTGTGTCTCGAAAGGTGGACGACGTAGGCGAGCGGCAGGAGCGCGGCGGTGGTGGAGAGGATGATGAGAAGAGTGCTGACGGAAGTCATCGAAGCTCGCCGACGAAAAGTAAAAGCCTTCGGACTCGAACTGAAAGAAGGGAGGCGGGGCTTTAGTGCTCAATGAAAGAAGAGCGACGGGGCTCTGTGCTCTCTTCCCCGTCGCTCTTCCTTCTTCAAGCCGCTACTTGATGCCGACCTGCACCTGCCGTTGGAGCGCGATGGCCTCCTGATTGTTCGGGTCAATCTGCATGGCGGTGTGGGCGTAGGCCATCGCCTGCGTGCGGTCGCCGCGTTCGAGGAAGATGCGGCCCAGGAGGATGTAAGGGTCAACGAGCTTCTTGTCGTTGTCCCAGAAGATTGAAGCCTTGAGTTGGCTGATGGCTGCGGCCAGCTCGCCGCGTCGCATGTAGATGCGCCCGGTGATGAGATAGGTTTCGGGGTTCATCGGCTCGATGCGTACCACGTCGCGCAGTTCCATCAGCGCCTCGTCGTCTCGGCCCGCCGCATACATCTCGCGCGCCTTCGCCAGAAGGTCTTGCGGGTTGGCTCCGGCGACGAGGGCTTTCTTCTTCTCCTCCTCGTCGTTGAGGGCGGCGATGAGGTCTGCGCGGTTGAAGTCGCCTCGGAGGCGCACGGGGAGGAGCGAGAAGGTCTGGCGCTCCTGCCACTCGACCTGCGCCTTCGCGTAGTTGAGATAGTAGCGGCGCGCGTCGTCGTCGTTGGTCTTGGCGGCCTCGGCCTGCCCGGTCTTCTCCAGAGCTTTAGCGAAGAGGAAGAGGGCTTCCGGGTCGCGCGGGTTCTGCTTGACGACTTCGCGGAGCTGGTCGGCGGCCTCGGCGAACTTGCCGGAGATCATCAGGGCGTAAGCGTAGTTGTAACGCACCATCGGGTCTTCGGGCGCGCTCTCGGCGGCACGGCTCAGAACGTTGGTCGCCTGCTTAAGGAGGTTGTCGCGTTTGGCGGCGTCGCGCTCGTTGCGCGCGGCCTGCGAGGCGATGGCCCCGGCGTTGTTGTAGATGCTGGTGAGCGGCGTGCTCGAAGTGAGCGGGAGCAGAGCGTCGAGCGCGCTCTGCGTCTCGCCGCCCTGCCAGTAGCTCAGCGCCGCGTAGAAGGCGGCCTCGGAGTAGTGCGGGTCGCCTTTTTGCAGCATCGAGAAATACTCGGCGGCGCGCTTGTAGTCCTTCTGCGCGAAGGCGAGGTGGGCCAGCTCGAAGGCGGCCTGCTTGTAAACCGCGCCGGGGTTGGCGCGCTCGTACTCCTTCATCGCGTTGGTCAGATAAGCCGACTTCTTCTCAGCGTCGTCGGTGAGCGTGCCTTTGACGTAGCTCTCGAAAGCCTTGACGGGGACTTTCGTCGCCTGCTCGACGATGCTGATCTGCGAGAAGGGCAGCTTGTCGTCCTGCTCATAGAGAATCTGGTAGGCGAGTTTCCCCTGCACGGTCTGGAGGTTGACGAGCGCGTCGCCGTAGAAAAACTCGTGCGTCGCCCAGCGCCCGTCGGGCATCACCTTGCCGGAGAGTCGGCCCTCGTTGACACGGATGACGCGCGCCGAGCCGCGCACCTGCGCCACCGCCTTCTCGTCCTGCGAAGGCGTGACCTCGTAGGTGCCGAGCACGACGAGGCTCGCCCCGGCCTCGCGCGCGATCTTGATGGCCGTCGCCCGCGAAGGGACGATGGTCAGCACGCGCGGGTCGCAGACGCGGCCCGTGGGGCAGAAGACCTCTTGGACGGCCAGCTCGCGCGCGTCGTTCGAGACGGCGCGCAGGCCGTGCCCGCCGAGCAACTGCGAGAGCGAATCGGCGAAGCTCTCGCCGACCCAGTTGAACTCTCTCTGGCCCGAAGTGTTCTCGAAGGGCAGAATGATGACGGTGTCGGTCGCGCCTTGCGTCGCCGTGCGCGCGTGGGCGGCTGGCGGCGGCGTCGTGGCGAGGACGGAGAGGGCGACGAGCGTGGCGGCGATGAATCTTCTGAGCATCTGCTTCATTCCTTGCGGCTCCGAAAAAAGACGAAAGGCCGTCGTCGGCACGGCTGGTAAAACTCGCGCGGCGTCGGCGGCCTCTCTGGTGAACCTTGACCTTCGGAGCGTCGCTGACGCTCGCGCTTCCGACCTTGTAAGGCGTCCCGTACGGGAGTCGAACCCGTGTCGCCGCCGTGAAAGGGCGGTGTCCTAGGCCACTAGACGAACGGGACACATTTTGTGCCGGAAAAGCGTTAGCGGCTAAGTTACCGTACCGTCCGAGGCGTGTCAACCGCACGGGCATTTGGCGGGCCGCGCCGAACCTTTTGGATGTCCGAGGGGGAGGAAAAGTACGCCCGGAGAGCCACTTAAAGTCTCGAAAGGGATGCCGAGAGGCCGCCTTCCGGCGGGGCCGCGCATCCCTTTCCCGCGTCGTCGCATCGCAAGTGAAAACGCTCCGGCCCGTTCAAACGGCGACGGATGGACGACGCCGGGACTTTAGAGCAGCACGCCAGACGAAAACTTCCGCGGGCTCACAGCGAGGAGGCCAGACATGAGGGCAAGATACTTTCTCATTTCACTCGCGCTCGTCGCGCTCTTCTTCACGACAGCCGCGCGCGCGCAGACGACCGGCGCGGGCGGGCAGGCGCAAGAGGCGGAGCCGGACGCGCACAAGGCGCTTGAGGGCAAGGCGCTCGAACTGCTCCGGGAGACGGTCGCGGCGGCGCGCGGCCTGAAGCTCGCCGAGAATCGCGCGCGCGTGCTGGCGCACGCCTCCGGCCTTCTCTGGACGCACGACGAGCGGGCGGCCCGCGCGCTCTTCAAGGAGGCGACCGAAGCATTGGTCGCGTTCGCCGCCGCGCCGGGCGACCGACCGCCCAACGAAGGGACGTACACGCTCTCGCAGTTGCGGCAGGAGATGCTCTCGCTGGTCGTCAACCGCGACGCGCAGCTCGCCATCGAGTTCGTGCGCGCCACGCGCCAGCCCTCGCCGGGCGGCGACCAGAACCGGCGCGGCGGCGGAGGCGGCAGGCCACACGATCCGGAACTTGCTTTAGAGATCAGTCTCACCACGCAGCTTGCGGCGCAAGACCCGAAGACCGCGCTGCGCCTCGCCGAAGAGAGTTTGGACAGGGGTCTCTCTTCGGGCCTCGGCAGGGTTCTGCACCTGCTCGCCGCGAAAGACCCTGAGGGCGCGTCGCGCCTCGCGGGCCTCGTCATCAAAAAGCTGAACCCCGAAGACCTCGTCGGTGATTACGAAGCGACGAGCGTGGCCACGCACCTGCTCAACAGCGCGCGCCCCGTCGCGCCTCGGCCCGCAGGCGACAGCGGCTTCCACACGGTCGAACTCGGCTTTATCAAGATTGACGAGCGGGCGCGCAGGCAACTCATCGAGACGGTCATCGCGGCGGCTTTGAGCGAGCGCGCGGCGCGCACCGGCTATCACCTTTATCACGCGCTGCAACCCATCTTGCCGGAGGTGGAGAAGTATTTCCCCGCGCGCCTGCCCGCGCTGCGGCGGCAGAGCGCCGAGTTCGAGCGTAACCTCGACCCGCACAGCCGCATGCAGAGGGAGTACCGCGAGGTCTTCGAGCAGGGGACGGTCGAGGCGATTGTCGAGGCCGCGTCGAAGGCTCCGGCGGAGATGCGCGACCAGCTCTACATGCAAGCCTTCTGGCGCACGGCGAGCGAGGGCGACGGCGAGCGCGCGCGGCAGATTGCCGAACACGTCTCCGACCCGCAGCAACGCGCGCAACTGCTCCAAGACCTCGCGCGCCAACTGCCGTGGCGTGCCTTCGAGCGCGGGAACTACGAGGAGGCGCGGCAGCTCATCATGCGCCTTCCGGTGACGGACGAGCGCCTGCCGCTTCTGCTGCAACTCGTCGGCGGGGTGCTGGCGAAGGGCGATAAGGACGGCGCGCGCGCTTTGCTCGAAGAGGCGGCGGGGCTGCTCGGCGGCGGCGAGGGGCGCGCGCAGAATCACCCGCAGTTCAACGCGCAGCTCGAAATCGCGCGCCTCTACGCGCAACTCGACGAGGGCCGCGCCTTCCAGCTCGTCGAGCTTTCGGCGCAGCAGCTCAACGAACTCATCGCCGCCGCCGCCGTGCTCGAAGGCTTCTATCAGGACGCCTTCAAAGACGGCGAGTTGAAGCAGCAGGGCGGGCACGTCTGGAGCGACCTCATCACGCGTTGCTCGACGGCGCTGGCGCAGCTCGCGCCCAACGACTTCGAGCGCGCGCGCTCCACGGTCGAGCGCTTCCAGCGCGTTGACGTGCGCGTCACCGCGCAGCTCGCCTTCGTGCGCGACGTGCTAGGTGCCGCCACGCGGCAGGACAATCAGTTGAGACTTGAGAACCGCCGGGCGAAACTCACGGCGCGGCCCACGCAGGGACGAGGGCTGCGCTGAGAAGCGCGGAGAAGTTTTTTTGGGGAGGGGGCTTTTCAAACAATTCCTGTTGACTACTTCTCCCCGCGCACGCGGAAGACGAGGAAGTAGTCCATCCCGTCGCCCTTCACGAAGTCGTGCTCTTCGGCGAGCGCGTAGCCCGCGCGCTCGGCCTCTTTGATGACCACGTCGCGCGCGATGCCGTGGTCGTCGCCCTTGCCGTTGCGGTCAATGACGCCGACGCGCGCGCCCGCGCGCAGAGAGCGCCGGAGGCGTGAGAGCAGCCGGACGGGCTCGGCGATTTCGTGGTAGGTCTTGAGGATGAGCACGGCGTCCACGCTCTTGTCGGGAAGCGAGGCGTCGTCCTCCTTGCCGAGCACGGCGCGGACGTTCGAGAGCTTTTCGACCGCCGCGCGTTCTTCGATGTGCTTGAGGTATTCGCGGTTGATTTCGACGGCGTAGATCGTGCCGCCCGGCGCGGCGCGGCGCGCGGCGCGCACCGTGAACCAGCCGGAGCCCGCGCCGATGTCGGCCACGCCCGAACCCTCTCGGATGCCGAGCACGTCCATCACGCGCTCGACCTGTAGCTTCTCGGCGCGCTGCGGGTCTTCAAAGATCGAGAGGTCGCCTTCGTAAGGCTCGCTCGTCTCGCGTTCAATCTTCTCGGCGGCGGCGGGAGTCGCCACGGGCGTCGGCGTGGGCGAAGGCGCGGGCGCGCGTCGCGTCCTCTGCCACGCGACCGCCGAGCAGCCCTGAAGCACAGGGGCGAGCAGGAGCGCGACGAGCAGGACGCTGCGCGCGACAGTCGAAGTTGAAAGATGCTTCATAGACGCCTCATTCGTGGCCCTTAAGATGTCGGCGCGACTTCGCCCGTTGCCGCCGCCGCAGCGCCTCGCTCAAGCGGGCCGCCGCGTCAAGCGCCTGCGCGAGATGAAGGCGCAGGTTTGCGCGACGACGAAGTGGAGTGTGACGCTCAACACGCCGAGCAAAAAAGTGATGATGAAGTCGTAGTTGCCGACCTCGTTGAAGGCGTTCTGCTCCGGCGCGGGCGGCGAGCCGAGCAGCCTGCCGACGGCGTAGGCGAGGGCGAAGAGCGCGCCGGCCACGACGGGCGAAAACAGCAGCGCCCACGCGCTCGTCCGCTTGCGCCGACCGAGCCACGCGCCCGCCTTCCACCCGGCGAAGCCCGCCGCCGCCGTCAAGAGCAGGCCCAAGATAATCAGCGTGAGCCACAGTCGGTCGGAGTCGAAGACGGTGCGCTCGCGCGTCTTGAAAGTAATCGCCAGCGAGTCGGCGGGGATTACGTCCCAAGACTTGACGAGCGCGTCGCCCTCGCGCGTGAGCGCGGGCTCGCTCGCCGCGTGCCAGCCCGTGGGCAGAAGGACTTTCGCGTCGAGGCCGCCGAAGCTCTCCCAGCGTCTCGCCGGTGCGAGGACGTAGCCGAGTTGCCAGTTGATCTCGTGCGAGAGCGTGTCGGCGAACGCGCTCGGTCGCGCCGCGTAGCGGACGACGAACGTGTGCGGCCCCGGCGCGAGCGTCACGCGGAAGATAATCGTCCCGTCGGCCTCGGTCTTGTAGGGCAACTCTTCCTGACTCTCGTAGAGCGCCGGTGTCCGGGACGGCGGGCGAAACTCTTCCGGCAGTTCCGCGCCCGTCTCGGCGCGCGCGCCCTCGACGCGCGCTCCGTCGAGCCACACGCCCGCCTCGGCCAGAGGCTTCGCGCGCGCGTCTCTCACCCAATCGCTCCCGTTCCAGACCCAGCCGCCGTCCGCGCTCAAGCCGTCCGCGACGAAGACGAGTTCAAGCGCGCGCGCCTCGCCGTCGTTGCGCACCTTGTAGGTCGCCTCGACGACGGCGGGCCGCAAGTCGGCGAGCGGGCGGAGGTCAATCAAGAGCGTCTCGCGCTCGATGTGCACGGACTTGAGGAGGCCGAAGGGCTCGCCCAACAATCCGCCCGCGCGGGCTTCGGGCTGCCGCGCCGCCATGTTCGCGCGCGCGCCGCAGGGCAGGGCGCAGAGCGTTGCGCAGACGAGCAGGACGGCGAGCGAACGCCTGACGTGCGGGCCGATTCCGGCTTGACGCTGTGCGGGTTTCACGAGGATAAAGAAAGAGTCCTTTTGAGTTGATGAAATTAACGTGCCGACCGTGTGAGCATACAAGGCACTCCGGCGGTTTCTCAAGCAGCGGATGACTCGACCAATCCCGGCGGACATCTCCCGCGCGCCCTTCGACTTGATCGTCGTCGGCGCGGGCATCAACGGCGCGTGCGTCGCGCGCGACGCCGCCGCGCGTGGCCTGCGCGTGCTGCTGCTCGACAAAGGAGACATGGCCGCCGGGACTTCGAGTTGGTCAACGCGATTGATTCACGGCGGCCTGCGCTATCTCGAATATGGCGAGCTGGGGCTCGTGCGCGAATCGCTGCGCGAGCGCGAGACGCTTCTGCGCGTCGCGCCGCACCTCGTCAAACCGCTCCCGCTCCTCATCCCGATTTACGAAGGGCAACGGCGCGGCCCGCTCACCGTCCGCGCCGGGATGCTCGCCTACGACTTGCTTTCTCTCGGCAAGTCGCTCCCGCGTCACCGGATGCTTTCGCGCGAAGAAGCGCTCCGGCTCAGTCCTTCGTTGGAGTCGAAGGGCTTGCGCGGCGCGGCGCTCTATCACGACGCGCAGGCCGCATATGCCGAACGGCTCGTCGTCGAGAACGCCCTTTCAGCGCGAAGACATGGCGCGATGATTCTGACCTACGCGCGCGTCGAACGTCTTTTGAGCGAAGCGGGACGCGTGCGCGGCGTCGAGTTCAAGGACTTGCTCGGCGAAGGCGGCGGGACTCACGCGGCGCACGCGCCGCTCGTCCTGAACGCGGCGGGGCCGTGGGTGGATGAAGTGCTCGCGGGCGGAGGCGGCGTCGAAAAGCTGATTGGCGGGACGAAGGGCAGCCACATCGTCGTGCCTGCTTTCGACGGTGCGCCGCCGACCGCGCTCTACGTCGAGGCGCGCGCCGACGGACGGCCCTTCTTCATCATCCCGTGGGACGGGAAATTTTTGATCGGGACGACCGACGAAAGATTCGCGGGCGACCTCGAACGCGTCGAGGCCGACGAGGGCGAGATTGAATACCTTCTGCGAGAGACGAACCGCGCGATACCTTCGGCGCGACTGACGCGCGCGAGCGTGCTCTACACTTACGCCGGAGTCCGCCCCTTGCCCTTCGTCGGCCAGCGCGACGCCGCAGGGATAACGCGCCGCCACTTCATCCGTCCCTCGACAAGCCTGCGCGGGCTCTTCTCCGTCGTCGGCGGCAAGCTGACGACGAGCCGGAGTCTCGCCGAAGAGGCGGTTGACCTTCTCTTCAAACAACTCGGAAGGCCCGCGCCCTCTTGCACGACCGCGCGCGAGCCTCTGCCCGGCGCGGACACGGCGGAAGGCTTTCGCGCCTTCGCCGAATCCTTCCCGTCGCGTGGC
>DASTQX010000494.1:0-2296 GCA_035761505.1 Pyrinomonadaceae bacterium
CGCCGCCAGCGGCGATGGGGTTTGTAGCGGGGCCGCGGGATCTGGAGCCCGAGAGGACGCGACAGCAGCCTCACGGCGCGCTTCTTCGCCTGCTCCTGCCTCCGGTCGTAGCGCGTCGTCGTCGAGAGGCTCAGGTGCCGGGCGAAGCCCTGGACGGCGAGGGCGTCGGCCCCACGCTCGAGCATGTGCGTGATGGCCGAGCGGCGCAGGTCGTGCGGGGTGCAGGGCTTCAAGCCGGCCTCACGCGAGCGCAGGCGGAGGATCTTATAGACGGCGTCACCGGTGAGCGAGCGGAAGTGTTCGCCGCGGCTCTCGCCCCGCGCCCGCCCGTCCTTCCAGAGCGAACAGAGCAGAGGGCCTGAGGCTGTGCCTCGACGTTTGAGCCACCTGCGAATCGCCGCCCGCGCCTCCCGCTGCTCGAACCAGACGAGTTCCTCGCGACTGCCCTTGCCGACGACGCGCAAAGAGTGCGCCGCCGCATCGTAGTCACAAAGCTCGACCGAGCAGGCCTCGTCGCGCCTGAGGCCCCCGTAGTAGAGGAGCGTGACGAGAGCCAAGTCACGCGCGCCGGCGGGGCCGGGGTCGCGCGCGCAAGCTCCCAGCAGGGCGTCCACCTCTTCCGTGCCGAGCGCCCGGCCCGCGGGCTGAGAGCTGCCCGAGACCCCCTCGATCTGGCAGATGGCCGAGCAGGCCTCGGCCTCGATCTGGCGGAAGCGGCGGGCCGTGTGGGCGACGCTGCGGAGCGCCGAGAGCGTGGAGTTGACGGACGCGACCGCGAGGCCTCGTTTACGGAGGCGGGCGCGGACGGTCTCGACGTGGGCCGCCGTGAGCTCGCGCCAGGGGAAAGTCTCGAAGGTGAAGCCGAAGAGCCGGGCGACCGAGGCGAGCCGCGAGCGCATCGAGCGGGAGCCGGCGGGGCTCAGATTGTCGACGTAAGTGGCGGCCGGGCAGATGGTTTCAGCAGGGAGGAGAGAGACCAGTTTTTGTGCGCCAAAATCTTCCGCGCCCGCCGTGGCGCCCGGCGGGGCTTCGCGCGCGACTAACTTGAGCGCGGCGCGGCCTTTACGGGCAGCGCCCGCCCCTCTCCGATTACTATTGTGATTAGACTTTCTCAATAGTAATCCGCGCCCCTTTCTCCGAAAATGTAAGCCCCCTGCTCCGCCATCATTCCGGGCAGTCCACCCACATCGCTGCTGCTGCGGCCGCGTGCCTGATCTGCTCGAGCACGTCGCCGAGATGCGCCCCCTCAGCTCCGGCCTCGAAGAGAGAGGGCTGCGTCACGGAAAAGCCCTCTGCGCCCTTCCTAAACGTCCACGGCTCCGGCATCTGCGCGCCGAGGAAATCGTCCGTCGCCGCGACGGTCAGCGCGACGATGCGCCGCTCGCACCGCCGCCAGTCGCCGACGAACCTGACGCCGCCGTGGCTCATACAGGCGTGACCTCTGTCGCGCGCTTGATGCGGTCTCCGGCGGGGAGCGCTGGCTCTCCGCCCTTGCGCACGGCGGCGAACCCCGTGCGCTCGCGCGGCTCGACGTAGTCGAGGCCGAGCAGGTCGAAGACCTCGCGCTCGCTTCTCGTCTCCAACTTCTGTCCACGCCTGTCACAGAGAGCGCCGCCCTCGACGTGGTAGCACGTGTGGTACTTGGCGTAGGTCATCACGGCCTGCGAGAACTCGGCGCTCCCCGTCCGGATGAGGTAGATGAGCCCCCATTGCTCTTCAGTCGTCAGGAAGAGGTCGAGCTTGATCTCCCCGACGACGAGCGCCCGCCAGTACTTCCCTTCCGGCTTCGGCTCCCACTCGACGATCACGCTCGTACCCGGCTTAATCCACCGGAGGTCGTGGACGCCCGCCGACATGGCCCACACGTGGAGCAGGTTGACGCGCGGCACGTCGCCCCCGAGGTCGAAGAGCGTAGACGCCGGGCGCTCGCCTTCCTCCCACAACGGGACGGCGACGAGCTCGATGTCTTTCACGACCTGACAGCCGCGACGGATGCTGCCCGCCACCTCGACGCGCGAGCAGAAAGGAGACATCTCCCGCACGAGCCGATCGGCGATCTGTTTGGCTTCCCTGATGAACATCGGAATTCACCCTCAGCGCCCGAGGTCTACTCCCCCCGCACCGGTGTCGCCGCCTTGACCTCCAGCGCCCGCCCCCGCGTGTACGGCTCGTGCGTGTAGTTGCGGCCCCGCTGCGCTTCCTCGAAGCGCGTGAAGTGCTCGCGGCACATGACGGAGTAGCCCGGCCCCGGGTCGAGCAGGACGATCACCTCCGCGGCCTGCCCGCAGCCGTAGGT
>DASTQX010000495.1:0-17737 GCA_035761505.1 Pyrinomonadaceae bacterium
AACCGTGACGGGAGGAAGACAGTTCTTCCTTGTCACGGTTTACCCGTCACGGTTGACGGCCTTTTTTGCTGTCTTTAACTCACCATTGGTTTGCAATGTTTCTGCAACCAAAGGGCGCGGGGCGGGGAGTAGGATATAGACACTTTACGGGCGTTCCTTCTGAGAACGAGTGAAACTTTGGGGCAGGCCACGAAAGAAGTGGCCGTAGGCGTCGGGGCATGGGGGGCTCCGACGCCTTCTTTTTTTGTTAGAGGCTGGTCAAGACGTTGCTCTTGACCGGCCTCTAACTTTTGTTTGAGCCTTGAGCCGCGAAGTCTCTAGCCTCTCTTCGTGCTTTTGCGCGCGGCCTTCTGTCTCTCTTTGAACTGGCGCTCGCCGCCGGACTCGCCGATTTTTTGGCCGGTGGGGATGGCGGCGGGGACGGAGGGCGTGTTGTCGCGCGGCGTTTCGGGGCGCGTGCCGGTCATTTGCGAGGAGTCGTCGGCGAAAAACTTGCTCGCGGCCTTGCGGCGTCCGCGCAGCGCGGGCGTCTGCTTCTGCGCCGTGAGCGTCTTGTCCTTCGGGCTCGTCTCGTCGCCCATCTGCTGCCCGCGTCGGCGCGCGGGGATGCCCGCCTTGCGCTGAGATTTTTTGCTGACCATAAAAGTTTGAGCCCCTCCGTGTCTGTTCCGTTTGTCCGAGACGGCGGCGCTTTAAGAGTCTCGCCGCCGCCGTTTATTCGACCGCCTCGGCCTCGGCTTCGCCCGGCGGGCTTTGTACTTCCCCGCGCGTGAGCGACCATTTGAGGACGGGCGGCGTGACGAGAGTCGTCAGCACCACCATGATGACGACTGCGCCGAAGGTCGCCGCGCCGACGACCGGCACCGGGACGCCTTCGGCGTTCGGCAGCATGAGCGTCGCGCCGATGCCCGCGAAGATCAGGCCGACCTCGCCGCGCGGAATCATGCCGAGCCCGACGGCGAAGCGGTTGAGCCCGCGCTCAAGGACGCCGAGCGAGCAGACCTGCTTACCCACAATCGCCGCCAGCGTGAGCACCGCCGCGAAGCCGAGCACCTCCACGCGTCCGAAGACTCGCAGGTCAACCTTGAGCCCCATGAGGACGAAAAAGATTGGGACGAGCAGCGCGCTCACGGGCGCGAGCAGTTCGTGCAAGGGGTGCTCGCCGCGTCGGAGGAAGGCTTCAAAGTGTACCTCGTCGAGGACGAGCCCGGCGGCGAACGCGCCGATAATCGGTGCGAGCCCGACCGACGCCGCCGCCCAAGAGAGCAGGAAGCAGAACGCGACGGCGAACGCCACGAGCACGCCTCGGCTCTCCAAGCGGCCCGCGCCGCGAAACAGTCTCGGCACGACGAACTGCCCCACGACGAGCGCGCCCGCGAGGAAGGCGAGCGACTTTAAAGCGATGAAGATGACGCCCGACATCGCCAGCGCCTCGCCCGCCGCCGAGGCGCGGATGGCCCCGGCGACGACCGCGAGGATGAGCAGGCCCAACACGTCGTCAATCACCGCCGCGCCCAAGACGATGCGCGACTCTCTCTGTTGCAAGCGCCCCATGTCTCGGAGCACGCGCGCCGTGATGCCGACGCTCGTCGCGCACAGGGTCGCGCCGATGAAGACATGCGCGAGCGTGGGCTCCGTGGGCGTGAAATAAGCGGCGACGCCCCAGCCGAGGAAGAACGGCGCGACGACGCCGAGCGCGGCGACCAGCAGAGAAGACCAGCCGACCTCCAACATCTCGCGGACATTCGATTCGAGCCCGACCTCGAAGAGCAGGATGATGACGCCGATCTCGGCGAGCGCCGAGACGACCGCGTCCGTCCGCAGGGATTCGACCCACCCGAAGCCGAAGAGCGCGAGCCCTCCCAAAGCGATGCCGCCCATCAACTCGCCGAGGACGGCGGGCTGTCCGAGCCGCGCGAACAACTCGCCGCCGAGCTTCGCGACGAGCAGCATCAAGGCAATCGAGAGCAGCACGAACGGGTCGAGCCCGTGCGCCGCGCCCTCTTCGCCCGCCGCGCGCGCGACGCCCGACGCGGCCCACGCCGCGAGCGCGAAGCACGCGGCGACGAGGAGAGTCCTCGTGCCTCTCAGCCGTCGGAACAAGCTTCTTCCTCCATTTCAAGGAAAGCCTCGGAGGGGTCGAACACCGCCGCCCCTCCGAGGCTCCTTATCTCCCCGCAATCCTCGCCCGTCGCACGTCCTTTAATTGCCGCGCGCGCGGACGGGTTCGGGGTCGGGTTGAGTCTGCGTCGCGCCTCGCCCGTCGTCGGTCGAAGGGATGGGCGGCGGGGGCGGGGCGGCGACGAGCTTTTCGAGCGTCGCGTCGAGCGCCTCCGAGACGGTAGTGGCGTAGGCGAACTCAAGCTCTCGACGCACGTCTTCGGGGATGTCCTCGGTGTCCGGCTCGTTGCGCGCGGGCAGGACGACGCGGCGGATGCCCGCGCGGTGCGCGGCCATGACTTTTTCCTTGATGCCGCCGACGGGGAAGACGAGCCCGGAGAGAGTAATCTCGCCGGTCATCGCCGTGTCGGTGCGGACGCGTCGGCCCGTCATCAAAGAGGCGAAGGCCGAAGTGATGGCGACGCCCGCCGAGGGGCCGTCCTTCGGGATGGCTCCGGCGGGCACGTGGACGTGCGTGCCGTAGGACTTGAACATCTGCGGGTCAATGCCGAACTCCGAGGCGTGCGACCACAGGTAAGAGCGCGCGGCGCGCGCCGACTCCTGCATCACGTCGCCGAGTTGCCCGGTCAGAGTGAGGCCGGAGCTGCCGGGCAGCAGCGTCGCCTCGATGAAGAGGAGCTGTCCGCCCATCTCCGTCCAAGCCATGCCGGTCGCCACGCCCGGCGGCAACTCCTTGCGCGCCTCCTCCGGATAGAAGCGCGGCGGGCCGAGCATCTCTTTGAGTTCGCCCACGTCCACGCGGACGTGCTCGGCGTTCCCTTGCGCGATGCTCAAAGCGGCCTTGCGCGCAATCTGCCCGACGGTGCGCTCCATCTGGCGCACGCCCGCCTCGCGCGTGTAGCGCGCGGCGATGAAGGCCAGAGCCTCGTCGGTGATTTCGAGCTGTTCGGGCCGCAGGCCGTTCTCCGTGACCTGTCGCGGGACGAGGTAGCGGCGCGCGATGTGGAGCTTCTCCTGATCGCTGTAACCGGCGAGATAGATGGTCTCCATGCGGTCGCGCAGGGGCGCGGGGATGGGCGACATCTGATTCGCCGTGGCGATGAAGAAGACCTTCGAGAGGTCGAAGGGCAAGTCTATGTAGTGGTCGCGGAACGTGTGGTTCTGCTGCGGGTCGAGAATCTCAAGGAGCGCCGCCGCCGGGTCGCCGCGAAAGTCCGCGCCGAGCTTGTCTATCTCGTCGAGCATCATCAACGGGTTCTTCACGCCCGCGCGCCGCAGAGATTGGATGATGCGGCCCGGCATCGCGCCGATGTAGGTGCGTCGGTGGCCGCGCAACTCCGCCTCGTCGCGCACGCCGCCTAAAGAGAGGCGTTCAAACTCTCGACCGAGCGCGCGCGCGATGGAGCGTCCGAGCGAAGTCTTGCCGACGCCCGGCGGGCCGACGAAGCAGAGGATAGGACTCTTCGAGTCGGGGCGGAGTTTGACGACCGCCAAGTGTTCGAGGATGCGCTCCTTGACCTCTTCGAGCCCGTAATGATCCTCGTCGAGGATGCGCCGCGCCTCCGTCAAATCGAGCTTGTCTTCGGAGACCTTATTCCACGGCAACTCAAGGATGTATTCGAGGTAAGAGCGGATGACGTGATAATCGGGCGCGGCCTGCGGCAGCCGCTCCATGCGCTTCAACTCACGCTCGGCTTCCTTGCGCACCTCTTCGGGGAGGTCGGCTTGGTCGAGTCGCTCGCGGAGCAAATCGGCTTCGGCCTGCTCGCCCGTCTCGTCCTCGCCGAGTTCCTTCTGGATGGCCTTCATCTGCTGGCGCAGGAAGTAGTCGCGCTGCGCCTTCGACATCTCGCTCTGCGCCTCGGTGGCGATGCGCGAGCGGAGTTCCATAATCTCGATCTCGCGCGCGAGACGGCTGTAGGCGATTTGCAGAAGCTCGTCCACGGTGTCGGCTTCGAGCATCTGCTGCTCCTGCTCGACGCCGAGGTTGAGAATCGAGGCGAGGAAGTAGGCGAGCTGCACCGGGTCGTTTGAAGAGAGGATGGCGTTGCGAATCTCCGGCGGGATTTCCGGCAGCATCGCGAGCGCGCGCTGGATGAGCGCCTGCACGTTGCGGAGCAGCGCCTCGATGGTCTCCTCGTCGCGCCGCATGAGTTCGGGGAGGATGCGGACGCGCGCGCGGATGTGCGGGTCGGTCTGCGTCCACTTGACGACGTGGACGCGCTCCGTTCCGTGGACGATGAGCTGCAAGCCGTCGGGGCTGCGCATCATGCGCTTGACCATGACGAGCGTGCCGACTTCGTAGAGGTCGTCGGGCGGCGCGGCCTCGATCTCGGAGGAGGCGCGCGCCTCGCGGACGGTGACGCAGGCGAGTAACTTCTCCTCGGTCGAGAGGGCGGATTCGACCGCCGCGACCGAGCGCGGTCGCCCCGCCGCGAGCGGAATTACCGTTCCCGGAAAGAGCGTCGTCTGCTGCAAGGGCAGGACGGCAATCTCGAAGACTTCGCCCGTCCTGCCGGTTTCGGTCGCGCCGCCCGCCTCTTCCGTTTCGGGCGCGGGCGTCACGGGCATCACGGGGCGCGAGTCCAGAATCTCCGCGTTGGCGGGCGGCTCGTCGTTCGCGCGCCCGCCGAGGTCTGGGCGCTCTTCCTCTTCGTGCAATTTTTCTTCGGCCATCGGATTGATTCTCTCCGTCGAATTTGGAGGCGCGGCGGCGTCCGTCACTTTTCATTCGCACTCGGCTTCGCCCCGCAGATGCAGGATGAGCAGCCCGTCCTTGTAGCGCGTCTCCATCGCCGCGCCCTCGACCGGGCAAGGGAAGCGGATGGTCTTCTCGAAGCGGCTGTAGGTGATTTCCAGTTGGTGGTAGGAGACACATTCGGTGTGCGTCTCGTCGAGGCGGCTCCCGGCGATACGCAGGGTGTCACCCTGTATCTCGATTTCGAGCCGGTCGGGCGAGACGCCCGCCAACTCGACCTTCACCATCCAGCCGTCCCTCGTCCGGTACACGTCCGCCGGCGGATACCACAGGCGCTCCGCGCAACGCAGGCCGCGCCCGCTCGCCTTCGGCATCATGCGCAGGTAATGTTCGATTGATCTCGCCATGATTCAAATGACGAGTGACGAATGACGAGTGACGAGTTAAAGACAAGCTCTGTGCTCGTCACCCGTCACTCGTCACTCGTCACTGCTTTTAACCAAAGATTCTGTTCCAGAAAGTCGCGCCGCTCGAAATCTCTTCGAGGGCTTCGGCCAGTTCGCGGTCTTCGTGGGTTTCGAGCGCCACGTCGGCCATCGAGATGATGCCGCGCAGCGTTCCGTCGCGGTCGACGACGGGGATGCGGCGCACCTGCTTGTCGCCCATCTTGCGGATGGCGTCAATCACCCGGTCGTTCGGGTGCGCGGTGTGGATGTCGGTCGTCATGATCTCTTCGGCGCGCAGGACACGCGGGTCTTTGCCCTCGGCGAGCGCGCGGACGACGATGTCGCGGTCGGTGATGATGCCGACCAAACGGCCCCCGCCGACGACGTTCGACTGGAGACGGTTGACCTCCGGCTTCACCTCGTCCAAGTTCGTCAACGTCTCCGGCAACTCGACGACGGGGATGACGCCCGTATCCTCGTCGCGCATCATCTTGGCGACGCCTTCGAGCGTCGTCTCGCGCCGCGCCACCGTCACGTCGCGCGTCATGATGTCGCGGCAGCGGACGTGCGAGCGCGTAGCTCTTCCGCCTCCGCCCGCGCCGCGCCCGCCGCCGCTGCGCCCGCGCCTGCCGCGCACGAAGTCCCGTGCCTCGTCCAGCAGAGAGCGGCCCTCGCCGCGCCGTTCGTCGTCGTCGCCCCGGCGTTCGTCGCGCTCGTCGTAGTCGCGCCCGCGCCGGTCGGCGTAATAATCCTCGCGGTAGTAGTCCCTCCGCCCTCGGTCTTCGTAGTCGTCATAGACGCCGCGCGCGCCCGCGTCGCGCGGTCGGAGCGGCACGCCGCCCCCACGGACGACCGTGCGCTCGTCGTCGTCGTCGCCGCGACCGTAGCCGCGCTCGTAACCGCCGCGCGACTGGCCGTAGCGCTCGTCCTCGTAATAATCGCGCCGCCGCGCCTCGCCGCCGTAAAAATCGTCGTCCCTGTCGTTACGGTATCTCGACATCGCTTCCTCCCTTAATCGAAGTCTCCATTAGAGCGTTAAAGTGCGCCCGCGCGCCCGACACACGTGGCCGCCCGGCGGACTCTCCGTCTCAATTCACTTCAAAGGGGAACGACGACGATTATACTCGCTTCGACCGAGAATAAAAACAAAGACCGGGTCAAAGGTTAAAAGGGGAAGAGGGAAAAAGGGACATGGGGGCGGCACCCCTCATCCCTTTGACCCTCTTCCCCTCTTCCCCTTTTCCACCTTCCCTTACGGCTTTGTCTCTATCTCGGCGACGAGTTGCACCTGCGCGCGGGTGTCGAGCGTGCCGGGCTCGATGGGCGTGGTCGGGGCGGAGGCTTGCATCGTCTTGAGCGATTCCATGCGGTCGTACTGAAGAGGGATGGGCGGACGCACCGCGCCCGCTTCCTGCACTTCGACGACGCGGACGAGCCGCCCGCCGAGCGCCTCGGCAATGACGCGCGCCTTGTCGAGGGCCGCCCTCGTCGCGCCGACGAGCGCCTGCGCGCGCACCTCCGCGTCGCGGCGCAGGGTGAACGAGAGCCCATCCACGCTGTTCGCGCCCGCGCGCGAGGCGCCGTCAATCACCGGGCCGACTTTCGTCAAATCGCTCGTCGTCACGACGACGCTGTTGCGCGCGATGTAAGAAGTGATGGTCGGGGCCGCGCCCTCCTTGTAAGCGTACTGCGGTTGGAGACTGTAACCGCCGGTCTTCACCTCCGCGCCCGCGCCCGCCGCCGCGCGCACGGCGCGCACCACCGCGTCCGTGCGGCTCGCGTTCTCGGCCTGCGCCTCCGACGCGCTCGCGTTCTGCGTCACGACGGCCAAGGAGAGGATGGCCGTGTCCGGCGACGAAGTGACGAGAGCTTCGCCCGTCACCGAAACGCGCGTCAGTTGCAGCGCGCCGCCCGGCACGACAGCAGCGGCGGGGCCGCCACCGCTCACACGGCTCCCGCGCAGTTGCCGCATCGTCCGCACCTCGAACGGCGTGCCCTCCTGATAGATGGAGATCACGCCCGACTTCGTTTCCCCCGTCGCCTCGACCTCCGTGTCCTCTCGGAACCAAGTCTCGTCTCTAAACTTCTCCGGGTTCAGGATGAGGTACTTCGGGCCGCTCGTCTTGATGAGCCAGCCGCCCGCCTCGACCGTCCGACCGAGGCGGCCCTGAACCGTCAGCACTTCCGACGCCGACACCGCGACCTGCGCCGCCAGCACGAGCGCGAAGGCCACAAGCCCCGCGCGCAAACTCGATAAACTTCTCCACATGATTTCTTTTCTCCCTCTGCTTTGATTATATACCGCGCTCCCCTTCAGGGAGAGTCGTCATTAAAAAAGGGGAGCGCGCCCCACATCAAAAGGAACGCGCCGCGACCCGAAATCTTGCGCCGAAAGGCGAGAGCCGCGCGACGCCCGCGTGCGCGCCTTGAGCGTTTGCCGACCACGCGCGCACTCGTGTTAAGCTTCGAGGCACGATGCGGCCATTCGACTCAGAACTCTCCGACTTGAGACGCCCCCCGCGTGAGGGCAAGCTCGTCACCGTCGGGCGCGTCGAGGACGTGCCGGAAGGACGCGGCGCGACCGTCGAACTCGAAGGCGGAAGAGAACTCGCACTCTACCACGTCGGCGAAGGCTTCTACTGCATCGAAAACTTCTGCCCGCACAAAGGCGCGCCCCTCGCCGACGGCGCGCTCGCGGGCCACTCCGTCGCCTGCGACTGGCACGGCTGGCGCTTCGACATCCGCACCGGCTCCTGCCTCAACCGCCCCAGCGAACCCGTCGAAACCTACGAAGTCGTCATCGAAGACGGCCTGATAAAAATCAGGATTTGAAGACGAAGGCCGCCCCTCTTTAACGAGGAAGCGGCTCGAAAGAAAGAGGCCGCGGGCGAACTCTCCTTCGAGAGCTTATCCGCGGCCACTTTCATTTTATGGAGGCTCGGAATCGTCGCCGGTCGTCAGCCGTCGTTGCCGATGGCCTCGACGGGGCAGGCCATGAGCGCCTCTTCGCAGAGGTCTAGTTCCTCCTGCGTCGCGGGCTGCTTATAGACGAAGGAGTAGCCCGCGTCGTCGGCGCGCGTGAAATTGTCGGGGGCCGTGTCGCGGCACACGTCACAGTCTATGCACTGCGTATCCACGTAGTAAGTGCCCGGCGCGTTTTCCGGCACACGGTCTGTCGGGTCAGCCAATGATTCCTCCGGAATCAAGTGATGAGTGATAAGAGATAAGTGATAAGAAAAAAGAGGTCTTTCTTATCACTCATCTCTCATCTCTCATCACCGTATTTGAAGCATTCGGTCGAGCGCGACGCGCGCCCAGCGGGCCGTCTCTTCGGGCACGACGATCTGGTTGACGACGCGGCCCGCGACGAGCGATTCGAGCGCCCATGCCAAGTTCTGCGGCGCGATGCGATACATCGTCGCGCACATGCAGAGGTCGGGCGCGAGCAGGCGGACGTGCTTGTCGGGGAAGCGCTCGGCGAGCCTCTGGACGAGGTTGACCTCGGTGCCGACCGCCCACGCCGAGCCGGGCTCGGCGGCCTCAATCGTCTTGATGATGAACTCGGTCGAGCCGTTGAGGTCGCTCTTTTCCACGACCTCCTTGATACATTCGGGGTGGACGAGCACCTTGATGCCGGGGACTTCCGCCCTCACCTGATCCACGTGCCACGGGCGGAAGCGACCGTGCACCGAGCAGTGGCCCTTCCAGAGGATGAGCCGCGCGCCGCGCAACTGCTCCTCGGTGTTGCCGCCCAACTCCTTCGCCGGGTCCCACAGCGCCATCTGCTCTAAAGGGATGCCGAACTTCACGCCGGTGTTCCTCCCCAGATGCTGGTCGGGGAAGAAGAAGAGCTTGTCCGCTTCCTTCAGACTCTTGTCGAAGAGCGGGACGGCGTTCGACGAAGTGCAGACCACGCCGCCGTGCTCGCCGCAGAAAGCCTTAATCGCGGCGGACGAGTTCATGTACGTGATCGGCATCACGTTGAAGTCTTCGAGGACGTCGATTGAGCGGAGCTGTTCCCAGGCGTCTTCCACCTGCTCTGCCGTCGCCATGTCGGCCATCGAGCAGCCCGCGCCGAGGTCGGGCAGAATCACTTTCTGTTCGGGCGCGGAGAGGATGTCGGCGGATTCCGCCATGAAGTGGACGCCGCAGAAGACGATGAACTCGGCTTCGGGCCGCTCCGACGCCTGCATCGAGAGCTTGAAGGAGTCGCCCGTCAAATCCGCGTGCCGGATTACGTCGTCGCGCTGGTAGTGGTGGCCGAGGATGACGAGCCGCTTGCCGAGTTCGGCCCGCGCCGCCTCGATGCGCTCGTGCAACTCAGCGTCCGAGAGCCCGAAGTAGTCTTCGAGCACCGGAGCCTTCGCCGAAATCTCTTCCGTCAACGTCGTCATTCTTCGTCCTCCCGCCGCGCGCACGGACGGCCCGCCGCCCGGTGCGCGAAACGCAAACTATACAGAGTTTAAGAAAGGGTGTGCAAGCGCCACGTCCGCGCGCTGTCTGCGGCCCCGGAATTTAGATGCGTTTCGCGCTCAAGGGGTTCGGGGAAGGGCAAACGAGAAGACGGCGGGAGTTATTCGGGGCGGCGCGGAGTGGTGCGCCGAAAAACTGTTGTCAGGACGGGCGGCAAAGTTGTATAACCCCGGTGCAACCCTGAACCCTGAAATGATGCGGCAGCAGGGTTGGGACACGCCCGGACGACGTGCCTCACGTGTCAGTCAAACCCTCATAATAAGGGCTTGAAATCGAAGTCCAAAATTATGGTCACCTCGCTGATGAACGCTGTTCTCGCGGGCTACATGCGCCTGAGCACCAGCGTCCCGTGTGGAGTATGCAAAGGGGTGTGCTTCGCGCGGTATTTCTTCGCCCCATCCGACTCGGAGGAAAAGTCCATGAATTCTCACTTGACATCGAAGAGCAACGCGGCCCGGAAGGCTGCGTTCCTACTTATGTCCGCGGTTTTACTGGTCTGCGCGATCCACTTGAGCGCCGCCGAAGTCTCGGCGCAAGGGGGCGGGCACACGGTCTTCGTCGAGGGCAACTGCGACAGCCCCGTGCCCGGCACGACCATCGTCTCACCGGGCACCTGCGGTGACTTCGACGGCGACGGGCGCATCGGCACGGCTGAAGACACCGACGGTGCCGACCGCATCTTCGGCACCATCAACGCCGCGCTGGGGCCGGGGACGGGTGCCGCCGCCGGCACGGGCATCAACCACAGTGGCCGGGTCGTGATTGTCCGCTCCGGGCGCTTCGCGGAGGCCGTCTTCATCGGGCGGATTCAGTGCGCGGGCTGCCCCGGCGTCGTCACCCCCGGCAACGTGACGCTGGAGGCCGCCCCCGGCGTCGACGCCGTCATTGACGCCATACTTCAGGGCGACCCGGCGGGCGGCAACACGGCTCGCCAGAGCGCGACCGGCATCGTGGTGACTTTCGGCGCTAACAGCCCCGTCGCTGCGGCCCGCATGATCATCCTGCGTAACCTCACGGTGCGCAACTTCGCCCGTGGCGCTGAAATCTCGCACGGCGCGCGAATCCTCATCGACAACTGCCGCTTCGAGAATAATCAGAACGCCGGCATCGTTCTGAACTTCCACACGCGCGCCGTCATCACGAACACGCACGTTTCCGGCACCGGCTCGCGCACGACGGGGGCGGGGCCGAACCCCGGCCACGGCATCTGGATAGATGTGGAGGCGCAGGCGAGGCTGGTTAACACGACCGTCTCGCACAACGCAAACGTCGGCATCTTCAACGCCACCGGCAACCCGGCCAACCTCGTCTTCTTCAAGGTCAGCGCGTACTTCAACGGCAACGACACGCTCGGCCCGTTCACCAACAACCTCGACCCGAATTTCTCCACCAACTGACGCCACGCCACGAGTCAGAAGGCGCTGACGTGCGAAGGCCCCGCCGGATTCTCGAACCCGGCGGGGCCTTCGCGCGCGTCCCGCACGCGTCGCCTCACCCCGCGCATCCGCCGGAGGCTGGCCCTCTAGGGACGCGTCATCTTTTCGGGTTTGACGTACTCGTCGAACTGCTCGGCGGTGAGGAAGCCCAGTTCGACCGCCGACTCGCGCAGGGTCGTGCCCTTCTGGTGCGCGTGCTTGGCGATCTTGGCGGCCTTGTCGTAACCGATGTGCGGGTTCAAAGCCGTGACCAGCATGAGCGAGTTGCGGAGGTGTTCGTCAATGCGCTCGCGGTTGAGTTCGATCCCGGCGACGCAGTAGTCCACGAAGCCGTGGCAGGCGTCTTTGAGGAGCCGAATCGAGTGGAGCAGGTTGTGAATCATCACCGGGTTGAAGACGTTCAGCTCGAAGTTGCCTTGCGAGCCCGCGAACCCGATGGCCGCGTCGTTGCCCATGACCTGCACGGCGACCATCGTCATCGCTTCCGATTGTGTCGGGTTGACCTTGCCCGGCATGATTGAAGAGCCCGGCTCGTTCTCCGGCAGAATCAACTCGCCGAAGCCCGCGCGCGGCCCCGAACCGAGCCAACGAATGTCGTTCGCAATCTTCATCAGAGACCCGGCCAGAGTCTTCAAAGCCCCGCTCGCGAACACCAACTCGTCGTGCGCCGAGAGAGCCGCGAACTTGTTCGGGTGCGATTTGAAGGGCAAGCCCGTCAGCTCCGCTATCTTCTGTGCCGCGCGCTCGCCGAACTCCGGGTGCGAGTTCAAACCCGTCCCGACCGCCGTCCCGCCGATTGCCAAGTCGTAGAGTCCGGGCAGAACCATCCTGAGCCTCTCGATGCCGCGCTCAAGCAGGCTCGCCCAGCCCGACATCTCCTGCCCCACGGTCAGGGGCGTCGCGTCCTGCAAGTGCGTGCGCCCGATCTTCACCACGTCCGAGAACTCCTTCGCCTTCGCGTCAATCGCGTCGTGGAGCCTCTGGACTTCGGGAATGAGCTGGTGCAGGCGCTCGGCGGCGGCGATGTGCATGGCCGTCGGGAAAGTGTCGTTCGACGATTGCGACATGTTCACGTGGTCGTTCGGGTGCACCGGCTCCTTGCTCCCCATCACGCCCCCGGCGAGTTCGATGGCGCGGTTCGAGATGACCTCGTTGGCGTTCATGTTCGTCTGCGTCCCGCTCCCCGTCTGCCACACGCGCAGAGGGAAATGCTCGTCCAGCTTCCCCTCAATCACCTCTTCCGCCGCCCGCTCGATGAGCCGCGCCTTGTCTGCGGGCAGCTTCCCCAACTCCTCGTTGACGAGCGCCGCCGCCTTCTTCAAAACACCGAGCGCCCGAATCATCTCCCTCGGCATCACGTCGTCGCCGATGTCGAAGTGAATCAACGACCGCCGCGTCTGCGCCCCGTAATACTTCCCCGCCGGAACCTTAATCTCCCCCATCGAGTCCGTCTCAACCCGCATCTCCGGCTCGCCCGCCGTTTTCCGCTCCGCTTCCTTAGCCATCGAACGATTCATCCTTTCACTTCGCAAGCCTGCTCGGAATTGTGATCCGAAAAATGATTGCCCGCCCGATTGTACCTCAACGAAATTCGCCGGGCCATTTGATGAAGATTCGCCTCCCGGCCTCGCCCCGACTCGTCGCGCGGAGTTTCGTCCGCGTGGGCGTCGGAGGGGAAGAGTTCGACGGGTTGAGGGTTCGAGGGCTTTGGGGATTCCTTTTCGGGGCCGTCGAAATATCTCACGGCGGGCGGGGCGGGCCGGGCGGAGGGGCGAAAAAGTTGCTCCGGCTATTGATTATTACGTGCGGATGAGATATAGAGGCGTGCGCAAAATGCCTGAGGGGTGCTGCCGCGCACCCGCCGTCCGCATCTCGCAAGAAGGGTTCCACCCGCTAGAAGGGTCTGATCCACCGGACACATTCTTTCTCCCGGCCCCGCAAGCCTGGACGACCTGTCAACCGACTTGGCAAGCCCGCTTAACATACCACCCGAAAGTGAGGTTCATCTCTTATGGAGTCCCCTGTTACCTCCTCGACTCGTCCCGCCGACAGAATTAGAAGTTTGATATCGAACAGCGCCAGCCGTCAGCGCCGCTTCCTCCGCCGGGGCGCACGCCACGGCGCGGCGATTTTCATCACCCTCCTCGCCGCCGTCATCATCTATTCCGCATCCTTCGTCGCGCCCGCGCGGAGCGCCGCCGCCCCGCAGCCCCCCACACTCACGCGGGCCGAGGCCGAGAAACAGTCCGCGCCCGCCGCCGCCGCAACGGCGGAGAGATTGTCCGCCGCGCTCCCCGGCCCGGCCTTCGCCCTCGCGCCGGTCTTCCAACTCGGTGAAGAGACCATCACCACTTACGCCGCCGACTGTACGACGCCGAAGAGCGTCTTCACGCTCGGCGAGACGGTCTGCGCGAAGGTCGAGAACGCGCCGCAGCCGCCGAGGCCGACGCGCCCCCTGCGCCGCTTCTCTTGGGTCGGCACGGCCAACACCAAACGGCAGCAGACCATCATCAACGCGACCTCGCAGAGCGACACTTTCATGCTCCCGACGACGAGCACCTCGACCATCGGCGGCGTGCTCGTGGATAACCGTGGCGACTGGACGGTCGTCAGCACCAACACCGCCGACGGCTCGTCCCAAGTCAAGGCCGTCTTCGCCGTGCGCGACCCGCAGCAGCCTTCGGCGAACATCTCCGTCAACAACTTCCACGTCGACGGCGGCGAGGTCTTCCCCGGACAGAACGCGCTCTTCAGAGTCTCCGTCGTGAACCGGGGGCCGGACGCCGCCGAGAACGTCGAGCTGACGAGCGCCGTCGCCAACGCGACCTTCGCTTCGGGCGTGCAGGTGGCGGGGCCATCCTTTACCTGCGTGAACCCCTCGACGGGCTCGACCGACGCGTCCACCTGCTCCATCGCTTCGCTGCCTGCCGACGCCGAGGCCGTCTTCACCTTCTCCTACGAGACCGGCCCGGCGACTCCGGGGCAGGTCGTCACAAACACCGCCGCGACGACGAGCGACACCGAAGACTCGCGCGGGCTCGACAACTCCTCGACCGCCTCGGCCCTCGTCGTCGCCGAGACGCCCAACGCCGAATGCGCGCTTGAGTGCCCGACCGACATCGTCGTCACGGCCAACGCCACGCAGGGCACGGAGTCCGGAGCCTTCGTCACCTTCGGGGCCGCCGAGCCCTTCGGCGGGTGCGGAACCATCACTTCGAGCCACGCTTCCGGCTCCTTCTTCCCCGTCGGCACGACGGTCGTGACTTCCACCTCCTCGACGGGCGGCGGGTCTTGCAGCTTCAGCGTCATCGTCACTGCGGGCGGCGGGCCGACCATCTCGTGCCCGGCCAACATCACGGCAGCCGCCGAGAGCGGATGCTCCGCGACGGTCGCCGACCTCGGCACGCCGACGACGACCGGCGACGGCGTGACCGTCACCGGCCAGCGCAGCGACGACGAGGCGCTCGACGCGCCGTACCCCGTGGGCACGACGACCATCACGTGGACGGCGCGCGACAACGTGAACCGCATCGCCACCTGCACGCAGACCGTCACCATCACGCCTTCGGGCAACGACACCGCCCCGCCGACCATCACGGCCCCCGACGACCTGACGCTCAACTCCGGCGCGCAGGGCGGCGCGTGCGGCCTCATCGTCGGCGAGGGTCTGCTCGGCACCGCCGAGGCCACCGACGACGGCTGCAACGTGACCATCTCGCGCACGGGCGTCCCGGCGGGCAACTTCTTCCCCGTCGGCACGACGACCATCATGTGGACGGCGACCGACTCGTCCGGCAACACGGCGACCGACACGCAGACCGTGACCGTCGTCGAAAACACGCCGCCGGTCATCCACGCCCCCGCCGACGAGAGCTACACCTGCTTGAGCGAGGTGCCCGCGGCCAGCGCGTCGCAGGCGACCGGGGCCGGGACTTTCGACGGCAACGGCAATCCCATTCCGGGGCCGCCCTCGGACAACTGCGGCGTTCCGGTCGTCACCATCACCGAGACGCAGACCGGCGCGGGTAACACCGCGAGCCCGCGCATCATCACCCGCACCTTCACGGCCACGGACGCCGCCGGCAACACGGCCAGCGACGATCAGGTCATCACCGTCATTGACCCGACGCCGCCGACTATCACGGCCCCCGGCGACGTGTCGGTCAACGCCGACCCGGTCGCGTGCGCCGTTACGGGCGTCGCTCTGGGCACGGCGACGGCTGACGACAACTGCTCGGTCACCGTCACCAACAACGCGCCCGCCTCGTTCCCGCTCGGCACGACCACCGTCACTTGGACGGCGACCGACGGCGGCGGCAATACGGCGACCGACACGCAGACCGTGACCGTCACCGACGTGACCGCGCCCGTCATCACCGTGACGGGGGCGAACCCCTTCACGGTCGAGTGCCACACGTCGTTCACAGACCCCGGCGCGACCGCCGCGGACGCCTGCGACGCAAGCGTCCCCGTCAGTGCTTCGGGTTCGGTGGACGTGAACACGCCGGGCACTTACACCATCACCTACACGGCGACGGACGATTCCGGCAACGCCGCTGCGCCCGTCACGCGCACCGTCAACGTCGTGGATACGACGCCGCCGGTCATGGATTGCCCGGACAACATCACAATCAACCTGCCGCTCAACTCGACGGCGACGAGCATGGCCGTTACTTACCCGGCGGCGACCGCCAACGACAGTTGCGGCGGCGCGCTCCCGGTCACCTACAGTCACGCTTCGGGCTCGGTCTTCAACGTCGGCACGACGACCGTCACGGCGACGGCCACCGATGCCCACGGCAACACGGCCTCGTGCACCTTCACGGTGACCGTGCTCTACAACTTCACCGGCTTCTTCTCGCCGGTCAGCAACCCGCCGACCTTCAACAACGCCAACGCCGGACGCGCCCTCCCGTTGAAGTTCAGCCTCAGCGGTAACAAGGGGCTCGGCATCATGGCGGCGGGCTATCCGGCCTCGCAGCAGATTGCCTGCAACACGTCGGCCCCGATCTCCGAACTCGAAGGGACGGAGACTTCGGGCGGCAGCACGCTCACCTACAGCCCCGACCAGTACCACTACAACTGGAAGACCGAGAGTGGTTGGGCGGGAACCTGCCGCGTCCTCGTCGTCAAGCTCAACGACGGCAGCGAGCACACGGCCCTCTTCAAGTTCAAGTAAAGGCTCCAAGCGGGGAGCGCCGACGCGCTCGACGCTCCCCGCCTCGAAGCTTTCGCCTGAACCTCAACCGACAACCCGAACCGGAGAGGGAGTGAAGCGACCTGCTTCACTCCCTCTTTTTTTACCCGCTCTTTTGCCCTCCCGCGATGCATACGTTTGTACCGTATTGCTCCGCCCGGAACCCTCCCGCGCCTTCGCTCGTCCCTGTAAGTTGTTGACCGGCTTTCGCCTCCTCTTTCCGGCACGCGCGTTGCCAAACTTCTTTGGTTCCCCCTCTGACACACAGACGAACACAAGGCGAACAAGCGGGTTGACCACTCTTGAGTTGAAGGAGGGAAACGAAGAATGAGCAGACGTTTACTTAACCTCGCGGGGTGTGCCGCGTTGACCTTTGCGCTGGGCGCGGCGGCCTTCGCGCAGACCACGCAGAACCAACAGCCAGTCCAGACCACCACCACGACGCAGACCACGCAGGCCGTCCAGAACGCCGACGGCACTTGGACGGTCATCGAGTACCCGGCGCAGAAGGAGGTCGTCGTTGACTTCACGCCGGGCGCGAATTTCACCACCGCGAAGGGCCGCGCCAGAGTGATGCGGATGGCCGACCACACGATGGTCAACCTCGACCTTTCGGGGCTGCCCTCGGACGTGACGAGCGTCAACCTGTACGCCGTTGACCCGCTCGGCAAAGTCTCTCTGCTCGGCCCCGTCACCGTCTCGAACGGGGTGGCGACGCAGAGCTTCCAGACGCCCTTAAATCGCTTCATGCTCGTGCTCTCGCCCGAAGCCAACCTGACGACCATCGGGCCGACGACGGCGGTCGCCTTCCGCAGCGCCGTGCCGCAGGGCTTCGCCGTCCTGCCGCTCGCGAGCACCGACCACGAGGACGGCGCGGCGGTCGGCGAGAAGGTCGCGGCCACGACCACTTCGGGCGCGACCGCGCCCTACAACGTGCCGATGCTCAACGTGCCCGGCATGAAGCGCGGCGAAGACACGCAGGTCAAGGTCAATCTGGCGGGTGCGCTCACGGGCTCGCGCGTCAACTTCAACATCGAGCCGCGCAAGGACGGCCCGACGATGGTCACGGCGCGCTTCCACGAGATGAAGGAGTCGCCCGCCGGTAAGGTCTTCACGCTCTGGGCCGTCTCGCCGGACAACAAGTTCGTCAAGCTCGGTCAGGTCGTCAACACCGGCAACCGCAACGAGGCCGAAATCAAGAGCGAGACGACGCTCGCCGACTTCGGCCTCCTCATCACGCTCGAAGACGAGGTGATTCCGATGCCGCACGGCGTCGTCGTCGGCACCGTGATTCGTTAAAGAGCGGGAAGGAACAGCCGTTCCCGAAAGGGGCAAAGACGAGAGCCGTGGGCGTCGCCCACAGCGC
>DASTQX010000496.1:0-1863 GCA_035761505.1 Pyrinomonadaceae bacterium
TCCGACTGGCCGCCGGGCACGCGGAACTCCTTGAGCCCTTCTGCGAAGAGACGGGCAGCATCAGCGCGGAGGTCGTCTTCGCTTTCCAAGAAGAGCTGGCCGAAACGCTCGCCGACTGTCTCATGCGGCGCACGCTCGTCGGGCTCGACAGTTCCGCCGGGACGGACGCCGTGGAGCGCGCCGCGCAACTCGCGCGGAAGTTCTTGGGCTGGGACGAACGACGCGCCGCCCGCGAGGTCGAAGATTACCTCCGCTACGTCGAACGGTTCCACGCGCGTCCCGGCCCCGCCGCCTGACTCGTTGTCTTAATCCACCCGATTAACTATATTCATCCACACTTTTCCGCGAAGAGAGATGGACGATGGAGCTGTCGCAGTTACGCACGTTCCGCGAGGTCGCCGAGGCGCTCAGTTTTACGCGTGCGTCGGAGAAACTTAACCTCACACAGTCGGCGGTGAGCCATCAGATTAAGGCGCTGGAGCGTGAGTTGGGCGAGCCGCTCTTCATCCGCGCCAAGCGCGGCGTGAAACTCTCGGAGGCCGGAAGGCTCGCGCTCGAATACGCGGGCCGCATCCTCGAAGAGGCCGACGCGTTGCGCGAGTTGATTGCGGGGCGCGACCGGGAGGTGCGCGGGCGCGTGCGCGCGGCGGCGGCGACGCAAGCCTTCGTCCATCTCTTCGCCAACCTCTTCGAGTCCTTCATGCGCGAGCACGAACAGATAGAACTCTCTTTCCGCACGACCGTGAGCACGGAGCAGACCGTCGCCGACATCCTCGGCGGCGCGGCGGAGGTCGGGTTCGCGTCGCTGCCCGTCTATTCGGCGGCGTTGCAGGTGACGGAACTGTTCGAGG
This sequence comes from Pyrinomonadaceae bacterium, assembly GCA_035761505.1. Lineage (GTDB taxonomy): Bacteria > Acidobacteriota > Blastocatellia > Pyrinomonadales > Pyrinomonadaceae > JAIVJM01. Next base: position 852 of record DASTQX010000496.1, read on the forward strand.
ACGAGTTGGTCTTGATCGTCGGCGCGCGCCACAAGTTCGCGGGCAAGCGCGAAGTCTCGGTCGAAGAGTTGCGGCGCGAGCGCTTCATCCTCTTCGAGCAGGGCGCTTCGATCCGCCGCGCGTCGGACGCCTTCTTCAGCCGCATCGGTTTGAGGCCCGACCTTGCGCTCGAATCCAACGACACGTACTTTATCAAGCTGATGGTCGAGCACGGGTTGGGCGTCTCTCTGATGCCTTCGTGGGCGGTGCGCGAAGAGACGCAAGGGGGCCGCCTCTCGACGCTCCGCATCGAGGGCCACCAACTGACGCGCACGGTCGCGCTCGTCGCGCTCGGTCGCTTCCAGCCTTCACCTACGCGCGCCTTCATCGCCTACGTCCTGAGCCGCAAGGACGAGTTGCAGCAGATGGCGCGTCCGGTTTGAGGAAACACACTTCGTCCGAGCCCGCTGACGAGGGCAGAGAGAAACGTCCGCCCATGAACGACCAAGCAGAGACGCAAACGATACCGGCGACGATGCGCGCGCTCGAACTTCGTGATTATGAGGACGCGGACGCGCTCGCGTTAGTCGAGCGGCCCGTGCCGAGGCCGGGCGAGGGCGAGGCTCTGGTACGCATCGCCGCGACGCCCATCAACCCTTCGGACTTGATGTTCGTGCGCGGGCTCTACGGGCAGAAGAAGCGGCTGCCGGTCGTGCCGGGTTTCGAGGGGAGCGGCGTCGTCGTCGAGGCGGGCGACGGGATGATGGGTCGTTACCTCAAAGGCAAGCGCGTGGCGTGCGCCGCGCCGTTCGACGGCGACGGCACATGGGCCGAGTACATGTTGACGCCCGCCGCGCTCTGCATCCCGCTCGACGCGCGGACTGAGCTTGAGAGCGCGGCTTCCATGATCGTCAACCCGTTCACGGCTTGGGCGCTTCTGGCGCGCGCGCGGCGTCTCGGCGCGAAGGCGGTCGTGCAGACGGCGGCGGCCAGCGCGCTCGGTCGGATGGTGGTGAGGCTCGCCGCCGCGCGC
>DASTQX010000497.1:0-4796 GCA_035761505.1 Pyrinomonadaceae bacterium
ATCGGCGTCGAGCTTACCACCCCCGCGTTTCAGCGACGACATCAGACGCGGCGGTAGATTGGCGCGGTGTAATCCATCACCTCGTCGTCAGGCGGGGAGACGCCCGTCTGCGAGGGGCGCGTCTCCACGCGGCGCGGGCCGGGCACGATCCATAACTGGCGGCAGTCCATGCAGCGCACGGTCGCGCCGACGGGCGTCCTTACTTGTCCCAACTGACAACGTTTTTCAGACGGTCTTTTCGCCGTCGGGCGCGCGTGGGCGAGGCACGTCCTCGCCGTCCGGCGTCTCCGCCCGCCGTGCCCGCGCGACCGCGCTCTGTTGGCGTCGTGAGTGGATGACGATCCAGAGGATGCCGCCCAGAAAGAATGCCGAGAGTACCAGCGTAAAGATGATAGTCGAATCCATCACACCTCCTCAATCACTTTCTTCGCCCGTCAGGACGGCCCGGCGAGGCCGACGGCGTATACAGGCGTGCCCTCACACCGGCCACCGCACGCGTGACAATGCGCGCGCGGCCAGAAGGGACTGCTTAGTGGGTGTCGAGCTAGACGAGCCGAGGAGGTGCGCGGCCTTTGGGCCGTGAGAAAGGGGTCGAGCTTTCGGCGGAGGGCTGGTAGAGTTCCCGCCTTCGGGAGGGCGGGGCGGGAGGGACGACAAACTCGAACTTCGGGGCGTGCGCCGCCGCGTGCGGGGACTTGCTCTCGGCCCCGGCCCGGTACTGCGGGGCCGAGGCCATCTCGACGCGCGCGCCGCTAGTGCTGCCGTGCGGAGTCGTGCGCGAAGCGGCCTGCCCCCGTTCGGATGGCCCCGTCGTCGAGGCGGGCTCAGACACTGCCGGCAGCGGCAGCAGTCGCGGGCCGACGTTATCGGAGACGCATAGCGAGACCATCACGCCCAGGATTATTAAAACCCGCGTCGCCGACAATTTGGTCATGGCCGCGTCACTCGCCATATAAGGAAGATGAAAGCTTAACGTAAAAGGATGTTCGAGGCCACCGGAAAGAGTCCGACACCCCGCCACGGTCGTGACTAACGCCCTAACTCCGGCACTCCGTTTAAGTGCTATATTCAGGCGAATCAGCCGGGGCCGCGAAATGTTTAAGGAGTGACTTTTGGGAGCCGCGTCACAGTTGAACATCGTCAGCGCACAGTTTAAGGGGGACCCGTTCCCGCTGCTCGCCGCCCTGCGCGCCTCCGAGCCCGTCTACCGCACGACGCTGCCGGACAAGGTCAAAACCCCGGTCTGGTTGGTGACGCGTTACGAGGATGTCAACGCGCTGTTGAAAGACGAGCGCTTTCCCAAGAACCGCCGCAGCGCCCTGACGCCGGAGCAACTCCGCAAGCTCCCCTGGGTGCCGCCGATGTTCCGCCCGCTGGAGCGCAACATGCTCGACCTCGATACGCCCGACCACACGCGTCTGCGCGCGCTCGTGCATAAGGCGTTCACGCCGCGCCTCGTCGAGCGGATGCGGGGGCGGGTGCAGACCCTGGCGGACGAGCTGCTCGAAGGGGTCTCACGCCGCGGCGAGATGGATTTAATCGCCGACTACGCGCTGCCGCTGCCGATGACGATCATCACCGAAATCCTCGGCGTGCCCACTGAAGACCGTCACAAGTTTCATAAGTGGTCGCAGGCCGTCGTCTCGCTCTCGTCGCCCAACGCTACCGTGAGAGTCATCCCCTCGGTCTGGATGTTCATCCGCTACCTGCGAAGTTTCTTCAAAGTGCGACGACGAGACCCGCGCGACGACCTGGCGAGCGCCCTCATTCAGGCGGAAGAGGCGGGCGACAAGCTGAACGAGGACGAGCTGCTGGCGATGGTCTTCCTGCTGCTCGTCGCAGGGCACGAGACGACCGTCAACCTCATCGGCAGCGGTGTGCTCGCCTTGTTAGAGCACCCGTCACAACTGGAGAAGCTGCGCGCGGAGCCCGCGTTGATGAAGACCGCCGTCGAGGAGTTGCTGCGCTACACGTCGCCGGTCTTCATGACGACCGAGCGCTACGCCCGCGAGGACGTGCCTCTCCATGGCGTGACGATCACCCGCGGGGAGATGACGCTCGGGGTCATCGGGTCGGCCAACAGAGACGAGACGGTGTTCGAGAACCCCGACACCTTAGACATCACGCGCGAGCCGAACCGTCACCTGTCGTTCGGGCAGGGCATACACTTCTGCCTGGGCGCGCCGCTGGCACGCATGGAAGCACAAATCGCCATTAACACATTGTTGCGCAGGATGCCGGACTTACGCCTGAAAGTCTCGCCCGACTCCCTGCGCTGGCGACCGAGCATGATTCTGCGCGGGCTCGATTCGCTCCCGGTCCTGTTTTAAGGCGCACCTTTATCGGGCTCGCTTGGTGACGTGATTCGTGAACGGATCGGAATCGCACCTCATCGACTATAGACGAAGCAGGCAGCCGCTCACCGAGCACTCGCGTGGCCTCGCAGACATCTCCCGACACCTGATCCCCGGCGTGTGATTGCTTCCGCCGCCGCGGGGCCGGAGTTAAACTGAAGTATGGTGAAAAGTATGTTCTGCCCGAAGTGCGGAGCCGACGCCCAGAGCGCCGAGTCTTACTGTAAGCGTTGCGGCGAATGGCTGCCGGACGTCGACGCCCTCGCCAGGCCGAGATTATTCAGGAAATCAACGCGCGAGCAGAAGATCAGGAAGATGCGTATTCTGGAAGCCGTCAGCGCCGGGCTTTCTCTCACTTCCGCAGCCATCATCATCTCCGTCCTCAGGGGCGGGGCCGAAACGCAGTTGCTCATCTTAGCGGTCTTCAGTTGCCTGATTGTCGCCGCCTATCAGGTGGTTAACTTTTACCTCGGCCACAAATTACAGCAGAGGATAGACCAAAGCCGCGCCGGGGGTGCGGGCGAGATTAAGGCGGGGGCCGAAGAAAGTGTTCGGGCGCTGAGCACCGGCGACGCGACCCTGTTCACCAGCGGGCACAGTGTCGTCGAGGGCACGACTAAACTGTTAGAGCCTCTACCGCGTAAAGCGAAGCGGGAGGAGTAAAGGACTCTCGTCCCTTCGGCGCAATCCGACAGGGGCGTGCACCGGACAGGTATCAGCGTGTCTCTCATGACAGTTGAATATGGGGCGCGGGCGATGCCTGGCGGTAGGTGCTTCTGATTGGTGCTGCTATGAACGGGTGGGTCTTAACAGTAGTCTTAATTTCTGCGGCGTCGTATGTGTACATCCTTTATGTGCTCGACCTGAAGCCGCCTCTGAAGAGAAAGTTATTCCGTGGGCACTTGATTCTGTTCGCGGTGGCCCTCCTGCTGACGCTGGGGCTGACCGGGATGGAGGTCGGTCTCTTCGTCTTCGTGGCACCGATGCTCGCGTTCGTCGTATTCGGTTTAATCAGGTGGACGAAGTTTTGCTCGTGGTGTGGGAGGGAGGTGCAGATCAATCTGCCGGATGCGGACAAAGAGCATTGCCCGAGGTGCGGGGGGGCGCTGATGTAAGCGGTGCGCAGAGGGCCGTCTCATTCACCAAGCCGCGCCTCACCCCGCGGCCATCATTCTTCGTCCCACCTGAGCTGGATTTTTGGTTTTAAGGAATTAGCAATTCAAGTGAGACTATCCAAGCCGCGGCGGGCTCCCGGCTGCGGAAACCTATGAACGTCTTCGTGCCACTCTTCATCATCGTCGTCGCGGTCTGCTGGTTCCTCGTCTACACGGGGCGAGTCGCGCCGACCGACCCGCGGCTGCTGCTCTGCGTCGGCGGCGCAGTGGCGGGCGGCGCGGTCTTCTTCCTCTACGTGTACGCGAGGGCGGGGCGCGAGCGGGCCGACGCGATGCGGCGCGTGGCGGAGGGGTTGGGCTGGGAGTTCGCCGAACGCCTCCCCGTGGGGGCGTTGCCGGGCGCGGACAGGTTTCAAATCTTCACGGGCGAGGCGGTGCCGGGCGCGGGGGAGGAGAGCCCGCGCCCGCTGCGCTGGGACACGCGGCGCGTGGCGGAGAATGTTTTGCGCGGCGAGGCCGGCGGCGCGGAGGTTTTCGTCTTTGACCTCCTGACGCGGCACATCGTGCGGCCGGCTGGCGCGGCGGGCCGCGGCTCGAACGCCGAGACGGTCGTCTGCGCGCGCGTGCCGGGTGCGGGACTGCCGCGCTTCGCGCTCGCGCCGAAGGGCTTCTGGCCGTGGCTGAGTAGGCTGGCCGGCGGGGCGGACGTGGAGGTCAGCTCGCGCCCCGGCCTCGCGCGCCTCTACTCGCTACGCGGTGATGACGAGGGGGCCGTGCGCCGCCTGTTCGAGGCACCCGCGCTCGCCTCATTCTTCGAGGCCCGCGAAGCCTTCTGCGTCGAGGGCGAGGGCGACCGGCTCGTCTTCTACCGCCACGGCGCCTCGCTCCCGCCCGAACGCCTCCGCCCCTTCATTGATGAAACGCTCGAAGCCGTCAAGCTCTTTAAGGCAGCCCAAGCCTGAGCTTAACGCGGATTTGTGCTCAGACATCAAGCAAGCGCCTAACGCGGATGTTCTCGCGGCAGCGGAGGCGCAGTAACAAGCCTAAGTGAATAAGGGACGCGTTCGGGTTCCGCGAGTGATGAACGACGAAGGGGAAGAGAAAGAAGAGCGGGTCGAAACCGTCCTGTACACGGTGGGCCACTCGAACCGGTCGGCGGAAGAGTTCACGGGGCCGCTGCGGGGCAACAGGGTCGAGTTGCTGGCCGTTCGCATGATGAGTTGAGCCGTCTTTCGGCCCCGCGCCGGGCTGCCCGATAGGCTGTGTTGCCAACATTGCTTAGAGGCACACGAAGGGTGCCTAGGTCTTCAGTCAAGGGCGACACTGA
>DASTQX010000498.1:0-17026 GCA_035761505.1 Pyrinomonadaceae bacterium
GTAATCACGCCGCCGACCTTCGCCGCCCCGAACCAAGTCCAGGCGAACTCCGGGCAATCGGGCAGCACGAGCAGCACGCGGTCTTCCACCCCTAAGCCGAGTTCGCGCAAAGCACCGCCCGCGCGGTTCGACCACCTCACGGCATCGCCGTAGGTGTAAGTCTCGTCGCGGTAGTAGAGACAGGTCTTGCCTTCGCGTCCCTCCTCTACGTTGTGGTAGAGGAAGTAGTCGGCCATGTTGAAGCGTTCGGGGAATTCGACTCTCATAAGCGGTTAAGGGTTAATGAAATTGTTGGTGGCCGGGCTCACCGGCCTCATTCTTCTTCCAGACGCATGCCCGCAATCTTACCTCCGGCGAGCGTGAACGAAAGATAAACTTTATCCCGTCCGAGCGTCGCGCGATAGAGGTAAGTTCGTTCCGCGCCGGTCTCTTTGCGCTCAAGCAGCGCGAAGGAATTGAGCGGGCCGTGGGCGGCGAGTTCCGCGCGTAGCGCCTTGCCGCGCTCCGAAGTCAGGAACTGGAAAGTCGGCGGCGTGAAGTGCGAGGCGTCGGGCTCGCCTTCGAGGAACCCGGCGAGCGCTCCGCGCAGCGTCGAAGTCGTCCGCGGCTCGGCGTCGGTTATTTCCTTGAGCGTGTCGAGCGCGAGCGAGGGAAGGAAGGCAGACGCGACGGCGATGCCGATGCGCCCGGCGGGCGGGAACTCGCGCAGATTGGCGAGGTTGCAGAGCACGACGACCGTCAGGCGCTCTTCCGGGTAGCGCGCGACGTAGGCCGAGAAGCCCGCCATGAGGCCGCCGTGGCTCAGGAGCCGGTGGCCGCGAAAGGTCTCGACGCTCCACCCGAAGCCGTAAGGGTAAGACGCGCCGCCGCTCACGCGGACGGGCGTCCACATCTGTTCGAGGCTCGAAGGCTTCAAGACCTTGCCCGCTTCGAGCGCCGCTGCCCACTTCGCCAAGTCGTGCGCCGTGGAGAGCAGAGCGCCCGCCGCGCCCACGTCCCACAACGGCGGGTCGCGCTTCGTCCATCCGCCTTCGCGGAAGAAGTAGCCGTCGGCGCGCAGAGGGACTATTTTGCGGTGGTCGTTGTAACGCGTCGCGCTCATCCCCAACGGGCGGAAGATGCGCTCTTCGAGGAACTGCCAGAAGGGCTGGCCGCTCACGCGCTCGACGAGATGGCCGAGGAGGTTGAAGTTCGTGTTGCTGTAATCCCAAGACGTGCCCGGCTCGAAGAGCAGCGGAAGAGCGCCCGCGGCCTTGATGAACTCGTCGCCGCTCAGCCTCCTCGACAACTCGAAGCCGGTCGTGCCGACGTAAGTCTTAATGCCGGAGGTGTGCGTCAGCAGGTGTCGCACGGTGACGCCGCCCCACACGTCGGGTAGTCCTGCGAGGTGTTTCCCTGCGGGGTCGTCGAGCGAGACTTTGCCCTCTTCGACCAAGAGCATGACGGCGGCTGCCGTGAACTGCTTGGTCAGCGAGCCGACCTCGAAGACCGTCTCCGGCGTGGCCGCGACTTGCAGTTCGAGGTTGGCGAAGCCGTAGCCGCGCGCCTTAATAATCTTGCCGCCGCGCAAGACCGCCAGCGACAGCCCCGGCACGTGCCGCTTCCGCATCTGCGCCTCGATGCGCCGGTCAACCTCGTCCGCAAGAGTCTGCGCGCCGACGCACAGCAGCAAGGCGAAGGCGGCGAGCAACTTGGACGTGAGTCTCATGCGGAGGCGCGCTCCAAATTTAAGAGAGGGCCGTTCATTGCGCCGCGAAGGGGCAGCCGCCCGCGCCGTGTTTGGAGTCGAGATAGGTGCGGGCCTCCCAGAGTTCGGGGAAGAATCTTTTGTCGAGCGTCCCGCGCAGGTAGCCGACGCCCTCGGAGCCGCCCGTGCCCTTCTTCGTGCCGAGCATCCGCTCGACCATCTTGACGTGGTGATAACGCCACAGGGAAAAATATTCGTCGTGCGCGATGAGGCTCTCGGCGAGTTGATACTCCTCGTAGCGCGTCTCGAAGTGCGTGAGGACTTCGAGGACGGCGCGCGTGCGCTGGCCGTAGCGGCGGCGGCGCTCGGCTTCGGAGAGCGCGGCATCGTCGGGCGGCGCGTCCAAACCCCGGCGGCTGAGGTAGGCGAAGAAGGCGTCGCCGAGCGTCGGCGAGTCGAAGCGCGCGCCGAGGCGCGGGGCGGCGAACTCGTCCTCTTCAAAGGCGCGGAGCACGGCTTCGTCCTTGAGGCCCGAAGAGAACTCGATCTCGCGGAACTGCATGGACTGGAAGCCGCTCGCCGGGTTCAACTCGTCGCGGAAGCCGAGAAAGTTGATCGGCGTCATCGTCTCAAGGATGTGAATCTGCGTGACGAGCAGCTTCTCGATCTCGACGACGCGCGAGAGCGCGCGGGTCGCCAACGGTGCGCGGTCTTCACTCATGGCGAGCGCGGCGGCGTCAATCTCGTGCAAGACCTGCTTGAACCAGAGTTCGTAAGCCTGATGAATCGTGATGAAGAGCAACTCGTCGTGATGCGCCGGGTCGGACAGGCAATCCTGCAACCCGATCAGGTCGCGCACGCGCAGGTACTTGTTGTATGAGAGCGGCGGCGTGCCGCCGTATTCTTTAGACATAAGAGAAGTGACGCGCGACGAGTGACGAGTTAAAGACGAGAACTTCTTGCTTGCCGCTCGTCACTCGTCACTGCTTTTAAAATGCCGCCCCCGCCGCCTCGTGCGCGGCGTAGGCGCGCGTGTCTATGATGTCGCGCATCTCGCGGATGACGAGTTCGAGTTCCTCGTCCTTCGTGTAGAAGTGCGGCGAGATGCGGACGCCCGCGCCGGGGCGGTAGTCCACGATGAACTCGCGGCGGATGAGTTCGCGCGTGACCGAGGGCGCGTGCTCGACGGCGACCGTGATCGTCCCTCCGCGCCGCGCGGGGTCGCGCGGGCTGGTGACGTGGAAGCCCGCCCCTTCGGCCAGCTCGATTAACTTCTGCGTCTGCCGCGTGCTCTTGGCGCGGATGCGCTCGACGCCGATCTCGTTGATGATGCGGTAGCCGGATTGCGCGGCGTAGAGCGCGGGGATGGCGGGCGAGCCGTGGAGGAAGCGCGCGATGCCTTCGGCGTAACGGATGGGCGCGTCCTCGAAGGCGAAGGGCGAGGCGTGCGCCATCCAGCCCGTGACCTTCGGCTCAAGCTTTGCTTGCAGGCGCGGCGCGACGTAGAGGTAGCCCGCGCCGGGGCCGCCGCAGAGCCACTTGACGGAGCCGCCCGTGGCGAAGTCCACGTCCAAGTCCTTGACGCTGAAAGGGACGGTGCCCGCCGACTGGTAAGTGTCTAAAACGACAAGCGCGCCGACCTCGTGCGCGCGCTCGACGACGGCGCGCGCGTCCTGAAGGAACGCGCTCTTGAAGAGGACGTGCGAGAGCGGGACGAGCAGAGTCTCTTCGTCAATCGCCGCGAGCAGCGGCGCGAGCGGGGCGGTCGAGCCGTCCTCGGATTTTATCTTCTCGATTCTGAAACGCCCGTCGCGCCCGTGCGCCTCGTAGGCGTACATCACGGAGGGAAATTCGAGTTCGGAATAGACTATCTTGTTGCGTTTGGTTTGCGGCGTCGTGTCGAAGCAGGAGAGGATGAGCGACTGGCAGACCGAGACGTTCTGGTGCATGGCGACGGTGCCGGGCTCCGCGCCGATGATGCGCGCCAGCTCGTCGCCGACCGTCAAAGGCATGTCCCACCAGCCTTCGGCCCACGCGCGCACGCCGCGCGTCGCCCAGAGTTCCGCGTACTCATGCACGCGCTCGAACGTCCCGCGCGGCATCGCGCCGAGACTGTGCGAGATGAGATATACGGCCTGCTCTAAGATCGGGAACTCGCGCCGCCACTCTAAAAGCTCGTCCGCCAAAAGTCTCCCCGCCTCCTTCGTCTTCCGGATGATGTTTTCAGTATAGCCATCCGCAGTTTGAATGGCTACCGGAGCGCTCGGTGGCGGGGCGTTTCAGCGCAGGTCTTTGACGGTGTTGATTTCGCGCTCGGCGTCCACGGGCGGGCGGCGGAACTTGGCGGAAGGGGCTTTGAGGTTATAGGCCGCGATGCGGCGGTTGAGGTCTGCGACGTGTCGGCGGAAGGCGCTCAGGACTTGGAGCCAGTCCGAGTCGGCCTGCGCGAGCGTGCGCCTCGATTTGAGGCTCTCCTGATAAGCGTTCCACGAGCGCATGAGGTCTGCGCGCGCGCCTTCGATGGAGGCGTCGAGGTCTGCGCGCTGCTTGATCCACGGCAGCGGCAGGCAGTTGTTCTTGAAGAGCCGGAAGGTCGTGCGCGCGAACTGGTTGACGACGGAAGCCTCCTCGCGCCGCGCCGCCGCGCCGCCGCCCGAAAGAGCCTTCAGCGCGCCGCGCCCGAACGCTCGCCTTAAACCGTGTCCGAATAAATCATCCCACATGCTCATCACAAAACTTCATCCTTCCGCCTTCATTCTTACTCTTCGGAGGGCGCTCCTGCCTGTCCTCTACGTCAACGGCTAAAGGCGAGTTTCTGCTTTCTCAAGTCGCCCGTCGTTCCGCCTTTAGTCGCTGGCCGAAGGCTTCTGCTAAACTCGTCGGCGCGGAAAAAATCTATGTGGCATCCCGAAAATCCCGTCCGTCATACGATCCCGGAGACGCGCTGGCCGAGCGCCGCCGAGGCCGCAGGCGCGCTCCTCTTCAGTCCCGTGCGCGTCGGGCCTCTGACGCTCGAAAGCCGGACGTGGGTTCCGGCGATGGTGCCGTGGCGCGCGACCGAGGACGGGTTCGTGACGAGGGAGAACCTCGAATGGTACGGGCGCTTCGCCGAGGGGAGGCCGGGCGCGCTCGTCGTCGAGGCGACCGGCATCCGCGACGTGCCTTCGGGGCCGCTCCTGCGCATCGGCCACGACCGCTTTCTGCCCGGCCTCAAAGATTTGGTCGAGACCGTCCGCCGCGCGAGCGGCGGCCACACCCGCCTCTTCATCCAGATCATAGATTTCCTCTCCGTCAAACGCCGTCCCGAACGCGCGAAATACTTCGAGCGCTTCCTCTCGCTCACGGAGAGACACCGCCGCGCGCTCGCCGAAGCGACCGGCGACGACGACTGGCGCGAGAGGGCAGAGGATGAGGTGCGCTCATTTCTGAAAGAGTCGCCGGACGAGATTTTGGATGCGGTGTTGGACAAACGAGAGTCGGAGGCTTTGCGCTTCGGCTACCGCGAGCGCGTGACGGACGAGCATCTGGCGCACGTCCGGGAGTTGCCGAAGGTCTTGCCCGGCCTCTTCGCCGACGCGGCGCGGCGCGCGCGCGAGGCGGGCTTCGACGGCGTGGAGTTGCACTACGCGCACGCCTACACGATGGCCTCTTTCCTGAGCGCGCGGAACACGCGCCGGGACGGCTACGGCGGCGCGCGCGAGAGCCGCGTGCGGATGGGGCTCGAAGTTTACGAAGAGGTGCGCCGCCGCGTCGGCACGGATTACGTCGTCGGCGTCCGCTTCCTCGCGGACGAGGTGATAGAAGGCGGGAGCCGCATCGAGGACGCAGTTTATTTCGGCGAGCAGTTCGCGCGCGCGGGCTTCGACTTCCTCTCGGTCTCGAAGGGCGGGAAGTTCGAGGACGCGAAGCAGCCGAAGGTCGGGCAGGCCGTCTATCCTTACACGGGCCAAAGCGGTTACGAGTGCATGCCGACCGTCATCTCGGACGCGCGCGGCCCCTTCGGGCGCAACGTCCCGCTCGTCGCCGAAATCAAACGCGCCGTCAACGCCGCCGGGCTCCGGACTCCGGTTGTTGCCGCCGGAGGCATCACGACCTTCGAGCAGGCCGAAGAGATTCTGCGCGAAGGCCACGCCGACATCATCGGCGCGGCCCGCCAGTCTCTCGCCGACCCCGACTGGTTCCTCAAGGCGCGGCTCGGTCGCGGGGAAGATGTCAGGCGTTGCACCTTCACCAACTACTGCGAGGCGCTCGACCAGATGCACAAGCAGGTGACGTGCAAGCTCTGGGACAGAGTTAATCTTGAAGAAGCGGAAGTCTCGCTCAGCAGCGACGGCAAGCGTCGCCTCCTGCCCCCGCGCTGGCGGGACGAGTGACGTTGAAGGGCTCGCGTCTATTTGAAGAAGTAGTTCAGCAGGCCGAGAAGGAAAGGCGAGAGGACGACGAGGACGGCGAAGGCTCCGATGAGCGAAGCCCCGTCGTCGTACTTGAGCGGGCTCGGCAGAAGCCCCGCGCCGCTCGCCCGCGCCCGCCGCCCGTGGCCGTACTCCAAATCAATGTCGCCGGAGACGAACATCCGGCTATAGCCGTAAACCTCGTTCACGAGCGCGGCCAGAAGCCAGAGGTTGTCGTACCACTCAAAGTCCCTGTGCACGCGGAAGACGCCCCAGCCCCACGACAAGAGAAAGCCGCCCATGAAGACGTAGAGCACCGCCGGGAAGAAATACTCACGCTCCTTCAACCCTTTCACCGTCGCGCCCACGATGATGCCCGCGCACATCCCCCCGACCTCGACGAAGGCCGCCTCGACGTAGAAGAACCAGAAGCCGCCGCCGAGCAGGCTTGAGACGACGAGCAGGAGCGGGCTGGAGAAGACGACCCAGAGCGCCGAGGGCAGGTGCTCGGTCAGGTGATAACGCTCGGCTTGGAGCGAGTAGTAGGCGGCAATCGCGGCGAAGCCGCAGATGAGCATCAGAGGCAGAGAGTCGCGCCGCACGAACCACCAGCCGACGAGACCGAGCAGCGGCACCGTCACCAGATAAGCGAAGTGCAGGCGCACCAGAGCGGCGAGCAGTTTGCGCTTCCTGTCGGGGGCAGTGAAATCCGGCAAAGGGTTTCTTGACGGCCTTCAGCCTTCGGCGGCTTCGTAGGCGGCGATGAATTCGGGGTCGCGCCGGCGCAGGTTCTCGTAGTCAATCTTCTTACTGCGCGTCATCAGCTTGAAGGCGAGCTGCATCGGGCTCAGGTGCATGTAGTCTCCGGCGTGCTCGAAGAAGAGGAGGCTTTCGTGCGCCGCCTCCTGATACTCCTCGATGACGGGCTTGCGCACCCGCTCGAACTCCGCCAGCGCTTCCGCGACGCCTCCCTGCTCCTGAAAGCAACGGAAGAGCGCGATTGAATCTTCGAGCGCGAGCTTCGTCCCGGAGCCGATGGAGAAGTGCGCGGTGTGGAGCGCGTCGCCGAGGAGCACGACGTTCTGGTGGCTCCAGCGCCGGTTCTTGACGAGCAGAAAGTTGATCCACTTCGAGTTGTTCGACAGAAGCTCTCGCCCGCCGAGGTCTCTTTGGAAGACACCGGCGAGGTACTCGCGCGTCTCGGCGTCGGACTTGTCGGAGAAGCCCGCGCGCCGCCAGGTCTCCTCGTCGCACTCGACGATGAAGGTGCTGGTCGCGCGGTCGAACTTGTAGGAGTGCGCGGCGAAGACGCCCGCCTCCGCTTCGCGGAAGGTGAGCGTCAGCCCGTGGAAGAGTTGCCGCGTGCCGTACCAGATGTAACGGTTGTGGCGGACGCTCAAGTCCGGTCGGAAGTGTTCGGCGAAGCGCTGGCGGACTTCGCTGTTCACGCCGTCGGCCCCGACGATGAGGTCGGCGTCGAGCACTTCGTCGGCGCGCGCCTCGGTGCGGAAGAGGAGGCGGACGCCGAGTTCCGCGCACCGCTCTTGCAGGATGTTGAGGAGCCGCAGGCGCGCGATGCCGGAGAAGTGGTTGCCGCGCACCGTGATTTTCTGGTCGCGGTGGACAATATCTACGTTGTCCCAAGTCTCGAACGTCTCGGTCACGCGCCGGTGCGACTCCTCGTCCACCGCGCGCAGGTTCGAGAGCGTCTTGCCCGAAAAGACCACGCCCCAACCGAACGTCGCGTCCGGCGGGTTCCGCTCAAAGACCGTGATGTCGTGCGCCGGCTCGCGCCTCTTCATCAGGAGCGCGAAGTAGAGCCCCGCCGGGCCGCCGCCGATGATGTTAATCCTCATGCCTTCGCCCGCCGTCGCCTCAGTCTCGCAGAAGCTCGCGCGCGATGACGAGCTTCTGAATTTCGGACGTGCCTTCGTAGATGCGGAGCGCGCGCACGTCGCGGTAGAGGCGTTCGACCACTTGGCCGCGGACGACGCCCGTGCCACCGTGAATCTGGACGGCGTGGTCAATGATGCGACCGGCGGCCTCGGTGGCGTAGAGCTTCGCCTCGCTGGCGACGCGCGTCAGCGAAGGGCTCTGCGGCTCCGAGTCTCTGAGTCGCGCGGCGCGATAGACAAGGAGGCGCGCGGCGTCCAACTCGGTCTGCATCGTCGCCAGCTTGTCCTGCACGAGCTGGTGCATGGCGAGCGGCACGCCGAACTGCTTGCGCGTCTTCGCGTAGGCGATTGACTCGTCGAGCGCGCGCCGCGCCATCCCGCAGGCCGCCGCGCCGACGCTCGCGCGGAAGGTGTCCATCGTCCGCAACGCGAGCCGGAAGCCCTCGCCTTCGGCCCCGACGCGGTCTTCGGCAGGGACGCGCAAATTCTCGAACTCGATCTCGCCTATCGGGTGCGGCGCGATGAGGCGCGTGCGCGCGCGGACGCGGAAGCCGGGCATGCGCGCGCCGACGATGAAGGCCGAAAGTTCGGCTCGCCCGTCCTCGCGCGTTCCGGTGCGCGCGAAGACCGTGTAGAAGTCGGCAACGCCCGCGTTCGAGATGAAGCACTTGTGACCATTGATGACGTAGGCATCGCCCTCGCGCCGCGCCTCTGTGCGGACGGCGGAAACGTCGGAACCGGCTTCGGGCTCGGTCAGCGCGAAGGCGGCGATGGACTTGCCGGAGCGCGCGCGTTCGAGCCAGAAGTCGCGGACGTGTTCGGGCGCGGCGAGGCCGACGGCGTAAGTGCCGAGGCCCTGCATGACGAAGGCGAGGTCGGCCACCGCCGACGAATAGGCGAGCGCTTCGCGGATGATGCAGAGCGCGCGCGTGTCGAGCGGGCGCGAGTCCGAGCCGCCTTCGGCGACGGCGTAGCCGAGCAGCCCGGACTGTGCGAGCAGGTCGAGCAGCGTGCGGAAGTGCGCGTCCTCGTCGAGCCCTTCCGCTTCGGCGGCTTGGGCGCGCGGCTCGATCTCGCGCGCGACGAAGACCGCCACGCCCTCCGCGAGCGGCGCGTGCTCCTCCTCGAAAAACGGCGTCTCCTCGATGAACCGGTCGCGCGTCATAACTTAAAAACTCCCCTGTGAACCTTCTACTCGATGCCGCCCAGAATCTTCCCTGTCCTCCGGTGCACGCGGAGCGTCTTGGCCGGAGAGTCGCCGACGGGCCTCTCTTTGAACAGCACCGCGTCGCCCTCGACCTGCGGCGTCTCGAAGGAGTTGAAGCTCCCGCCGCTTTCGCGGTAGAGGTCGTCGTGCTGCCAGACGAATTCGCCCTTGCGGAGGTCGAGGCGGGCGACGAAGCCGATGCCCGTCACGTAAACGTGCTCTTCTTCGATGAGCCCCGGCCCGACGTTGAACGCGGGGATGTGACTCTTCCAGCGCGCGCGCATCGAGGGCTGTTCGAGCCGCGTGACGAAGCCCGCGCCGCTCTCGCCGTCGCTGACGCCGCAGAGCAGCAGGACGTTCTCGCGGTGCAAGGCGTAGTAGACGCGCTCCAAGTAGTCGCCGCCGTCGAGCCGCAGGTTGAAGAGGCGCGTCGAGCCGCCCCTGATCCTTCGGCCCGCGCCGTTGCCCGCGAGCTGATAAGTGAAGCCGTTCAGCTCGAACTCGAACGACGGCGGGAAGTCCTCGGAAACCTTCCGCGCCTCCCTGAACGTCTTCGGCGACTCCGGCGCACTCTTCTCCTGCGGCGACGCGGAGGCCGCGAAGAGAAGCAGAAGAGTCATCAAGCCTGACAGCCCTCGGTAGTTCATCCCTTTAAGACGAATGATGAGTGCGGAAAGATGAATGATGAATGAAAAGCGATTTCAAATCTCGAATCTCAAAGTTGAAATTTCAAATGCCGGTGGGCAAAGATTTGAATACTGAAGACTGTCTTTCATTCATCACTCATCATTCATCGTTGGTCTTTGTCTTCCGGTTGAATCGCGGCTCGCGCTTCTCCGTGAAGGCTTCAAACGCCTCTCGGTAGTCGGGATGCTGCATGCAGAGGGCTTGCGCCTGCGCCTCCCATTCGAGCGCGGTGTCGAGCCCGATGTCCAGCTCGCGGTCGAGCATCTCCTTCGTCACCGAGAGTGCGAACGAGGGGCCGCGCGCCAGCCGCTCGGCGAGCGCGCGCGTCTCGGCTTCGAGCTGCTCGCCGGGCACGACGCGGTTGTAGAGGCCGATGCGGTGCGCCTCCTCAGCCGTGATGAAGTCGCCCGTGTAAAGCAGTTCCGTCGCCTTCGCCAGACCGACGAGCCGGGGCAGCAGATGCGCCGCGCCCATGTCCGCGCCGGAGAGCCCGACCCTGACAAAGAGGAAGGCGATGCGCGCCTCGTCGGACGCCACGCGCAAGTCCGAGGCGAGCGCGATGCACGCGCCCGCGCCCGCCGTCGTCCCGTTCAAGGACGCGATGACCGGCTTGCGCAGAAGCCTGATGTTCCGCACCAGCTCGCACGTCAGGCGCGTGAATTCCAGAAGACCCTGTACGTCGCGCCCCTGAAGCTCGCCGATGATGTCGCGCACGTCGCCGCCCGAACAGAACGCGCGCCCCGCGCCCGTGATGACGACACAGCGCACCTCATCCTCCGCGCGCAGGGCGGCGAACGCATCCGTCAACTCGCGGTACACCTCGAACGTCAGCGCGTTCAGACGCTCCGGGCGGTTGAGCGTGATCCAAGCGACGCCCCCGCGTACTTCGTAGAGAAAGCTTTTAGGTTCGAGCATAAGTTCCGAGCGTCAAGACCGCGCGGCTCAGGGCTTGTACGTCCCCTCTTCCAACACCTCGACGGGGACGGGCAGAGTGCCGCTCCGCAGCGTCAACGCCACGTCCTCCGCCTGCTGCTTCGTGAAGTTGCCGGTAATCTGGCCGTCTTCGGTAATCTGGCTCTTGATGAAAGGCGCGGAGCGCACCTCGCCGTTCAAGACGACGGCGAGATACCTGCCGATGTTCGCGCCCGTCCAACTCCCAAGCCGCGCCGCGCCTTCGGGCTGAAGCGAAAAGGCGATGAGATAAGCCTCGCCGTCGCCCTCATCATAGGACGGCTCCGTAATCGCTTCGGCGCTCCTCAAGTGCTGCCCCGTGATGACCGGCGCGCGCTCGACGACGAGAAACTCTCCCGGCCCGGCTTCGTCGGCCACGTAAGGCAGAACGTCTCTGTCCGCGCCCGCCGCCGCGAGCGCCGCCTCCCGCGTCGCGTAGGTCGCTACCGGCGAGGGGTTCGGCGGCGAGACGACGGGGCGCAACTCAAGAAGTCCCTGCGCCAGCAGGACGCGCTTGATGCGCTCGGAGTCGGGCATGCCGGAGACGCGCAAGGCGAGCCGGTTCGACCCCGCGCCGCCCTCGCGCCGCACGTCGCAGAAGACGCCGAGTTGATCGCAGCGACTCTTGATGATAGCCATCGCCTGCGCGACGGTTTGCTCCGACGCCGCGCCCTCCGCCTTGACGGCGAGGATGAGCCGGATGCCGCCCCTGTCGGTCGGCTGCGCCCCAGGCGACGTGAACGGCAGCGGCACGCCGCAGGCCGTCGTCAGGCAGAACAGGCACAGAGTCAGAAGAACGAGCGGCGTTGACGTTCGGGTGCGCGGCATCTTCATCGTTGACCTCTCCGACTTTTCAAGGCGCGTCTGCTGAAATCGAAACTCAAGCCGCGCTCAAAGCACGGCGATGCCTTCGATCTCGACCTTCGCGGCGTCTTCGAGCAGCCCCTTGACCTCGACGAGCGCCATCGCCGGAAAGTGTCGGCCCATGAGAGCGCGCCAGCGCAGGCCGATCTCGCGCGTGCGCGCCCGGTACTCGCGCTTGTCGGTGACGTAGATGACGAGCCGCGCGATGTTCTCCGGCCCGCCGCCCGCCTCGATGACGACGGTGATGAGGTTCGCCAGCGCGCGGTCGAACTGCTCGACGAAATCGTCGCTTACCAACTGCTGCCTGCCGTTCCAGCCGATCTGCCCGGCGACGAACAGCAGCCGCCCGCCCGCCGGGGCGAGCACGCCGTTTGAATAACCGCGCGGGCTTCCGAGCACTTCGGGGTTAATAAATTCCATATAATTCAGTGAGCAGTAAGCGGTGAGCAGTGAGCAGCTAAAAACAATCGGTTGCCGAACGACGAGCGGTTAAGCTTTTCACTGCTCACCGCTTACTGCTCCCTAGTAGAGTACGCTCCCGCCGTCAACGTTGATGGCCTGTCCCGTGATGCCGCGACCGTCCTCGGAGGCGAGGAGGAGGGCGAGCGCGGCGACCTCTTCGGACGTGACGAGGCGATGCTGCGGGCTCATGCGCTTGATGGCTTCCAGAGCCTCTGCGGCGCTGCGGCCCGTCTTCTTTGTAATCTGCTCGACGGCGTTCGTCGTCATGTCCGTATCCACGTAGCCGGGGCAGATGGCGTTGACCGTCACGCCCTTCGTCGCCACTTCGAGCGCGACCGAGCGCGTTAGCCCGATGACGCCGTGCTTCGACGCGGAGTAGGCCGCGATGTAAGGAGCGCCCGTCTTGCCCGCGATGGAGGCGACGTTGATGACACGCCCCCAGCCGCGCTCGACCATCGAAGGAATCGCCGCGCGCATGCAGTAGAAAGTGCCGTCGAGGTTGACGGACAAATGCCTCCGCCAGAACTCGTCCGTCGTGGCGGCGAACTTAGAGCTTTCGGCGACGCCCGCGTTGTTGACCAGCACGTCCGCCCCGCCCGCGAAGAACTCCCGCGCCCGCTCGAACGCGGCGGCCACGCTCCCGGCGTCCGCCACGTCGCACGCCGCATGCGCTGCCTCCGTCCCGCACTCCGCCTTCATCTCCTCGGCCACGCGCGCGACTTCCCGTTCCGTGCGCGCCGCGACAAAGACGCGCGCGCCCTCACGCGCGAACGCCACGGCGACCGCCCGACCGATGCCCCGACCGCCGCCCGTGATGAAGACGTTCCTGCCTGCCAGTCTCTTCATAAGTTCAAGGTTCAAGGTTCAAAAGTTCAAAGTTAGAAATCAAAGTCCTGTCTTTAACTTTGAACTTTGAGCTGCCTATTTGTCTCGCCGTTCGAGGAAGGCGCGGACGCGGTCGCGGGCCTCGCGCGATTGGAAGCACTGAATCTGCGCCTCGGTCTCGTATTGGAGCATCCGTTCGAGGCTCTCGCTCTCGCTGAGATAGACGGCGCGCTTGGCGGCGGCGATTGAGGCGTGCGGCGCGTCGCGCAGGCGCTCGGCCAGACGGCGCGTCTCGGCTTCGAGTTCGGCTTCGGGGACGACGCGGTTGACGATGCCGAACTGAAGCGCCCTCTGCGCGTCGAAGGCTTCGCCGAGGAAGAACATCTCGCACGCGATGTTGGTCGGGACGACGCGCGGCAGAAAGTACGTCCCGCCCCAGTCGGGGTGGAGTCCGACTTTGACGAACGACTGGCTGAAGGAGGCCGTCTCCGACGCGATGCGCAGGTCGCACGCGAGCGCGAGGTTGAAGCCCGCGCCGTAAGCCGGGCCGTTGACCGACGCCAAGACCGGCTTCGTCATCTGCCTGATCGTCGTCAGCACGCGCCTCCCCGCGCCGAGCAGCCGCCGGAACTCCTCCACGTCGTCGCGCTCCATCAACTCCCGCATGAACTTCACGTCCGCGCCCGCGCAGAAGCCCCGCCCCGCGCCCGTGATGACGACCACGCGCGCGGCCTTATCGCTCGCCGCCCGCTCCAAAGCCTCGGCCAAGTCGCGCCGCATGTGCCCCGCGAACGCGTTCAACTTCTCAGGCCGGTTCAGCGTGACGGTCGCGATGCCCGCCTCGAAAGAGACTTTAATGTGGTCGTACATGTGTTTTGGGTAAATGGTGAATGGTCAATGGTCAATGGAAGGTTGAACGGCATCGGACGCGGAAGGCTTCGACTCAAGTCCGTAGTGACTCAATCACTATTTACCATTCACCATTTACCATTCACTTGCCTTTGAAATCCGGTTTGCGTTTCTCGACGTAAGCGCTCATGCCTTCGCGCGCGTCCTCGGACTGGAAGAGTTGCTGTTGAAGTTCGCGTTCGAGGGCGAGGGCCGACTCGAAGGGGATTTCCGCGCCGGTCTGGACGCTGCGCTTGATGCGACCGACGGCGCGCGCCGCCTTGTCGGGCGGCGTGAACTGGCGCGCGTAGGCGAGCACTTGTGCGTCGAAGTCCGCGCCCGAATCGGCGTCGTAAACGTGATTGACGAGTCCTAGTTCGAGCGCGCGCTCGAAGGCGAACAGCTCGCCCATCGCCATCAGCTCTATCGCGCTCGACTTGCCGACGACGCGCGCGAGCCTTTGCGTGCCGCCCGTGCCGGGCAGAACTCCCAAGCTCACTTCCGGCAGCCCCATCTTGCCCGCGCCGCGCCGCGCGATGCGGATGTCGGCGGCGAGCGCCACTTCGAGCCCGCCGCCAACGCAGTGGCCGTTGACGGCGGCGATGACGAGCTTCGGCGTCTGCTCAAGCCGCGAGAGCGTCTCGTTGGCGTGGAGGCAAAAATAGTATTTGAACTCCGGCGTCACGCTCCCCAGCATCGAGATGTCCGCGCCCGCGCAGAAGAACTTCTCGCCCTGCCCCGTGATGACGATGACGTGCACGCCCTCGTCCATCCTCGCCGCGAGGATCGCGCGGTCGAGTTCCTGCATCATCTCGTAAGAATAGGTGTTCGCTGGCGGGTCGTTGAGCGTCAGCACGGCCACGCCCTCGCGCACCTCGTACCGCACGAGCTTGCCCGTCGCCTCCGGCCCGCCCGCCCCCTGAATTTTTGCTTCGGCTTCCGACATGTGCGTTCGCCCCCTAAGATGGAATGATAAACATTTACGATTCAAACTCTGTCCGCGAGAGCCCTGACTGGCGGATGATTGAAAGCAGAGTGCCGGTGCGTGGCTCATTGTGTAGCGGGACGGGGACGGTGATGGTCGTCTCGCCCGTTGATTTCTGCATCACGACGTGGCTCCCTTTCTGCCGTCTCTCGACGAAGCCGTGTCTCGCAAGGATTGAGCAAGCCTCACGTCCCGAGAGCCTCCGCAGCTTACCCAACCCTGACCTCCAGTGGGGTGATGTAGATTTCGGTGTTGAGCCGCCGCGCGATCTCGTCGGGGTGGGCCTCTTCAAAAAACAACTCGACCGCCTCCCGCAGATTGGCGCGGGCCTCCTCGACGGAATCGCCCTGACTGGCGATGTCCAGCTCGGAACAGAGGGCAACATACCCATCTTCTTCCCGCCAGATGGTTGCGGTCAGTGTTCGCGTCATCCCTTTCACCTCTCGTCGCCGGGTTGCGGCATGCTTTTAGTCCATGATGGCGCTCGCAAAGAGTTGAGTCAAGGGAGGCGCGACTCCGCGGGGCGTGACATCGCCTGTGACCGTCATCTCGCCCGCCACGCCGCCGCTTGACAGACGGCGCGTGGGCGACTTAGGTTCTCAGGCATCACCCTCCGTCCCGGTCGTCACCCTCTTTAGCGACTCAGGGAGGCGCATCCGTTCTGGTGAGCGGCGCGGTCTTCAAAACCGTCAGCGAGCCTGTGAGAGCAGGCTTGGGTGGGTTCGATTCCCACACGCCTCCGCCAAGGCCATTTCAGATTTCGGATTTTCGGATTTCGGATTGGAAGAAGGCGGCTTCGCCTCTCTCGCTCAATCCTCTAATCCGAAATCCGAAATCGCAAATCTAAAATCGTATGAGAGACTGGATCGCGTTGAACATGACGCCGGGCGTAGGGCCGCGCGCGGCAGCGAGGCTTTTGGAGCGCTTCGGGTCGGCGGCGGGAGTCTTCGGGGCGCTGAGGTCGGAGTTGGAGCGCCTGCGTCTGAGGCCCGAAGCGGTCGAGAGCATCGCGCTCAGGGATAAGCACGAGGCGGCAGCCGAAGAGCTTGAGCGTTTGCGCGGGCTCGAAGGCGCGGACGTGTTGGTGCTCGACGACGGCGCGTACCCGCAACTCCTGCGCGAGATCGCCGACCCGCCCGTCACGCTCTACGTGCGCGGCGCGTGGGAGGCTTGTCTGGAAGCGCCGTGTGTGGCCGTCGTCGGCTCGCGCCGCTGCTCGACCTACGGGCAGAACGTCTCTCTGATGGTCGGGCGCGACCTCGCCGCGCGCGGCGTGACGGTCGTTTCGGGGCTCGCGCGCGGGATTGACGCCGCCGCGCACCGGGGGGCGCTCGAAGCCTCCGGGCGCACCGTCGCCGTGCTGGGGACGGGAGTTGACGAAGTTTATCCGCGCGAGCACAGAAAACTGGCGGCGGAGATTTTGGAGAAGGGCGGCGCGCTCGTCTCACAGTTCCCTCTGGGGACGCCGCCCGTGGCCGAAAATTTTCCGTACCGCAACCGCATCATCAGCGGCCTGTGCCTCGGCACGTTGGTCGTCGAAGCGGCGGAGAACTCCGGCTCGCTCATCACGGCGCGTCTCGCTCTGGAACAGGGCCGCGAGGTTTACGCCGTGCCCGGAAACATCACTTCACGAAACTCCTTCGGGACGAACTATCTCATCAAGGGCGCGGGCGCGAAGCTCGTCCAGACGTGGCAGGACATCGTCTCGGAGTTCCCGCCCGACATCGCCGCGTGCATCCTCCCGCCTGAGCCGGTGAAGAAGAGAGGGACGGCGGCGGCTTCATCGAACACGACAGGCCCGCCGCTCCCCGAAGACCTCTCGGACGGCGAGCGCGCCCTTCTGAAACTGCTTTCGGTGGACGAACTCGCGCACATTGACGACCTCGCCGAGTCGAGCGGCCTGCCCGTGCAGACGTTAACGGGCCTGCTCCTCGGACTTGAGATGCGCGAGCTGATTCGGCAACTGCCGGGGCGGTGTTTCGTGAGGAGACTTTAGGACGCCCGGCGTTTTATCGAGGCTTCGCGGACTGGCGACGCTCGTAGAAGAAACCGGCGGTGTTCGCCAACTGCGACCAGAAGAGCAGCGCCGTCAAACGCGCGGCGCGAACCTTCGGCGCGCGCGTCAAGTGTGCGCGGAGGAGCTTGAGGTAAAAATCCCTGTCGGGCTTGAAGGAGCCTTCGCCG
>DASTQX010000499.1:0-2469 GCA_035761505.1 Pyrinomonadaceae bacterium
GGGCTTTCGCGGGAGAACTTTCAGATTGTTCAGGAGCAAAGAATCCGTGGCCGCATCATTGACCTTGACCTTGATCGCGGCGGCGTCTTTCACGCGCTCGTGAGGCGGAAGAGGAAGGTGAGAATCTGCCGTTACCCGACGCCGTTCGAGAGTACGAACAAGTGCCTTCGCTTGCGGACTTGGCGGGAGCCCGCCGCGCTGGCCGTCGGCCCTTCGGGCAGCCTCTACGTCCTCGACACCATGCTCGGCAGATTCATCCGTTACGACCCGGCGAGCGGCGAGGAACTGCACGTCGGCGAGCCGTCGGAGCAGCTTCTCAAAGGGTTCGTGCCGAGCGCGATGGAGATTGACGAGCGGGGCGTGATCTTCCTCGCGGGGAGGCCGAAGCCCTCGAAGCCCGGCGCGCGGGAGCCCGTGTCGCTTCACCTGTTCGACGGCGACGGGAGCTATCTGGGGAAAGTCACGCGCGACGAGAAGAGCGGGGAGATTATTTCGCGCGAAGGCGCTCCGCTGCCGGAAGAGGTGCGCTGGATTCTCGGCATCGGGTTCGACCGAGAGGGGCGGGTTTACCTCGGCACCGACCGGGGGGTTGCGAAGTTCAGTCTGGCGGTGACGCCGGTCGGGCAGGACGGCGTTTACTACTCGAAGACTCTGGACAACGGGAGCCCCGAAGGTCTGTGGCACCGCATCGCTTTGAGCGGTCGCCTGCCGGACAAGACGAGCGTCGAGGTCAGCTACTACGCCAGCGACAGCACGTCATTGAAGGCGAGCTACGAAGAGGTGCTCGCCTCTCGCAAGTCGGTCGAGGAGAAGGAGCAGGCGATTAAGCGGCTGCTTGAGCCGCCGAAGCCGCGCCACCCTTTGTGGAAGGGGCCGAACGTCTTCAAGGGAATGGCCGGGCGCGACGAAGCCTCGCCGGACATGCTCACCGTGGAGAACAAGGGCCGTTTCCTGTGGCTCAAGATACGGCTCGTCACGTTCGACGAGAGGAGTCGCCCGTCCGTCCGCGCGGCGCGGATTTATTACCCGCGCTTCTCTTACCTGCGATACCTCCCGCCCGCTTACGCCGAAGACCCTTCGAGCGCCGCCTTCCTCGAACGCTTCCTCGCGCTCTTCGAGACGATCTTCGAGGGGCTTGATCGAGAGATTGACCAACTGCACAGGCACTTCGACCCCGGCGTCGCGCCCGCCGGTTTCCTGCGCTGGCTGGCCTCGTGGATAAACCTCTCCCTTGACGACGAGCTGCCCGAAGAGCGCGTGCGGCGGCTCATCCGGCGCGCGCCCGACCTGTACGGGCGCAAGGGAACCCCGGCGGCGTTGACGGAGTTTCTTGAAATCTACACGGGCGGGCGGGTCTCTCTGACGGAGCACTCGCGCGGGTTGAAGCCGCTCGTGCTCGGCGGCGAAGGGCTCCGGCTGGGCCGGGGGACGATTCTTCTCGGCTCAGGGGTGAAGGGCTTCAGGCTGGGCGACACGAGCGTCGCGGGCTACAGCGCGTTGCGCGACCGCGTGCGCGACCCGGACGAGCCGTTCCTCCCGGTGGCGCGGCGCTTCAGCATCCTCTTGGACATGAGCCGGGAAGAGTTCGACCGCCGCGCACCGAGCCTGCGCCGCATCCTCGACGAGCAGAAGCCCGCGCACACGGCCTGCACCATCGGGATTATGGCGGATCGAAACGCGGCGGGGAGCGGGGTGCTCGGCGTCAGCGCCTCGGTCGTGGGGACGACGCCGTATCAGGTCGGGGTCACGCCGCTCGGCGGCGGGTACGCGGTCGGCGCGGGGGCGAAGGCTCCGCGCGTCGAGCGGGGGGCGTGGGTCGGGAGTCCGGGCGGTCTCTGATTCTTCGGGCGAAGTTAAAGGATGAAAGGACACAGAGTATGAAGCCGAACAAAGCGTCGAAATGCGGAGTTTGCGAGACGCCTATCCTTGAGCGAAACAACTATTACTACGGGAAGCAGTTCACCATCCGCGACCTCCTACAGGAACAGTCCTACTTCAACGAGAAGCGGCGGCTCATCAACCGCTCGGTGCTCGGCTGGGGCGTGGTGTGCGGGCTGGGCGTCGAGTGGAGCGAGAAGGAGAAGGAGTTCACCGTCCACGAAGGGATGGCGCTCGACTGTTGCGGCCACGAGATCATCGTCTGCGAGAAGAAGGAAGTCCCCTTCAAGCAGTACGAGGAGGCGTGCCTCAATGCGCTGAAAGAGCCGGGGGTCGCCGAGTGCAAGTACGTGCTCTGCCTCGAATATCACGAGTGCAAGACCGAGCCGGTGGAGCTGCCGCCGCTCGGCTGCGACAAGCAGGGGCGAACCGAGTACAACCGCATCCGCGACGGCTTCGAGCTTAAGATTAAAAAGTGGGACGAAGCCTGCCCGAAGCAGCCTTACGGCGGCATCGCCTGCCTCGACCGCTTCAAGCATCCGAGCGAGGACGTGAAGACCAACATCAGTTGCAGCACCCCGACGCTGCACC
>DASTQX010000500.1:0-1604 GCA_035761505.1 Pyrinomonadaceae bacterium
GGAAGCGGTTCGGGAAACGCGCGACCTCGTACCAGCGCCCGGCATACCTGTTCAAATCAACTTCGGGGACGACCTCCGGCGGCGGCGTCGCCTTCGGCTTCGCGCCCGCGCGGGCGCAGGCGTAAGCAGCCCCGAAGATGACGAGCACCGCTAAAGTAATATTCTTCTTCTTCAATCCCTTTCTCCTTCCGCGAGACGTCGGAAACAGTCGCCCGCCGGAAGAAGATACGTGGTCGAAGGTCACTGAAATGTGCTGCGCGTCTCAAGGGTTTGTGGCGGGCGTTGTCTAAATGATGGCCTCCTCGCGCACCGGCTCGCGGAGGATGGCGGCGGCGGCTTGGGCGGCGACGCGGGCGGCTTCGGGGTGCGAGTCTTGGAGGCCGCTGATTTGGAGGAGCGATTCGCCGGTGCGCGAGAGCATGCGGAAGAGGTCGCCTTCCTCGGCGCGTGTCTGGCGGACGAGCGCGGCCCACTCCGTCCCGGCGGCCCAGCGCGCGGCGGTGGCGGCGGCTGAGAAGTTGATTTCGGGCGCGGGGTCTATATCCTGCTGCCACTCGACGTTCGCCACGTCGTAGGCGACGCGGTCGAACTGTCCGAGCGAAGTGATGAGCGCGTCGTCGAGTTCCAGTTCGCCGTAGTCGCGCTCGGAGTCAGCCGCGAGCGCGGCCATCAGACCGGCGGCGCGCGTCGCGTCGAGAGAGGCGAAGAGGCCGCGCTCGATGGCCTCGCCGACTAAGAGCGGGCGGTCGAGCCGCAAGTCCGCGAGCCACTGGCCGCGCTCGGTGACGCGCTCGGCGAAGAAGTCGAGATAGCCGAAGTGATGCAGCACGCGCGCGCGCCGCTCGAAGGGTTGCCAGACCTCGCCGCGCATGGCCTCGATGCGCCGCTCCATGCGCTCGACCGTCTCGGCCTCCTGCATGACCGACCACATCGCCTCCTCGCAGCGCGCCCGCTCGCCCTCGCCGCCCGCCGCCGAAAGCTTCTCCATCAAATCGTTAATCAGCTCGACGGCCTCTTCGGCGGGCGCGCGGGCGTCGCGCAGGCGCGGCTCGCGCAGCAAGGTCGCGCGGCCCGCCTTGACGTTCTCGAAGGCGCTCTCCCGGCCTTCCTCTTTGAGCGGATACTTCTCTTCAAAAATCCTGCCGACGCGTTCGAGCGCGAGCGAGGCGCGACGACCGTCTTCGCGCACGCCGACGAGCCCCTCGCCCCGGCGCTCGGTGACGAAGACGAGGCGGCGGCTGCCGCGACCGATGCCGACGACGCGACCGGGCAAGACCTCTTTGTCGAGCCAGCGCACGTAAGTCTCGGCGCGCGTCTGCGGCGCGCCTTCGAGCAGGCGCGAGCGCGCGCTCGCCAGCCGCTCAAGCCCGCGCACGATCTCCGGCGGCAAATCGCAACCCGCTTCGGCCAACTTCTCTTTCATCCGCCGCTCGGCCCCGGCGCGTTCGCGTTCGAGGTGCGCGAGGTCTTCCACGGCGTCGCGGCGCGCGAAACTCCGCTCGGCGATGTCTCGCACCTGCGCGAAAGTGCCGTAGGCGTCGAGCAGATTCAAAAGCGTCGTGTAGGTCGCGCGGAACTGACTCTCAAGCGGATCGGGCGGCGCG
>DASTQX010000501.1:0-13247 GCA_035761505.1 Pyrinomonadaceae bacterium
GATGCCGGAGAGCTTCGCCCTCTTTAACGCATCGCGCCGACGACGTAGCCCCGGCGCGAGCGGACGCGGAGGCCGATGCGGCGCGCGCCGACGTGGACGCGCCGGAACTCGGTCGCGGGCGAGCGGCGCAGAGGTCGCTTCGGCTTGTAGGTCACGACGTACTGCGCGCCAATCTCCTTCGCCACCTCCGCGCCGCGCTCGACCATCTCCTCCACCGAGAGCGGCAGGAGCAAGCGCCCGCCCGTCTCTTCCGTTAAAGTTTTGAGGCGACTTTCACCGCGCTTCATCTCGCGCTCGGCGGCCTTGCGCTGGCGGCGCATCGCGGGGTCGAAGCGGACGCCGGAGTTTACGTCGGGCGGGTTGATGCCGACTCCGCGCATGCCGGGCGGGCGCGTCGGGTCAATGCCGACCGTCGCCATGTCGGCGCGGCTCTGCGTCATGCCGGGAGCCTCCTTCGGTCGCTGCCACTTCTTCGTCAACTCGCGCCGCCCCATCTCCGAGTAGCTGATGACGTGCAGCGTAATCTGCCCGCCGATGAGACGCCGCACCGAGTCCTCATACTCTTTGGAGCTGGCGGTGTCTATGCCGTCGGCGATGAGGACGAGGTGACGGTTGCCGACGGGCTGCTCGCGCAGAAGCTCGACGGCGCGGCGGATGCCGAGCGAGAGGTTCGAGCCCTTGCCCGACTGGAGCTTCGCGCGGATGGAGCGCGCGGCCTCGGCCCGCTCCGCCGTCCAGCCCTGCAAGACCTCGGCCTTCGCGTTGTACTGCACGGCGGCCACGCGGTCGCCTTCGCGCAAAGAGGCCAAGACGCGGAGGCCGATGTCGCGCGTGGTGTCGGAGCGCACGACGGGGTTCAAGTCCCAGCCCGTGCCGAAGAGCAGGACGACGCTCGCCGGGAGGCGCTGGACGCTCTTGACCTGCTGCGGCACGTCGTCCTCGACGATGAGCACGTCGTCTATTTCGAGCCGCGAGTCCAAGCGCCCCTCCTCGTCGAAGGCGAAGACGGGGATGCGCACCTCCTCGACGAAAATCGTCTCGGTCTCCTCTTCGGGCGACGGGCTCGGCTTCGGGCGCACGCCGCTCTGCGCGCCCGCGTCCGGAGCATTGAGTGAAAGTAAAGTGAAGAAGAGAACGAGTGTTGAGAGAAGAAGACGGGGCTTGAGCATCGGTAATCCTCCGCCGCTAAACTTGAGTGCAACAGTTCTGATGCGCCGGGGCCGAAGCCGCGTTCGCCGCTAAAGGAAAGGATGGACGATGAACTGAGAGACAAGGCTCTCTAGTTCATCGTTCAACGTTCCGCGCTCATCCTTTCTTCCGCGCCTGCGACTGGACGGCGGTGATGGCGACGGCATCCACGATGTCTTCGGCCTTGCAGCCGCGCGAGAGGTCGTTGGCGGGCTTGTCCAAGCCTTGCAGGATGGGGCCGATGGCGGTCGCGCCCGCGAGCCGCTCGGTCAGCTTGTAGGCGATGTTCCCGGCTTGGAGGTCGGGGAAGATGAGCACGTTGGCGCGGCCCGCGACGCCGGAGCCGGGCGCTTTCGACTCGGCGACGCGCGCGACGAGCGCGGCGTCGGCCTGAAGCTCGCCGTCTATTTCGAGTTCGGGCGCGCGCGCGCGGGCCGTCCGCGTCGCCTCGACCACCTTATCCACGAGCTTGTGGGCGGCGCTGCCTTTGGTCGAGAAGGAGAGCATGGCGACGCGCGGCTCGACTTCGAGGAGCGCGCGGGCCGAGTCGGCGGAGGCGAGCGCGATCTCGGCGAGTTCGGGGGCCGAGGGCTCGATGACCACGCCGCAGTCGGCGTAGAGCATCGCGCCGTTCGCGCCGAAGCTCGTGTCGGGGACGACCATCACGAAGAAGCTCGACACGACCTTGAGCCCCGCGCGCATCCCGATGCAGTGGAGCGCGGCGCGGACGGTGTGCGCCGTCGTGTTGGTCGCGCCCGCCACCGAGCCGTCGGCGCGGCCCTCGCGCACCATCAGGTTCCCGTAGTAGAGCGGGTCTCGGACGGCGAAGCGCGCCTCGTCGGGCATCAAGCCTTTGGCGCGTCGCAGCTCGTGGTAGAGCGCGGCCACCTTCTCGAAGTCGGGCGCGCGGCGGTGGTCAATGACGCTCACGCCCGCGAGGTCGGCCCCGGCCTCGCGCGAGGCGGCGCGAACCTTCTCCTCGTCGCCGAGCACGGTGACGCGCGCGAGACGGTCGCGCGCGACCATCGAAGCCGCGGCGACCGTGCGCGGGTCTTCGCCTTCGGGCAGGACGATGTGCTGCGGGTCGGCGGCGGCGCGTTGGCGGATGCGTTCGAGTATGTTCATAAGCAGGAGTCAGGAGTCGGGAATCAGGAGTCAGAATAAAAGCCTCTCCGCCGTCCGGCACTCGACGAGCGAGGCCGAACTCTCTTCATAATTCTGACTTCTGAATTCCGGCTCCTGACTCCTGACTTTACCACGAAGCTTTTGCCGGGGCGAGACGGTTGGTCAGGGGTTGAGCGACTTGTCCAAGAGTTCTTCGGCGGCGGCGGCGAGGCGTTCGGCGAGCGCGGGGTCGCTCGTCTTGAGGGCGCGGAAGGTGCGCTCTTCGAGGACGGGCTTGGTAAATCCGTCTTCGTCCACGCCGACGAGCGCGACGCTCATGTTTGGCGTGGCGGCGATGACGAACCATTCGCGCGCGAGGCTCGCGCCCTCGGCCAGACGGACGACGCGCATGTTGGGGTGGCGCGGCGGCTGCCAGTCGGCTTCGCCGAAGACGTAAACGCGCTCGGAGATGTCGGCGATGCGCATGTAGCGGTCGACGACCGGCTCCATCCGCGAGAGCTTCTCGAAGCCCGCGTAGAGCCGCCCGCCCCTGTGCGTCCTGAGCAGCAGAGCGTTCTCGATGAGCAGGCTGATGTATTCGAGCGCCGGAACCTGCGCGCGGAAGCGGAAGGTCGCGTGCGCGTCGAAGTCGCGGCGGGAGACGTGCGTGACCGGGCCTAAGTCTGTGACCCCTTCGCCCGCGGCCTGAAGGGCGAAGTCATACATGGAGAACTCTTTCATGGCGTGCATGTCGTCGGGGGGCGCACGAGCGCCGCCAGCCTTTCTAAACCTTCTACTATTCGGCCTCGTTACGAATCTTTATTGAAAGTGTGTTAGGCAGGGATTAACCACGGAGAGGAAGGGGGAAGAGGGTAAGAGGGTAAAAGGGTGAAGGGCTTGAATGAATTGCTTTGACCTTGCCGCTTCATCGGGCAGGCTCCAAACATTCAAACCTCTTCTCCCTTTCCCCTTCTGCCCTTTTAACCCTTCCTCTCCGTGGCTGTTTCTGTTCTTAGTTTCGGAGGGCGTCGAGCAGTTTTTCGTGGATGCCGCCGAAGCCGCCGTTGGACATGACGGCGACCACGTCGCCTGCGCGCAGTTCGGGGGCGAGGTGTCGGACGATTGTGTCCGCGCCGTCGAAGGTGTGCGCGGGCGGGCCGCCTTCGGCGATCTCGGCGGCGAGCTGGTCGGTGTCGAGCAGTTGGCCGTAGGCGCTCCCCTTGTCGCGCGCAAAGACCGTGCTCAGGACGACGTGGTCGGCGAGGCGGAAGGCTTCGACGTACTCGCGCTGGAAGACGGCGAGGCGCGAGGTGGCCGAGCGCGGCTCGAAGACGGCGACGATGCGTCGGCCCGCGTAACGCGCGCGCAGGGCGGCGAGCGTTTCACGCACGGCGGTCGGGTGGTGCGCGAAGTCGTCAATGACGGTCACGCCGCGCTCCTCGCCGCGCACCTGCATCCTGCGCTTGACGCTCTTGAAGGTGGCGAGCGCTTCGGCTATCGCTTCCTTCGGCACGCCCCACGCGTCCGCCGCGACGACGACGGCGAGGCAGTTGCGGACGTTGAAGTCGCCGATGAGCGGCGTCTCGAAGGCGGCCCACTCGCGCCCCTCGCGGAAGACGCGGAAGCGCGTGAGCGCGCCCGAAGTGTAGTCAATGTCGCGCGCCTGCCACGTCGCGTCCGCGCACGTGCCGAAGGTTTCGAGCCGCGTGTGGAGGCGGCTGCCCATCTCCGAGACGACTTCGCGGACGACCCGGCTGTCCCAACCGGCGACGAGTCGGCCCCCGCCGGGGACGAGGTTCATTAGCCGCTTGAAGGCGGTCTTCACGGCGTCGAGGTCTTGATAAATGTCGGCGTGGTCGAACTCGATATTGCCGACGATGGCTACTTCGGGCAAGTAGTGCATGAACTTCGGCCCTTTGTCAAAGTAGGCCGTGTCGTACTCGTCGCCCTCGATGATGAAGAAGTCGCTGCCGGTGACGCGGAAGCTCGACTCGAAATTCTGCACCACGCCGCCGACCAGAAAACCCGGATTGAGCCCGCCGCACTCCATGACCCACGTCGCAATACTCGTCGTCGTCGTCTTGCCGTGCGTGCCCGCCACGACGAGCGACCGGCGACTACGAATGAACTCCTCTTTCACCGTCTCGGCCTGCGAGCGATAAAGCAACCGCCGGTTCAGAGTCTCTTCGATTTCGGGGTTGCCGCGCGAGAGCGCGTTGCCGACGACCACGCAATCCGGCGCGGGTTCGAGATGCGCGGGGCTGTAGCCCTGCATAATCTCGATGCCCAAACGTTCGAGCATCGTGGACATCGGCGGGTACACGTTCTCGTCCGAGCCCGTGACGCGATGGCCGCGCTCCTGAAGCATCCCGGCGAGCGACGCCATCGCCGTCCCACAGATTCCGATGAGGTGATAGTGCATAAGTGATGAGTGATAAGTGATACGTGATGAGAGATGAGTGAGAAGAGAAGACCGTCTTCTTTCTTCTCACTTATCACTCATCACTTATCACTTATGACTTTCTTCCGCCGTTGGGATCGTGAATGAGAACGTCGAGCCCTTGCCGAGTTCGGAGTGGGCTTCGATTGTGCCGCCGTGGAGTTCGACGAGCTGGCGCGTGATGTAGAGGCCGAGGCCCGTGCCCTTCTCGCTGCGGGTGGCGCGCGAGCGGGCCTGCTCGTACTTGTCGAAGAGGCGCTCCATGTCTTCGGGCGCGATGCCGACGCCGCTGTCGGCGACCGAGACGCGGACGAAGCGGCCCTCCACGGTGGCGCTCACTTCGACGCGCCCGCCCTTCGGCGTGAACTTCAGAGCGTTCGACAGCAGGTTGACGAGGACGCGACGGAGCTTCGGGCGGTCGGCGCTGAGCGGCGGCAAATCTTCGGGGACGCTCTCTTCGAGCGTGATCTCTTTCTCGCGCGCCATCGGAATCATCCCCTCGTGCAACTCTTGGACGAGCCCGCCCAACTCTATCGAGGCGAGGTCGAGGCGCATCGTGCCGGATTCGAGCTTCGAGGCGTCGAGCAGGTCGTTGACCAGTTCGATGAGGCTCTGTGTGTTGCGCTCCATCATCGAGACCATGTTCTTCTGCTCCGGCGTGAGGTCGCCGAGGCGGCCAGAGGTGAAGAAGTTGATGACGCCGCTGATGACCGTCAGGGGCGAGCGCAGGTCGTGGGTCGTGAGCGCGAGAAATTCTTCCTTCATCTCGGAGAGTTCGCGGAGCTTGGCGTTGGCCTCGTTCAGTTCGCGGTTGCTCGCTTCGAGTTCGCCGTTGAGGCGTTCGAGCTGCTCGCGCTTCTCCTCCAACTCGCTCAAGACCTGCACGAGGTCTCGGTTCTGCCGCGAAAGCTCTTCGAGCGCCGAGTCGTCCTCCTCGGTCGTGATGAGCGCGCGCAGTTCGGCGACGCGCTTGCGGACTTCGGCCCCCTCGACCGGCGGGAGCCACTTGACGACGTTGACGCGCGTGCCCTCGCCCGGCTTCGAGGCGAGGTCGAACTCGTCCATCAGGCGGCGCGTGCCGATGAGGCCGACGCCGAGCCCCGAAGGCGAGCGGTAGCTGCCGCGAAT
This sequence comes from Pyrinomonadaceae bacterium, assembly GCA_035761505.1. GTDB lineage: Bacteria > Acidobacteriota > Blastocatellia > Pyrinomonadales > Pyrinomonadaceae > JAIVJM01. The sequence goes on from DASTQX010000501.1 coordinate 5,861, forward strand.
GATCGAGCGCATCTTGGCCTCGTCAATGCCGGGGCCGTCGTCGCGCGCCGTGACCTGAAGGCCCGTGTGCGCGGAGCCGCGCTCGGCGACGCCCAGAGTGATCGCGCCCGACTTCGCGTACTCGTAGATGTTGCGCGTCAGCTCGGAGACGGCGGTCGTGATCTTAATCTGCGTCGTCGCGTCGAAGCCCATCTCGCGCGCCAGTCGCCGGACGCGCTCGCGCACCTTGATGATGTCGGCCTCGCGCCGCACGTAGATGTCGCCCAGACGGGTCGAATGGATGCCTTCCATAAGCTTCAAAAGACGTGAACCGTGAATCGTCAAACGTGAACCGCAAAATCACTTTATCTCGTCGCGGTGTGTCGCTCAAGTCCCGCCGCCCGGCCACGATTGACGAGTGACGGCTTTTGACGATTCACGGCTTTTATCGAAAAACGAGGACGGTGGCGTCGTCCGAGGCGCGGCTGAAGTCCCGGAGGAGGACGCCCGCGAGCAGTTGCGGGCTGCGGGGGAGCAGGTCGGGGTAAGCGCTGATGTCCCACTTGGCGCTGAGGCCGTCGGTCGCCAGCACGAGCGTCGAGCCCGCCGTCCAACGGTGCGGCCAGACGCGCAGGTTCGAGAGGCGCGCGCCGAGCGTGCCGTTGCTCGGAATCGGGCGCGCGGGCTCGTGCGAGCCGAGGACGCGCACCTCGACGTTGCCGACCCCGGCGTAGTACATCGCCCCGGCCTCCGGGTCTAAGACGACCGCGCCGATGACGGCCCCGCGCGTCGGGCGCAGGGCGTCGTGAACTTCGAGGAGGAGTTCGTCCAGAGGCTCGCCGCGCCACTGCGCGAGCGTTTCGAGCGCGACCCTTGAGGCTTCGTGCGCGCCGCGCCCGTGGCCGAGCCCGTCGACGACCGCCAAGAGGATGTCGCCGTCGTGCTGGCCGACGAAGTACGCGTCGCCGTTCGCGTCCTCGCCGGGGCGCGGGCGGCTCCACAGGCCGAGGCGCTTCGAGAGCGCGCGCCCCCTCTCGGCTAAAGGGCCGTGCGGCTCCGCCGTGAGCCACTTGCGGCCCATGATGGCCGTCCCGTGCGTCGTCCGCCGCGAGAGGCCGAGGCGGCGCGTCGTGCCCTTGACGGTCGAGTAGGCGTCGAACTCGTCCATCAGGCGGCGCACGGCCCCCAGACCCGCGCCCAGACTCCCGCCCGTCGAAACGCCGTCGCGGATGGCGCGGTCGAGGTCGTAGATGCCCGGCCCCTTGTCGGCGTAGAAGAGTTCAATCCCCGGCTCGTCGCCGAACGTCTCCGTCCAGTGGAGGCAGCCGCCGCTCGTCGCGTAGCGGACGGCGTTCGTTCCGATCTCCTGCACGACGATGGCGAGTTCGGCCAACTGGTCTTCGCCGAAGCCGAGCGCCGACGCGAAGCGCTGCACGGCCCGCCGCGCCGCGCCGACCTGCGCCTCGTCCGTAATCGTCTGTGAATGAAACTCCCGCATGAAAGAAGAATCGGAACGTGGAACGCTGAACGCCGAACTGAAAAACAAACTGCCTGCCGTCTTTCAGTTCGGCGTTCAGCGTTCCGACTTCCGCGTCAAGCTTAGAGCCAGCGCACGACCGTCACGCGCGTCCCGCGCCCGACGCCGGATTCGATCTTGAACTCGTCCACGAGCCGCTTCGAGCCGGGGAGCCCTTTGCCCAAGCCGCGCCCCGTCGAGAAGCCGTCGCGCATCGCGGCGTCAATGTCGGCGATGCCGGGGCCGTTGTCCTCGAAGATGAGGCGGAGGCCGCCGCGCCCGTAAGGGCTCTCGGTCGGCTGCGCGATCATGCGCCCGCGTTTGGCGTACTTGATGACGTTGCGCGCCAGTTCCGAGGCGACCGTCGCGAGCCGCGTCTGGTCAATCAGCCGGAAGCCGATGGAAGCGGCCATGTCGCGCACCTGCCCGCGCGCGACGGCAATATCGTGCTCGCTCTCAAGGGCGATTGATCTGCTCGGCAAAGGCTCCCAACTCCCCTCGCGTCATCCCATCCTCTTCCTCTTCGTCAATGCCGAACTCGCTGCGCAGGAGCTTGATGCCCTCGTCCACGTTCAGCACCGTGTCCACGCCGCGCAGCTCAAGGCCCAGCTCGACGAGCGTGATGGCGACCGCCGGTTGCATCCCGACGACGACCGTGCGCGCGTCCATGATGCGCGCCATCGCCGCGATGTCCGAGAGCACGCGACCGATGAAGGAGTCCACCATCTCCAGAAGTGAGATGTCTATCAAGACCCCGCGCGAGCCCGTCCGTTCCAGTTCCGTGAGGATGCGCTCCTGAAGGTGCATCACGGTCTGGTCGTCCATGTCCACCTGAATCGGCACGATCAGGACTCGTCCGACTTTGAGAATCGGGATGCGTTGCGATCCTTCCATGACTTTGCCTTCCGCCCTCCGTGAATCCGCCCGGCTTTCGCGCGCGCTATTTGCGGTTGGGCCGCGACCCGCCCTCGCGCTCGGTGTTGGTGTCGTTGATGTTCTTGGCCTGCTCGGCGAGTTGCGCGGCGGTCGAGGCCGCCTCCACCCCGTTCGACATCCGCGCGAGCGCCTTCGTCGAGACGACCGCGCGCCCGATCATTTCGAGCGCCAGTTTGATGCCGTCGGACATCTGCGCGCGGGTGGTAATCTGCGTGAGGTCAATGCCGAGTTGCACCATCGTCTGCGCGATGGCGGGCGAGACGCCCGTCAGGATGCAGCGCGCGCCCATGAGCCGCGCCGCCGTCACCGTCTTGATGAGGTGGTTGGCGACGAGAGTGTCCATCGTGCGGACGCCGGTGATGTCGAGGATGGCGATTGTGCTGCCGGTTTCGACGATTTTTTGGAGCAGCGCCTCCATCATCATCTGTGCGCGGCGCGAGTCGAGCGTGCCGATGATGGGGAGCGTGAGAATCTTGTCCCAGACCTTGATGACGGGCGTCGAGAGTTCGAGCATGTCGGCGCGCTGCTGGCGGATAATCTCCTCGCGCCAGCGAATGAAGTTCTCGACCATCACGAGGCTCATCTTGTCGAGGAGCGGCGTGAAGTAGTTCATCTCACGGATGAGCGCCTCGGCGTTCTCAAGCTCTTCGGCGAGGAGCGGGAGCACGACGTTACGCAGGGAGAGGATGTAGGTCGCGTTCTCGGTCGGCGTGTAGCCCTTGACGGCGCGCATGTGCGAAATCTCGTTGAGGTAGCCGCGCAACTCCTCGAAGGCCGGGTGCTCGAAGCCCGCGTCGCCGGAGGCCGCGATGGCCTGCGCGAGCATCTCCAAGACCTGCCGCGACTGTTCGCGCAAGTCCTTCTTCGAGATTAGCTCGTCGCGGAACTCGTCCGCTTCGAGGCGGCCCTTGATCCAGAGGTTAAGAATCTCGTCGCGGCGCGTCGAAAGCAGGTTGACGATGGGCCGCTCGTCGGTCGTCGTGGAAGCGTTCTGATCCGCCATCTTCTGTCCCCTGTGCGGCGCGCGCAAAAGCCCCCGGCGGCGGCCTCACGCGTGTCGCTGTGCTCCCCGAAAGGGGTGGTCTCTAACTGCAACGAACTTACTGAAAGGGTTTTATTGAACGACGGGTTTATCTTAGCATCGCGGCGGGGAAAAGCAACCACGCCCGGCTGGCGGAGGGCTCCGAGGGGCGCGCGGCGCGGCGTGTGACGGAAGGGGGCGGCGGGGCCGGAGGGCGAATACGGCCCCGCGCGCCGGGCGGGGGTTTTTCGGCGCGCGCGTCTCGCCGGAACTTGGGGGAAAGGGCCGGGGCGCGCGTCTCGCCGAAACGTGCGGGCAGACCCCCGCCGCTACTTCTTCTGCATGGTGATGGTGACGAGCGGCGAGTCGCCCGCCGTGCGGCTGTAGGCGACCCAGAAGCCCGCCTTCGGGTAGTCCACGCGGCGGTGCATCGAGCCGTCGGGCTTGGCCTCCACGTCCGCGCCGATGACGGACTTCGCCGTGGGCATGCTCGCGCCGCCCATGTAGATGATGGAGAGCGCGTGGACTTTCTTCTGCGCGTCGTAGAAGACCTGCACGGTTTCGTTCTCGCCGACGGCGTAAAAGTCCTGCGTGTCGCCCTTGTCGGTCGGGTCGCCGAGCTTCTTGCGCGCCTCGTCGGCGGTCATGCCGATGCGGACGCCCTTGTATTCGTGGAAGGGCGGCTCTTCCTTCTCCTGCGCCGCCGCGCCCGCGTTCTGGAAGGCGGCGGCGGGAAGCGCGAACGCGAAGGCGAGCAGGGCCGCGAGCAGTGAAGACTGGAAAACTCTTTTCGTCGTGTGCAGCATGATGGACGTTTCTCCCCTCGAAGAAATTCTGGTTCGGTCGGAGCTGAAACGGGAATGGACTCGAAGAGCGGGTCGGACGGGTCGAGAGGCGAGGGCCGCCTGCTATCGAACTGCACTACTGACCCGCCCCGGCTCTCTCGTTAGGGCGCGACGATATGCCAACCCGCCCCGGCAAGTCAATACCATTTCGTGAACTTCCCGCCGCGCGCTCGGACGCGCGAGCACGGGGCGCGTGGCGCGACGGCGAGCCGCGCCTATCCTTGCGCCCGCGTGCTGGCTTTGGCGCGACGGCCCGAACGGAACTCGGAGGACTTCTTGAGCCCCAGCGCCTGTACCTCGTTCGAGTCCCGACCGAAGAGGGCGACGACCTGCGCCTTGACGCCGAGCATGGCGTTGTGGAACTCCCACTCCTTCGCCGCCGCCGTATCGCGCGCGGCTGCGGCGGCGGCTGCGGCCCGCGCCTCCGCCGCCCGCGCGGCTTCGAGCGCGTCGCGCAAGCCCCGGACGGCCTCGACCGAGAAGTTGGCGTTCGGCGGCTCGTAGCCGCTCATCACCTCCAAAGCGGCGAAGGCCCGCTTATCGGCCTGCACGACCAACGGCCTCACCCGTGCGCTTTCGTTTCTAGCCATGACAGAGATTCTCCTTCGTGAGAGAGAGGAATTTTGAAGGATGCGAGGCGGCGCACGCATCTTACACCCTCCGCCACCCCCGCGTCAGCGATTTCCGCCCGCCGAAATGCCTCAACCGCCCGCCGTAATTGAATTACGTCGCGTTGTAATTGAATTACGGCCACTGATAATCGAATTACATCGCACCATAATTCAATTACCGGGCAGCGTAATTGAATTACGACCTCCGGTAATTCAATTACAATCCGTCATAATTCAATTACAACCCGTCATAATTCAATTACGAGACACGATAATTCAATTACGGCACGTCGTAATTCAATTACGATTCACGGTAATTCAATTACAGCTCATGGTAATTCAATTACAGCACGACATAATTCAATTACGACACATCGTAATTGAATTACCGGGGGCGGTAATCGAATTTCCACGGGCGGGAATTGAATTTCGAGGGGCGGGAATCAAGTGCGCGGGGCGGGGAACTCAGTTCCCGCGCGCGCGCATGGCGTCGCTTTCGCGTGGGACTCAGATTTGGAAGCCGCATACTTTCTCGGTTTTCTTCGTCGGTGGCGCGGACGTGGGGAGCGGGCGTTTTCCTCTAGCGCATGAACTTGCGCCGGATGGCGAGGGCGAGGAGCGCGGCCTGCAAGGGGCCGAGGATGGTTTCGAGCAGGACGAGAGTGTGGGCGGCGGTCGTCGCCGGTCGCGGCTCAGGCTTTTGCAGCGTCATCACCCCGGCGCTGTAGGCCAACGCCCGCGTCAATTCGAGGGGCCGCCCCGTCGCGTCGCGCCGCGCGCCTTGCGCCTCGGCCTCGCTCGTCAGCCGAGGCTCCCAGCGCGCGAAGCCGACCTGCGTGTAGAGCAGCGCCGAGAGCAGCCACACGCCGAGCAGGACGAGGAACGCGCGCCCGGCCCTCTCGCCGTAGCCGCTCGCCAGCCAGTACCACCAATTCAGCCTGAGCGGCGCGAAGCCCCGCCCACGCTCCCGCCGCCGCACGTTCATCGCCGCGTAGCGGAGCCTCGACGCCTCTTCGTAACGGTGATTCTCCTCGGCGTTGACCGCGAGGTTCCGGCACGCGATGGCGAACAGCCGGTGCCGTGAATTGACTTTGCGCGTCAGGCCCGCGATTTCCTCCGCAATGTCAATCTTGCCCCAATCCACGTTGATGAACTCGAACTTGCGCGCGTCCACGTTGATGAACCAGTCAGGGCGGAGCGTGAGTGTGTGGAAAGAGAAGCGTTCGGGCTTCTCGATTCTGGCGAACTGAAGACTCAGAGATGAGTTGAAGCCGAAGACCTTCGTCTCCGCGTCTCCGGCGAATCTGGCGTAATCCTTAAAAGTAGCTTCGTCGAAACCTACCGCCGTGAACTCAGTGCCGTCAAAGGACACCCCTGCGCCGAACACAGCAAAGTAGAACTGCGTCACGCCGCCGAACTTGACCCTGTCGAAGCTCGCCCGCGCGCCGAACTCGGCTCGGCTGAAGGAAGCAGGGGCGCGGAACTCGGCGGTCTCAAACGACGCCTGTGCGCCGAACTTGACGCCGTCGAAGCGCGCCTCGGCGTGAAACATGGCGTGGCCGAAGTACGTTTCCGCGTCGAACTTGGTGGAGAAGAAGGTCGTTATCGCGTCGAACTTGGCGGAGTAAAAGTTCGTCTGCGCCGTGAACGTGGCGAAGGAGAAGTCTGCGGGCTTGGTAAATGTAAACTCGATAAAATCTACTTCATCTGGGAACCAGACCCCGCGAAAGTCAAAGTCCCCGGCATCGAGCTTTCTCTTGAACGCCTTATTGAAGGCGACGCTTTTATCTTTGCCGGGATAATGAAGCACGCAATACCGCCGACCTTCATGCTCGTTAAAGACGGGCAGCCCCTTACAGGCCGAGCGGTGCTCCTTCTTACAGTCGCAGACGAAGGCGGCGGGGGCTTCGGTCGGGGGTGAGGACGGCATGGACGCCTCCTAAATCTGGAAGCCGCGTACTTTCTCGGTCTTCTTGGGTTGAGGCGTGTCGGCGAGGAGGGCGGAGTCCTGTTCGCGGTGTTGCTGTTCGTCTTTGGTGTGCCACTTGGCCCACTCGGCGGGGGCGTCGAAGGTTTCGCCGCCGTGGCGCGTCAATCTCTCGCGGACGCGGCACATGACGGGCGTGTTGACGCCGACGCCGGAGATGACGGCTTGGCCTTTGGTGAGCGCGGGGAGTTCGTTGAGAAGTTGTCTCCCTGCGCCCTCGACGGATTTCGCCACGGTGTCCTGATCAACGGGATTGACGATCCGCATGATGACCTGCGTCATGCACTGCGAGAGCACGTCCTGATCGAGCTTGCCGGGGCGTTGGGTGATGAGGCCGATGCCGACGCCGAACTTGCGGCCCTCGGAGAGAATCTGCTTGAGGATGTTGGTGGAGACGACCGTTTGGCCCGCAGGCGCGAAGCGGTGCGCTTCTTCCAAGAGCGTGAAGACCGGATAGCGGAGTTCCATGTCGCTGCCGGGCGTGGCCTCGCC
>DASTQX010000502.1:0-4439 GCA_035761505.1 Pyrinomonadaceae bacterium
TGCGCCGCCATGCGCGGACAGGTATAAACTAATTCGCGGTTCCTCCAAGCGCAAATCTAAAATCAAAACGCCGAGAGGGCGCGGCCAGACGCGGTGTGTTAAGGTTAGGCAAAACTCTCGCGGAAAGGATACGACGTTGAAGAAGAAGGTCTCGAAGACGGACGAGGAATGGCGGGCGACGCTCACGCCGGAGCAGTACGCGGTCGCGCGCCGCAAAGGGACGGAGCGGCCCTTCACGGGCAAGTATCACGACTCCAAAGAGCCCGGCACTTATAAGTGCGCGGCCTGCGGCGAGGAACTGTTCAGCTCCGACGCCAAGTTCGATGCGGGCTGCGGCTGGCCGAGCTTCACCGCGCCCTCGGCGGAAGATAACGTCCGCACCGAAGTGGACACGAGCCACGGGATGGTTCGCACCGAAGTCCTGTGCGCGAGTTGCGACTCGCACCTCGGCCACGTCTTTGAAGACGGCCCGCAGCCGACGGGCCTCCGTTACTGCATCAACTCGGTGGTGCTCGAACTGGACAAGGCGGGCGAAGGCGGCGAGTGAGGGAAGCAGAACAAGGGTTAAGGGGAGAAGGCAATGAAAGACACAGGCGCGATTCCGTTTTCGGTCTTAGACCTCGCCCCCGTGAAGGCGGGCGGCACGGTCGCGGACTCTTTCCGCGAGACGCTGGACTTGGCCCGCCACGCGGAGACGTGGGGCTACCGCCGCTTCTGGCTGGCCGAGCACCACAACATGACCGGCATCGCCAGCGCGGCGACCTCGATTCTCATCGGCCACGTCGCCGGAGGAACGGAGACGATTCGCGTCGGCTCCGGCGGCGTGATGCTCCCGAATCACTCGCCGCTCGTCATCGCCGAGCAGTTCGGCACGCTCGAATCGCTCTACCCCGGAAGGATTGACTTGGGCATCGGTCGCGCGCCGGGCACGGATCAGCTCACGGCCCGCGCGTTGCGTCGCAAGCTCTCGGACACCGAAGACGACTTCCCGCGCGACGTGGCGGAACTGCTCCACTACTTCGCCCCGGCGCGCGCGGGCCAAGCGGTGCGCGCCGTGCCGGGCGCGGGGCTCGGCGTCCCGGTCTGGCTCTTAGGTTCGAGCCTCTACAGCGCGCAACTGGCCGCGCTGCTCGGCCTGCCCTTCGCCTTCGCCTCGCACTTCGCGCCCGACTACCTCACGGCGGCGCTCGAAATCTACCGCCGCGAGTTCCGCCCTTCCGAGTATCTTCGAGAGCCCTACGCGATGGCGGGCGTGAACGTCTTCGCGGCGGACACGGACGCAGAAGCGCGCCGCCTTTTCACTTCGCTCCAACAGGCTTTCGTCAACCTGCGGCGCGGCGTGCCGGGACAACTGCCGCCGCCGCTCGAAAGCGCCGCAGGGCACTTCAACGAAATCGAACTGGCCGGAACCGGGCACGCGCTCCGCTATTCGTTCGTCGGCTCGCCGGAGACGGTGCGGCGCGGTTTGGAAGGCTTCATCGAACAGACCCAAGCCGACGAGCTGATGCTGACCGCCCAAATCTTCGACCACGCGGCCCGCCTCCGCTCCTTCCAACTCGCCGCCGAAGTGCGCGACCGCATCAACGCCGCGCGCCGCCGGGAGACTGAGGCGGAAGCCTCGCCCGCGAGCGCGAGTCAGAGACTCGCCAAAGGCGAAGGCTGAGCCGCATCGGGCTCTATCCTGGAACTCCAGAACATCGGCGCTGTGGGCTTGAGGCTCCGCTCGACGGCCAGCGCGACGAAGCCCATCGTGTAACGCGCGTTGACTTCCAGCAGAGGATGGAGGCCGCCCGCGTGTTCGAGGGCGTCTATCCCGACCGGCCCGTGATAACCCTCAACATAAAGCCGCCGGGCGACGAGGCGCGCGACTCGTTCTAACTCGGCGAGGCGGCGCGGTTCGGGCGGGCGGCCCAAAATGTATCCCGTGCCCGTGCCCGCGCCGTTGGTTTGCAGGTCGCTGACGCCGCGCAACTCGCTTGAGCCGTCCGGCGCAATCTCCGACACGACGCCGTACTCGCGGACGACTTCGAGCCACGGTTGAAAAATCAGCGTCTCGCCGGAGGCGAGACGGCGTCGAGACCACTTGGCCTGCGGCTCTTCCAGCACCGGGCCTCGCCCCAGCACGCGCTCGCGCGCGGCGAAGCCGTAAGGGCTCTTCACGACCCACTTGTCGTCAGGCGCGGGACACGCGCGGGCGACGGCCTCAAGCAGTTCCTCGAAAGTGCGCGCGAGCGCCGCCCCTCGCAGCGCCATTCCCAACTCCACTTCGAGCGCGTGACTCCAAAGCTTCGAGTTGACGCGCGCCACCACGTCGAGGGGCGGCGCGCGCACCGACGCGCCCGCCCTCTCTCCGGCGGCGACGGCGCTCGGCGTCCAGCCCCAAGGCGTGAAGAGGCGGCCTCTCTGCTCCCTTGAGTCGTGCGGGCTGACGAGTTCCACGCCGCGCCTTTGTGCCTCCGACCGGAGGCGCTCAGACCACGGCTCTGCGACGAGCAGCGCGTCGCCCGGACGCGCGAGCCAGAGCAGGTGCCCGGCGAGGCGGTGATTGAGCGCGTCGGAGGGAGGGAGCCGCCGGTATTTCGACGAGGCGGCGAGCGACGCCAGCTCGTTCTCGAAATCGGCGTTCATGTACCAGAGTCTTGAAATCATGTGCGGGGCAAACGGAGGCCGCAGGCCGCGTCGGCGTCAGCTCACGAGTGCATCATACGCCTTCTCCGCGCACGAAAAAAAAGGGGGCCAAGCGGCCCCCGATGCCCGTTCAGGAACGGACGAGCGGAAGTGTCAGAAGATGAACTTGGTTCGCAGTTGAATCGTGCGCCCGCTAAAGTTGCCGACGCTGTAGTCGTTGAAGTTCGGGCTCGTCACGTCGGGGAAGGCGAACGAGACCGCGCCGATGCCGAACTGGTTCGTGCCGTTCTGGTCGTTCTGGTTGACGAAGAACGGCGAGCCGTAGTCGCCGATGGTGCGGATGCGCTGGTTGAAGAGGTTGCCGACCTCCGCCCCGAACTGGAAGGTGTAACGACCCTCGCCGCCGAAGCGGAAGTTCTTGAGGAAGACCGCGTCGGTGCGGTTCCAGCCGTTTGTCCGTAGGGTGTTGCGGCCCGCGTTGGCGCGCGCGCCGAGTCCCGCCTGAATGTATTCGGCGTTCGGGTTGAGCGCGACGTAAGCCGCCGTCCGGCTGTCGCCTTCGGAGGCATCCACGAAGCGCGTCACGCCGCCCTCGGTGACGGTCAGGCGGTTGCCGTTGATGTCCACCGGGAAGACGCCCGTGCCCGTGCCCGGCGTGCCGTTCGGGTTGAGGATGGTGCGGTCGCCCGCCGCGTCCCGGTCGCGGTTGCTGTCAATGCCCGACTGGGGCGTGATGAGCTGGCCGGACTGTGTCTGGAAGATGCCGCTCACCTGCCAGCCGCCGAGCAGCGAGCGGACGAAGCCGTTGTACTTGCGGAAGGCGGGCGTCTCGTAGTTGAGCGAGGCGACGAAGCGGTGCGGCACGTCTATCGCCGAGAGCGAGCGCTCGTTGCGGAGGTCGAAGGCGTCCTGCCCGCGCCGAGGGTTGACCGTGCTGGAGAAAAGCTCGTTGGTCGCGTTGTCTATCGCCTTGCTCCAAGTGTAAGCGCCGGTGAAGGCGAACCGGTTGGCGAAGCGGCGCGTGATGCTCACCGAGCCCGCGTCATAGACGGAATTTCCTTCCGGCTCGAACGAGGTCACGGAGCCCGCGAAGCCGCTACTGCCGAGGCGGGCCGGGAAACGGTTGTTCGCCACCACGTCGCCGTTCTCGTCGCGCACGATGTCGAGCCCCACGTCGCCGAGCGTCGGGCGGCCCGCGAGCTGCCCGGCGGTCGGGTTCGTCAGGAAGGTCGGGATGACCAGACGGCTGTTGTCAACCACGCCGCCGTTCAAGCGCACCTGCACGGGCAGATGCCGGCCCGCCGTGTGCAGGTAGCGCAGTTCGAGCAGCGTGCCGGGCGTCAGCTCGCGCTGGTACGAGAGCGTCCAAGCCATGTTGTAGGGCTGCACGGCGTCGGTGATGAAAGAGGCGGTCGCGCCGCGCGCGTCCTCGATGGTGTTGGGCGGAATCGGCGTCGGCGGGACGCCGCCGTTCTGTAAGAAGTTGGCCGTGAGTCCGAGCACCGCCGCGCTCTGCTCCTGCTGAAACTGCGGCGGGAGGTTGAGCAGGTAGAGGTTCTGGAACGTCTCGTAGTAGCTGATCGAGAAGTTGGCGCGGAAGGAACTCTGCCCGCGCTTGCCGGAAATCAGGCGACCGATGCGACCGCCGAACTCCGGCGAGTAGGCCAGGCCGACGCGCGGCGCGAAGTTGTTCTTGTCGGTCTTCGGCACGCGGAACTCGATGAGGCCCGGCACGTCCGCGATGGAGTTGAGCGCCTGTAACTGCGCGTCGCGCGGGAGCGAAAGGTACTCGTAGCGGAGGCCGAGGTTCA
>DASTQX010000503.1:0-9001 GCA_035761505.1 Pyrinomonadaceae bacterium
ACGAGCAGAGTCACTAGAATGTCTTCTCCACGAAAGGCGAATTCTCAGCGGATTCTCGTGGAGATAGACTACTCCGTGATGACTTCTTGCGCTTCGGTCATTACCAGTCCAGTGACGGTTTATTTCCGATTTGGCCGAGTCGGGGACTTTCCTCGCAAGAAAACTCGGACGAGATGAAGGATAGGATTTCCTTTTGCTCACTTCTCCGATAACAGTGCGTAACGCGCCGAGCGCGCGTTCGATGTCGGCGCGCGAAACGTCGTAGTGTGTGACCATGCGAATCGAGGGGCCGAAGCCGGAGGCGACGACGCCGTGGCGCGTGCGGAGCCGCGCGCAGATTTCGTCCGCCGGAAGGCCCGTGCCCGACACGTCGAAGATGACGATGTTGGTCTGCACGGCTTCCGGGTCAACGACGACTCCGGGCAACTCAGCCGCGCCCTCGGCGAGCCGTCGCGCGTTGGCGTGGTCTTCGGCGAGACGCGGCGGAGTCTCTTCGAGCGCGACGAGCCCTGCGGCGGCGAGCACCCCGGCCTGATGCATCCCGCCGCCGAGCAGCTTGCGCCACGCCCGCGCCTCCGTGATGAAGTCGCGCGGCCCCAGCAGCATCGAGCCGACGGGCGCTCCCAAGCCTTTCGACAAACAGAACATCACCGAATCCACGGGCCGCGCGAGCGCCGCGACCGTCTCGCCGAGCGCCGTCGCCGCGTTGAAGATGCGCGCGCCGTCGAGGTGGACGGGGAGCGAGAGCGCGTGCGCGCGCTCGCAAAGCTCTTCGGTGCGCGCGCGCGTCATGCAACTGCCGCCCGCGAGGTTGTGCGAGTTCTCCAGCGCGACGAGCCCCGTGCGCGCCACGTAGTAGGGCGCGTCATTCCGGTGGACGGACGGCTCGATGTCTTCCCAAGCGAGGATGCCCGTGCCGTCGCCGCTCTTGACGGGCCGCGCGAGCGCGCCGGAGATGGCCGACATCGCCGCCATCTCGTAGTTGTAGATGTGGCCGCGCTCTTCGATGATGACCTCCGTGCCGGGCCGCGTGTGGAGCTTCACCGCAATCTGGTTGCCCATCGAGCCGGATGGGACGAAGAGCGCCGCCTCTTTGCCGAAAATCTCGGCGGCGCGTTCTTGCAAGCGGTTGAGGGTCGGGTCTTCGCCGTACACGTCGTCGCCCACCTCGGCCTCGGCCATCGCGCGCCGCATCGAGGGCGTCGGCTTCGTCACAGTGTCGCTGCGTAAATCAATCATAAGAAAGTGAGCAGTGAGCAGGAAGCGGTCAGCAGTTAAAGAAGAAGCGGCGAGCTTTTTTGTCTTTACCGCCTCCTGTTTACTAAACAAACGCCGCGAAGACTTCGTTTGAGAGCAGCGCGCCCGCCGGGGTCAATCTGAGAACGTCGCCGTCGAATTCTATCAGACCGGCTTCGCCGAAGCGCGAGAGGTCGGAGGCGTATTCGGCGCGCACGTCGAGGCGGAAGCGGGCGCGATGCTCGGCGAGGTTGACGCCTCGACCGAGGAGGCGGAGGCCGAGGAAGAGGGCTTCGGCGCTCGCGTCCCGCTCGTCGAGTTCCGTCCGTTCGACGACGGCGTGGCCGCTCGTCTCGATTAACTCGACGTAGCGGCGCGCGTCGCGCTCGTTCGACCAGCGCGCGCGCCGCCCGTCGAAGGAGTGCGCCGAGCAGCCGAAGCCGAAGTAGGGCTCGCCCGTCCAGTATTTCATGTTGTGCCGCGACTCACGCCCCGGCAGACAGAAGTTTGAAATCTCGTATTGTTCATAGCCCGCGAGGCGCGTCCGCTCGACGAGCAGAGTGTACATCTCGGCGGCGAGGTCTGCGTCCGGCGCGCGGTAGCGGCCTTCGCGGATTTGCGCGGCGAGCGGCGTCCCTTCGTGGACTTCGAGGAGGTAGAGCGAAAGGTGCTGAGGGCGGAGCGCGAGCGCTTCGTCGAGGTTGCGCGACCAGCCTTCGAGCGTCTGTTCGGGCAGGCCCGCGATAAGGTCAAAGCTGAGGTTGTCGAAGCCCGCTTCGCGGAGGAGCGCGAGCGTGCGGCGCGTGTCCTCGGCGGTGTGCGTGCGCCCAAGGCGCTTCAACTCGCGCTCGTCGAAGGTCTGCGCGCCGAAGCTCGCGCGGTTGACGCCCGCCGCGCGAAAGCCGCGCAAGGCTTCGGGCGTGACCGTGCCGGGGTTCATCTCCATCGTCACCTCGGCATCGGTCGTCACGCGGAAGCGACGGCGCACGGCTCCGAGCACGCGCTTGATCTGTGCGGGCGTGAGAAGGCTCGGCGTCCCGCCGCCAAAGTAGATGGTGTCGGCCAACGCGTCTTCTCGCGCCACGTCGAAGGCGTCTATCTCTTCGACGAGCGCGCGGACGTAGGCGTCGGCCAGCGCGCCTTCAAAAGTCCCGGTGGCGAAGTCGCAGTAGGAACAGCGCGCGCGGCAGAAGGGAATGTGGATGTAGATACCTGCTCGTGTCATCGCGGAAGTCGAATTATAACACGCGCCGGAGAGGGCGGCGGCCCCTGTGCGCGTTGACGAGTGTTGGTGTCCTGAGAGACGGAAGAGAATGTGAAGCACTGTATTATTTTTCTGCGCGGCCTGTATCACTTTGAAGTGACGGCGCGCGGCGAAGCGTTATCGCTTGTTGATACCGGCGGCGAAAAGCACACCTAAACAAAATAATTTATTTACTAAAACTTACTCGCCCGCGCGTGGCATGGGTCTTGTCTTTTCTTGAGGATACTTCTCGCGAACAAACCGGGATGAATGTGTGGGCATCTCGTTTCGCCCCCTGTCCGTGGAAAGTTTATCGGCGTTCATCCACTTACTCGACTCACTGACCTCGAACGTTGGAGGAGAATCATATGGCAGATAATGAAGAAGGAACTGGTGGCGGTAGCTCTGGCGGCGGCGGCTCGACCGGCGGCGGCAGTTCTTCGGGCGGCGGCAGCACGGGCGGCGGCTCGACCGGTGGCGGCGGCGGCTCTTCAAGCGGCGGCTCGTCGGGCGGTGGCGGCGGCACGAGCGGCGGCGGCGGCGCTGGCGGTGGTGGCGGCGCTGGTGGTGGCAGCGGCTCCGGCGGCGAAGGCGGCGGCAGCGGTGGTTCCTCCGGCGGCGGTGGCGGCACTTCCGGCGGCGGCAGCGGCTCGTCGGGCGGTAGCGGCGGCGGGGGCGGTTCGTCTTCCGGCGGTAGCTCCGGCGGCTCGTCCGGCGGTGGCGGCGGCAGCAGCTCCGGCGGTTCGGGCGGCGGCCAGTAAAACCACGCAGCCCCGCGAGGGCTCAAACTTAAACGTCTGAAATGAACAAGGCGCGCCGCGTTGATTGTCTCAACGCGGCGCGCCTCGCGTCTGCCCGACGGAGTTTCCCTTCTTACTTCTCCATTACTTCTTCAAGGGTTCGAGGCGGCGCGTGCTGCCCTCGCCGCTGACCTTGCGCGTCGGGACGCGCGCGACGCGCTCGACCTCGGCGAAGGCGCGCATCGTGTTGCCGCCCAGAATCTTCAACACGTCGCGCTCGCTGTAGCCGCGCCGCAGAAGCTCGTAGGTGATGTTCGAGAGTTGCGACACGTCCTCGATGCCTTCGGGCAGAGAGGGGATGCCGTCGAAGTCCGAGCCGAGCCCGACGTGATCCACGCCCGCGACCTTCGCGATATGGTCTATGTGGTCAATCAAGACTGAGAAGGGCGTCGGCGGCAGAGGGTTCGCGGCGTTCAGCTTAGCAAGCTCTTCGTCGAGTCGCGTCTGGTCGTCCTTGAACTGCTCGCGCAGGGCGTCGCGCTGCGCCTTCAAGCGCTCGTCCCTCTCAAGTCCGGCGACGCGTACCTTCTCATTGATGAAGGCCGGGTAAAAGTTGACCATCACGACGCCGCCGTTTTTGGCGATGCGCCGCAGGAGTTCGTCCGGGATGTTGCGCTTGTGGCCGTTCAAGGCGCGGGCCGAGGAGTGCGAGGCGATGACGGGCGCGGTCGAGATGTCGAGCACGTCCGACATCGTCTTGTCGGAGACGTGCGACACGTCCACGAACATCCCCAGCCGGTTCATCTCGCGCACGACCTCTTTGCCGAACTCCGAGAGGCCGTTGTGTTTCGCCTCGTCGCAGCAGGCGTCGGCCCAATCGTTCGTATTGTTGTGCGTCAAGGTCATGTAACGCACGCCGAGCCGGTAAAAGTCCCTGAGCGCCGAGAGCGAATTCTCTATCGCGTGCCCGCCCTCGATGCCGAGCAGCGCGCCGACCTTCTTCTGCTTCTTCGCGCGCCGCACGTCCTCGGTCGAGAAGGCCATCGTCAGCTCGTTCGGATACTTCTCCGCCGCGCGGTAGATGACATCAATCAAGTCGAGCGCGCGCCGCGCCGAGCCCCCGGCGGTCGCGTACTTTCTATCAACATAGACGGAGAAGAACTGCCCCGTCATCCCGCTCCGCACGAGCCGCGCGAGGTCTGTGTGGTACTTGCCGACCGACGGCGTGCCGAGGTCGTAGCCGGTGTCCACCATAATCTCCGTGATGTCGTTGTGCCCGTCGAGGACGAAAGCCTTGCGGTGCAACTCCTGCGCGCGTTTCCAAAGGCGCTCGTCCCTCGGCGGCGGCGGCGTCGGCGCGGGCGCAGCCGTCTGAGTCTGAAGAGCGCGGGCGGACTTCGCCGCGCTCTCGCGCGCGGGCAGCGGCGCGGCGGCGAGCGAGAAAAGGACGAGGGCGGCGGGCAGCAGACGGCGGACGAATTTATTCATGCGTGATTTCCGTTTCCGTTTTTTTCAACTCCGAGCGCGGGCGGCGGGTTATCAAATTCCCGCTACGACTTCGTCGCCCGCCGGCGCAGGAACTTGAAGGAGCAGGCGATGCCGTCCTGCAAGGACTTGCGCGTGGTGAGCCCTTCGAGTTCGACGCCGAGGCCGACGAGGCTACGCGCGACGCCGCCGCGGATGCCCGTTAAAACGACGTGCGTGCCGAGGAGCCGTGCGGCCTGCGCGGCCTGCACGAGCGTGTTGGCGACGTGCGTATCTACGACCGAGACGCCCGTGATATCTACGATGGCGACGACCGGGCGCGTCTCCGTGAGGCCGTGGAGCAGCGCCTCGATCATCCGCGCCGCGCGCTTCGAGTCCACCGTGCCGATGAGCGGCATCAACACGACCTGATCGGTGAGCGGGATGAGCGGCGTCGAAAGCTCGGCCAACTGCTCGTCCTGCACGCGGATGATCTCGGCGCTCAGACGCGCGCGCTCCTCCTCCGCGCGCTGCCGCTCGATGGCCTGCCCCGTCTGGCTCCCGACGCTCGACATCATCGCCAGCATCGCCGGGTCGGGCGGTCGCACCTCGCGGCTGAAGAATTCGAGCACGCCGAGCACCTCGCCGCGCAGGAGGATGGGGAAGGCAAAGGCGCAGTGCAGGCCGAGTTGCGCGGCGGCGGCGGCGCGCAGATAGTCGCTGACCGTGATGTCTTCGACCCAGATGGGCTCGCCCCTCTGCCACACCTCGCCCGGCAGCCCGTCGCCGAGCGCGAACGTGCGCCGCCCGCCGAGGACTTCCGAGTCCGCGAGATTCAGAGACGGCGCGCGCCACGCCGCGACGTGCCGCAGCAACACTTCCGCGCCGCGCTCCACGATCCACAGCGCGCCCTTCTCCCAGCGCAGCCCCTCGCACACCGCCCGGAGGATGCGCGGCGCGGCCTCGTCGAAACTCTGCGACTCGGCCAGAGCGCGCGTCACCTCATGCTGCGCGGCCAGACGGCGTGCCGCGCGCTTGCGCTCCGTGATGTCGCGCGCGATGCCGGTGAAGTAGCGCCGCCTGTCCAGACTGAACTCCCCGAACGAGACTTCCAGAGGAATCTCGCGCCCGCTCTTGTGCAGGCCCGGAAGTTCCACGCCCTCCCAGGAGATGTGCTTGTGACCCGTCTCCACGTAGCGCGCCATCCCCGCCTCGTGGACGTGGCGCAGGTATTCCGGCATCAGCATCGTCAGGTGCGCCCCCAGCAACTCACCCTTCGAGTACCCGAAGACCCTCTCCGTCGCCGGGTTCACGAACCGGATCACGCTCCCCTCGTCAACCGTCACGATGGCGTCCGCCACCGTCTCCACCACAATCCGGCTCCGCGCCTCGGACTCGCGCAACTCCTCGAACTCTTTTTCTCTGGTCGTCATGTTCCCCGCTTATCTCGGCCTTTCGCCCATCTTACCAGAACAGTCGGCATATCCTTCAAAGTCGCCGGGCGACTGATTCGGGGCGGCGAAAGGAACCGCGCCCGCGCGCTCAGGTTCGTGAGCCTTGCCGCGCGGGCGGGATTCTGGTACACAGTGACACCACGTAAAAAATGTTTCTCTCCCGCGCGGCAAACGGGGCGCGAAGGGCGTCCGGCAGGGCCGCGAAGAAATCATCCTTGCAAGGAGAAGAGTCAGCCCGTCATGGCTTCGCAGACGACCAACATCGAATCGGTGCTGCACGAGGAGCGCGTCTTCCCGCCGCCGGAGGAGTTCGCGCGCGCGGCGCACATTAAATCTTCGGAGGAGTACGAGGCGCTGAGGCGCGAGGCCGAGGAGTCGCCGGAGAATTTCTGGGCGCGGCTGGCCGAAGAGGAGCTGCACTGGTTCCGGAAGTGGGAGACGGTCTTGAAGTGGGAGCCGCCGCACGCGGAGTGGTTCGGCGGCGGGCTGATTAACGTCTCTTACAACTGCCTCGACCGGCACGCGCAGACGTGGCGGCGCAACAAGGCCGCGCTCATCTGGGAGGGCGAGCCGGGCGAACAACGCACTCTCACTTACGGCCAACTGCTGCGCGAAGTCTCGCGGTTCGCGAACGTCTTGAAGCGCGCGGGGATCGAGAAGGGCGACCGCGTGGCGCTCTACATGCCGCTCGTGCCGGAGTTGGCGATTGCGATGCTCGCGTGCGCGCGCATCGGGGCGACGCACTCGATTATCTTCGGCGGCTTCTCTTCTTCGGCGCTCATTGACCGCATCAACGACGCGGGCTGCAAGATGGTCGTCACCGCCGACGGCGGCTACCGTCGCGGCTCGGAGGTGAAGCTCAAGCCCGCCGTGGACGAAGCCCTCAAGCAGACGCCTTCGGTCAAGGGCTGCATCGTCGTGCGGCGGACGGGGACGCGCATCCACATGGAGGCGGGGCGCGACTACTGGTGGCATGAGGTGATGGAGACGGTCGAAGACGTGTGCCCGGCGGAAGAGTTGGAGAGCGAGCACCCGCTCTTCATCCTCTACACTTCGGGCACGACCGGCAAGCCCAAAGGCATCCTGCACACGACCGCCGGATACCTCTTGCAAACTCACGTCACGACGAAGTGGGTCTTCGACTTGAAGGACGAGGACATCTACTGGTGCACGGCGGACATCGGCTGGGTGACGGGCCACAGCTACGTCGTCTATGGGCCGCTCTCGAACGGCGCGACCGTCCTGATGTACGAGGGCGCGCCGAACCACCCGGAGCCCGACCGCTTCTGGTCAATCATCCGCCGTCACCGCGTCAACATCTTCTACACCGCGCCGACCGCCATCCGCGCCTTCATCAAGTGGGGCGAGCATTGGCCGCTCAGGCACGACCTCTCTTCCCTGCGCCTGTTGGGGACGGTCGGCGAGCCCATCAACCCCGAAGCGTGGATGTGGTACCGGGAGATTATCGGCAAGGGCCGCTGCCCCATCGTGGATACGTGGTGGCAGACCGAGACGGGCGCGATCATGATTGCGCCTTTGCCCGGCGCGACGCCGACGAAGCCCGGCTCGGCGACGAAGCCCCTGCCCGGCATCGAGGCGGCGGTGATGACGAAGGGTGGCGAAGAGGTCGGCGCGCGCGAGGGCGGCTATCTGGTCGTCAAGCGCCCGTGGCCTGCGATGCTGCGTACCATCTGGGGCGACGACGAGCGTTACCGGAAGCAGTACTGGTCGGAGATCGAGGGCGTCTATTTCGCGGGCGACGGCGTGCGGCGCGACCGCGAAGGCTACTTCTGGATTATGGGGCGCGTGGACGACGTGATTAACGTGAGCGGCCACCGGCTCGGCACGATGGAGATCGAGAGCGCGCTCGTCTCGCACGAGGCCGTGGCCGAAGCGGCGGTCGTCCCACGCCCCGACGACTTGAAGGGCTCGGCCATCGTCGCCTTCGTCACGCTCGAAGGCCAGAGGCAGACCTCGGACGAGTTGAAGGAAGAACTGCGCCGCCACGTCGCGCAAGAGATCGGCGCGCTCGCGCGCCCCGACGAGATACGCTTCACCGACGCGCTCCCGAAGACGCGCTCCGGCAAAATCATGCGCCGCCTGCTCCGCGAAATCGCTTCGAGCGGCGCGGTCGAGGGCGACACCACCACGCTCGAAGACTTCTCCGTCTTGGAGAAGTTGCGCGCGCAGGAGGAAGAATGAAGACAAAAGGGGAAGTGGGGAAAAGGTTAAAAGGTGAAGAAGGGAAAGCCATCTCGCGTTCGATTCTCTAATTCCCTTCGACCCTCTTCCCCTTTCAACCTTTTCCCCTCAGCCTCTTTGTAATTCCCCTTGCTTTCGTCGTTTATTTACTGCAAGCGAATCCGAATCCCGAATGGAGGCCCGACATGTCCGTGAACTTCATTGAGCAGCGCACAGGCCCGCGATACCTCGCGCAGATTCCGGTGCGCGCCGAGTGGGACGACGAGGGCTCAGGCGAGCACGTCGTCTCCGAGGGCGAGACGACCAACGTCGGCCCCGCCGGGACGCTCGTGCACCTCGAAAAACTGCCCGACGTGGGGAGCCGCGTCCAACTCTTCGTGCCCGACGCGCAGGGGCACACGCTCGAAGCGGTCGCCGAAGTGCTCCGCATCGAGCGCAACCCCGCGCAGCCGCTCGCCGCGCTCCAACTCATAGACGCCACCGAGGAGTGGCGCGGCCTCGTCTGGGAGCCCGCCGCCCCCCGCGTCCGCGAGCCGAAGGAGGAAGACGAGGAGGCTGACGACGAAGGCATCGAGCACTGAGGGCGAGCGGAACGCGAAGCGCGGAATAAAATTCATGTCGGGGCAGGGCTCGTGCCTGTCCGTGTCTTTCGCTAGGACACG
>DASTQX010000504.1:0-3531 GCA_035761505.1 Pyrinomonadaceae bacterium
AGCGTCGCGGCGGCGATGATGAGAAGGGCGGCGATGCGGACGAAAGTCTTGCTGCTCATGTGTTACTCCGAGAAACCCTGCCGGCGGCTGATGGCCCGCGAAGGCCGAAAGAATTTTACCACCGCGCGCCGCCGGGGCGCAGCCGCGACGGGCGGCGCGCGCCGTCCCCGTGCTATATTCTCTGGCTCGCGCCGCCACCGGAATCGTCCGTGGGGGCTTCTCTCTCGGAGAATTGCGCGCCGCGCGCGTCGAAATTTTATCGAACGGTTTTAGAAGAACTGATGGCCTTATCCCTCTCCATCATCATCCCCGCCTACAACGAGGCGGCGCGCATCGGCAAGACCTTGCGCACGACTCTTGATTACCTCGAAGAGCAGCCGGGCGCGTGCGAGTTGATCGTCGTGGACGACGGCTCGACTGACGAGACGCGGAAAGTCTCGGAAGAGATTTTCGCCTCGCGCGCGGGCGGTCGAGTCGAGGCGCGAGTGCTCGGCGGCCCTCCGAATCGGGGTAAGGGCTACGTCGTGCGCGCGGGGCTTCTGGCGGCGCGCGGCGAGGTCGCGCTCTTCTCCGACGCCGACCTCTCGACTCCGATCACCGAGGCACCAAAGCTCGTCGAGCCCATCCGCGCCGGGCAGTACGACCTCGCCTTCGGGTCGCGCGCGCTCGACCGCTCGCTCATCGGCGTCCACCAGCCGTGGCGGCGCGAGCAGAGCGGGCGCGTCTTCAACCTCGTCATGCGGACGGTGACGGGCCTGCCGTTCTGGGATACGCAGTGCGGGTTCAAGGCGTTCCGCATGGACGTGTGCCGCCCCGTCGTCGAGGGCGCGCTCATTGACCGCTTCGGCTTCGACGTGGAACTGCTGCACATCGCGCACCGCGCGGGCCTGCGTCTGCTTGAGCGGGCCGTCCGCTGGGACGACGTGGAGGGCAGCAAGGTCAGCTTCCGCACCGGGCTGCAAGGCTTCGGCGAGTTGCGCGAGATACGCCGCAACTGGAAGCGCGGCCTCTACGACGAGGCCATCCGCAAGACGCGCGAGGCCGCCTCGCGCGCCCGCGCCGAAAGACCGACGCTCCGCGACGAAGGCTTGGAGAGCGACGTGTCGCCGGAGTTGGCGGGCCTGAGGCTCTAAAGGAATGGCACGACCCGGCCCGGCTTAAATGGCACTTGCGCCCGGCACGTTTCCGCCTATGCTTCTTCCATGACAGCGCGACTCAACGTCAACATTGACCACGTGGCGACCGTCCGTCAGGCGCGGCGCGCGCCGGAGCCGAGCCTCTCGGCGGCGGCGGCGCTCTGCGAGCAGGCCGGGGCCGACGGCATCACCGTCCACCTGCGCGGCGACCGGCGACACATCCAAGACGAGGACATCCACACGCTTCGCCGCGTCGTGACGACCTACCTCAATCTTGAGATGGCCGCGACCGACGAGATGATGAGCGTCGCGCTCGACGCCCGTCCCGACGCCGTGACCTTAGTCGCCGAGCGACCGGAAGAGATTACGACCGAGGGCGGGCTCGACGTGGCCGAGAGCTTCGAGGCGGTGCGCCGCGCCGTGGACGGCTTGCGCGAGGGCGGACTTTTCACGAGCCTTTTCATTGACCCGGAGCCGCGACAGATCGAAGCCTCGCGCGCGGCGGGCGCGCAGCAGATTGAGTTGTGTACGGCGGCTTACGCCGAGGCCACGCTCGGCGCGCGCGCCGTCCACGCGGAGGGGCGCGCGCGCGCCGAGGAGGAGTTGCGGCGGCTGCGCGAGTCGGCGGCGCTGGCCGCGCAGTACGGGCTCGTCGTCGCCGTCGGCCACGGGCTCACTTATCGCAACGTCGGCGCGGTGGCCGCCATCCCCGAAGTCGCGGAGTTCAACATCGGCCACAACGTCATCTCCCGCGCCGTCCTCACGGGGCTCGCCGAAGCCGTCCGCGAGATGCGCGAGCGCATCCGCGAGGCGCGTTGACGGAGGGGCCGCTCACCGCCCGTCAGAAGCGCCGCGCTGCCAACCTTCTCGCCGACTTTTCCGTCTATAATAAAGTCAGTCCTTCAATTCGCCCCGAACGGAGAAGTCTTGTGATTTTAATTCGACCTCGCCAGCGAAGCTCGCGCCCGCTCGCCGCCCGTCGGCCTCTCGCCGCCGCCTTCGCCCTCTCGCTCGCCTTCGCGTGCGGCGTCCTCGCGCAGACGCCTTTGCCGCCGCCGCCACAGCCGCCGCAATCGTCGCGTTCGTCGCCGCCGCCGTCAAGACCGGCGCAGCCGTCGCAGGACGCGCAGGCGATGCTCCTCACGCAGATCGAGTTTGAAGGCTTGAAGCGCGTGAGCCGCGAGGACGCGCTGGCGGCGAGCGGCTTGCAGTTGGGGCAGCCGGTCGGCGTCAACGACCTCGACGCGGCGGCTAATAAGCTGATGGGCTCCGGCCTCTTCAAGAACCTTGCCTACAGCGTGCGCGGGACGAGCGAGAAGGCCGCCGTCACCTTCAAGGTCGAGGAGATGACTTCGTCGGTGCCGGTCGTCTTCGACAACTTCGTCTGGTTCACGGACGAGGAAGTGACCGAGGCCGTGCGGCGCAAGCTGCCGAGCTTCGACGGCACGGCCCCGGAAGCGGGCAACGTCACCGAGACTATCCGCGCGGCCCTGCAAGAGCTTCTGCGCGCGCGGCAGATTACCGGCGCGGTCGAGTACACACTCTCCGCAGAGCAGCGCGGGCCGGGCTCCGAACACCTCTTCACCGTTAAGGGGCCGTCCCTGCGCGTCTGCAAGTTGGAGTTCCCCGGCGCGCGCGCTCTGCAACCGGAACTGCTCGTGCAGAAGTCGGGCGGCATCTTCGACAACGACTATTCGCGCAAGTACGTCGGCAGCTTCGCCGAGAACACTCTGCTCCCGCTCTACCACGAGCGCGGCTACCTGCGCGCGGGTTTTCTCGCGCCGAGGGTGAGGGCCGAGGAGGCGTCCGAGAACTGCGACGGCGGGGGAGTGGCCGTCACGCTGCCCGTCGAGGAGGGCGCGGTCTATCTCTGGGAGCGGGCCGAGTGGGAAGGGAACGAAGGGCTCACGGCGGAAGAACTGAGCGCCGCTCTGGGGATGCGCTCGAACGAGATTGCCAACGCGCTCAAGGTGGATAAGGGCGTCGGGTCGGTGCGCAAGGCTTACGGGCGCAAGGGCTACCTCGCGGCGTTGGCGGAGGCGACTCCCGTCTTCGACGACGCCGCGCGCCGCGTCACCTTCCGCTTCAAAATCACGGAGGGGCCACAGTACCGCATGGGCGCGCTCAACATCGAAGGGCTCTCGGAGCAGGACACCAACAACCTCCGCGTCCGTTGGAGCCTTCTGCCGCGCGAAATCTATGACGAGGGCTACCTCGGCGAGTTCCTGAAGAAGTCCGTGGCCGAGCTGGTCAAGGACGCCGCCCGTCAGGGCCGCCCGCTCAAGCCTTTCAAAGTGGAGAGCGCCGTGCGGCCCGACCGCGAGAAGTTGACCGTGGATGTGACCATCACCTTCAAGCCCGACACGGGGCCGCCCCCGCCCGAAAGTCCGCGCGA
>DASTQX010000505.1:0-4923 GCA_035761505.1 Pyrinomonadaceae bacterium
GATGGAAATAATCGGCGTTCTGATTGAGAAGTACGAAGACGAGCACGTGGCCGAGTTGGTCGAGTAGCCGGAAGCGGCGCGAGAGGCCGTGAGGGCCGACCGAGGCGCGGGCGTTCGATAGAGTGATTCGAGGGGGCGGGCATGTTTCACGTTCGGGTGTGGGGCGTGCCCGTCGTGCGGGGCGAGGATTCTGGCGGGGGAGTTATGTATAATCCCGGCGCAACGAAATTCAACTCAACGGCGGGAGCAACTAGTTCATGGAATGGCTGTCTGATCCTCAGGCGTGGATTGCGCTTTTGACCCTCACCGCGCTCGAACTCGTCCTCGGCATTGACAACATCGTCTTCATCTCGATCCTCGCAGGGAAGCTGCCGCCCGCCGACCAGAAGAAGGCGCGCACCATCGGGCTGGGCCTCGCGATGTTCATCCGCATCGCGCTGCTGCTCTCGATCTCGTGGGTCATCGGGCTGACGGCCCCGATCTTCACTGTGCTCGGTCAGGAGATTTCGGGCCGCGACATCATCCTCATCGCTGGCGGGCTGTTCCTCATCGCCAAGAGCACGCACGAGATTCACGGCAAGCTCGAAGGCGAAGAGGGGCACGCCTCGGCGCGCGTCGCGCCCTCGTTCACGAGCGTCATCATCCAGATACTTCTGCTCGACGCGGTCTTCTCGCTGGATTCGGTCATCACGGCGGTCGGGATGGTTGACCAGGTGGAGATCATGATCGCGGCGGTCGTCATCTCGATTGTCTTCATGATGGCGTTCGCCGGGCGCATCGGCGCGTTCGTGCAGAAGCACCCGACGGTGAAGATGCTGGCCCTGAGCTTCCTCATCCTGATCGGCGTGACGCTCATCGCCGAGGGCTTCGACCAGCACATCCCGAAGGGTTACATCTACTTCTCGATGGCCTTCTCGGTCTTCGTCGAGATGCTCAACCTCAAGCTGCGGAAGGCGAGCAAAGCGCCCGTCAAGCTGCACGAGCCTTACGTCGCCGAGGCGGACGAGGGCGCGGGACGAGTTCCTTGACAAGCCGTTTGACGCGTCCATATCATGCAGCAGCATGACGCGCCCACGGCGGGCGAAGGGCGCGCCCAACCTCTTGAAGAAAAGCGCGGGCGGAGAAAGGCACACAGCTTGTTCGGGGAGAGCATCGGACGCGGCGCGGGCCGGATCATCAACGCGATGGTGCAGGGCCTAGCGCGCAGGAGCATCAACCCCAACGTGCTCACCGTCATCGGCGTCTCGATCAACGTCCTGTGCGGGTTGATGTTCGGCTTCGGCCACTTCTTCTGGGCGGGCATCATCCTCATCGTCGCCAACGTCTTCGACATGCTCGACGGCTCGGTCGCGCGCCTCACGGGGCGCGTGACGCGCTTCGGCGGCTTCCTCGACTCCTCGCTCGACCGCCTCTCGGACATGGCCGCCTTTGTCGGCCTGATGGTCTTCTACGCGCGCGACACGCAGTTCCATTCCACCTTGAACGTCTTCCTCGCGGGGACGGCGATGGTCGGCTCAGTCCTCGTCTCCTACGCGAGCGCGCGCGCCGAGAGCCTTATCCCGAAGTGCGACGTGGGGTTCCTGCGGCGGCCCGAACGAGTGGTGCTCTTAATCATCGGCGCGCTCTCGACGCACCCCGAATCCACGAGCCCCTTCGCCAACCGGATGCCCGCCGTGCTGTGGATTCTCGCGGTCGGCTCCTACTGGACTTTCGCCTACCGGATGTACCACACGTGGAGCGAGCTGAACCGCTTGGACGCGACCGACGCGCCGGACGCGCGCGAGGCGCAGTTGACGGCGCACGACGCCTCGCACGAAACGGCGACGGCCACGGCGGACGAAGCATCGCCGGAGGCCGAGGCGGCGTCTAACACGAGCGCCGAGCGGCGAAACCCGCCGGAGGTCGCGCACCGCCGCGCGCCCGCCCCGCGTTGAAGGCGGGCGGTTGAAGGAACGGCACTAAGGGGGAAGTTCTCCAACACCCTTCCGCGACGAGGAGGCCGAAAGAATTTGACGACCTGTCCATGCTGCGGCTCGAAGTTTGAAGGCGAGATGCGGGGCGGCTGCGCCGAGTGCGGCGCGCGGCCCGTCGGCCCGCCGCTCGCGCGGCCCGAAAGAGAGCTTCCCGGCTACGGCCCCGCGTTCTTCGTCGCGGCGGGCGGCGCGCTCTTCTCGCTCTCGTTCGTCGTCGCCTCCGTCGCCGCGCTCTTCGAGCGAGAGAGTCTCTCGCTCGACTCCACGGCTCTCGTCCGCGCCGCCGAGACCGCCGCGTGGCGTCTCAAGTGGAGCGCTTTGCCCGCCGCCTTCGTCGCCGCCTTCGTCAGCATGAAGCTCTACGCGCGGATGCGGCGCGCGCCCGCGCGCTTCGTCGGCATGAAGGCCGCGCGTGTGGGGCTCGTCCTGACCGTCTTGACCGCCGTCGCGCACGCCTCCCTCATCGGCGTGACCGTCCCCGAAAGATTAAGGATGCGCGAGCTAGCGCGGCGGGCCGCCGAGAACGCTCTGCTCTACGCGGGCGATCAGGCGCTCGCGCGTTACCGCGCGCGCTTCGGCACGTACCCGGCGACGCTCGGCGACCTCAGACGCCTCGACGACCCGAACTGCGAACTCGCCGCCGTCCTCGAAGCGATGGGGGCCACCGAGTACAAGCCGGAGACAGACCTCGCCTCGCTCTCGACGCAGGGGGCGAAGGGGAGCGGCAAGCGTCGCTCGGCGGCGCGCACGCGCAACGTCTCGGCGCGCAACACCGACGACCTGCCCGGCACGGGGCTCACGCTCACGAACTACGAGCTGGTGCTGCCCGGCAGGGACAAGCTGCTCGGCACGGACGACGACCTCCGCATCCGCGACGGGCTGATCGTCGAGCGCGGAGCGCGCCCCGCCGCCGAGTCGCAGCGGACGCCCGCCCCCGCGACCGCCGAAAGGCGCACGCCTTAAGAACGGGCCTTCACTTCATTATGGGTATTCTCGACATCTTTCGCCGCAAGAAGCCGGGCGACGAAGCCTCGCGGCGCGCGGCGCTGCTCCGCACGGGCCGCATTACCGAAGGCTCCATCTTCGACGTGATTACGGACGACGCGGGCACCATCACGCAGGTCTTCTACAACTATGAAATCAACGGCGTCGAATACGAGTCGTCACAGGCGCTCGACGACGCGCAAAGGCAACGCTCCGCCGACTACTTCCCCGGCGCGCGCGTCACCGTCCGCTTCAACCCGCGCCAGCCGGGTAACTCGGTCGTAGTTTAAAAGCGGTGATGAGTGACGAGTGACGAGTGATAAGAAAAGCCGCCTGCTCTTTCTTATCACTCGTCACTCGTCACTCGTCACTCATCACCGCTCCTGAATCTATGTTCAAAAAAATCCTCATCGCCAACCGGGGCGAGATTGCCGTGCGGGTGATGCGCGCGTGCCGGGAGTTGGACATCTCGCCGGTGGCCGTCTATTCGGAGGCGGACGCCGAGGCGTTGCACGTGCGGCTCGCCGACGAGGCTTACCTGCTCGGCCCCGCGCCTTCCGCCGAGAGTTATCTTCGCATCGAGCGCGTCGTCGAGGCGGCGCGGGCGTGCGGCGCGGAGGCCGTCCATCCAGGCTACGGCTTCCTCGCCGAAAACGCGGCGTTCGCGCGCGCCGTCAAAGAAGCGGGGCTCACTTTCATCGGCCCGACGCCAGAGGCGATGGAGTTGATGGGGTCGAAGACGAGCGCGCGGCGCGCGGCCCTCCGTGCCGGAGCGCCCGTCGTGCCGGGGACGACCGAGCCGCTCCGGTCGGCGGAAGAGGCGCGCGCGACGGCGGCGCGTTTCGGTTATCCGGTGATGCTCAAGGCGGCGGCGGGCGGCGGCGGCAAAGGGATGCGGCTCGTCGCCTCGGAAGGCGAGATTGCCTCGGCCTTCGAGACCGCTCAGTCCGAAGCGGCGGCGGCCTTCGGCGACCCTTCGGTCTATCTCGAAAAGGCGGTCGAGCGCCCGCGCCACATCGAGATTCAAGTCGTCTCGGACACGCACGGTAACTTCGTCCACCTCGGCGAGCGCGAGTGCTCCATCCAGCGTCGTCACCAGAAAGTCATCGAAGAGTGTCCCTCGCCGATTGACGATGCTTCGTTGAGGGAACGCATGGGCGCGGCGGCGGTCGAGATCGCGCGCGCGGCGGATTACGTCGGCGCGGGCACGGTCGAGTTCTTAGTCTCGGACGTGACGCGCGATTTTTATTTCCTCGAAATGAACACGCGCCTTCAGGTCGAGCACCCCGTCACGGAGCTTGTGACGGGCATTGACCTCGTGCGCGAGCAGATTAGAGTCGCCGACGGCCAGCCGCTTTCCTTCACGCAGGAAGAGGTTCGCTGGATGGGCCATGCAATCGAGTGCCGCGTCTATGCCGAAGACCCGGAGCAGGACTTCATGCCTTCGCCCGGTCGCATCACCTCTCTGCGCGTGCCCGCGGGGCCGAACGTGCGCGACGACGGCGGCGTCTATGCGGGCGCGGAAGTCTCGATCTATTACGACCCGATGATCTCGAAGCTCGCCGTCTGGGGGCGCACGCGCGCCGAGGCCGTCGAGCGGATGCGGCGCGCGCTCGGAGAGTACGAAGTCGGCGGCATCAAGACCACGCTCCCCTTCTTCCGCCGCATCATGCGCGACGCCGAGTTCGCCGCAGGCCGACTCGACACCGGCTTTATCGCGCGCTTCAACGAGCGGCAAGCTCAGGCGGCGGAAGCGGCGACCGAAACGGATGAGGAAGAGTGCGCGCGGCGCGATGTGGCTGTCATCGCCGCCGCCCTCGCATACGAACGCGAACTCAAAAACTCTTCGCCGCTTCGACAGGCCGGGCAGCCTTCGAGTCGTTGGAAGCTGGCCGGTCGCGTGGCGCTGCATCAGTCGAGGACTTCATGAAACTCAACGCGGAGATTGAAGGCGAGGAGTTCGCCC
>DASTQX010000506.1:0-1562 GCA_035761505.1 Pyrinomonadaceae bacterium
AGCACGGCGGCTGCCTGACGGACGCGGGCGCGGAACTCGGCGTGAACAGGAGCAACCTTCGCACCCGTCTCCGCGAGGCGCGGCTCATCGTCAGGGAGAGGGAACTCAGAATCAGCCGAGACGTCGCCGACGCCGCGTGACCTTAATTAAGAATCGAGCGGCGGACGCAGGCACAACGGACGCGCCATAAGTGAAGCGCGCGAGGAACAGTAAACCCATGTCGTACAGACCAGGAAGAAATACCACCGGCATCTCAGGCAACGAGTACGCGCTCGCCGCCCTGCTCGCCGCCGCCACGTCGGCCGCCTCCGTCGCGCTACTCGGCGGCCACGCCCCGAACGCGCCGGAGGGCTGGAGGTTCGTGACGGCCGCCGCGGCGCTGCTCCTGCCGCTCGCGGCCCTCATCACCTACCACGACGTGCGCTACCGGCGCATCCCCAACCCCTTCGTCCTCTCGGCGCTGGTCGGCGGGCTCGTCATCAACACGGCCGCCCGCGGCGGCGACGGACTCCTTTCGGGACTCGGAGGCTGCGCGCTCGCGTTCGCCCTGATGTTCGGGCTGCACCTCTTCGGCGCGATGGGCGCGGGAGACGTCAAGCTGTTCGCCGCCGTCGGCGCACTCTTCGGAACCCGACTCGTGCCGTCGCTCTTCCTCGTCGTGCTCGTCACCGGCGGAGCCCTCGCCCTACTGACGGCTTTGCGCTCCGGCTCGGTGCGAACCACGATGATCGGCGTCCTCCGCATCTTTGCCGGACTCCTGCCTGGCCGGAGTATCCCTCGGTTCCCAGTGCCGGAAGACCGGACGCTGACCGTCCCCTACGGGGTCGCCATCATGATCGGGGGCGTCATCACGCTCGCGCTGCTTCCCGCCTAAAAGAATTTTCGAGCCGCTGGTATAATCATCGGGAACGGAGGCAGGGCATGACACGACACACCACAAAGTCGGAGATGGGCGGCGAGCAGTTCGAGTCCCACGAGTACGACGAGCTGGGCACGCCCCCGCTCGACGGCGCCGACCTCGAAGTGGAGCCCCCCGACGACGACGACACCCGCCTGCTAAGACTGGCCGAAGAATTCTTCCTGCTGGCCGACGACAAAGACGTCGAACTCTTCTAATACGGACGGCGCCCCACTCACCAGGCGACAGCGCGCCTGCAACCCACGACACACGCCAACCTCGGAGCCATCGCATACCTGGCCGAGAAGAGGCAGGGTGCGCTCCGTGCTGCGCCCATAGAAGCCGCGACCCTCCTCGACTAACCTGCGCCGGAAGTTTAGATGGGAGCTTCGGGGTGTAAAATGTCAGGGATTGCAAATCCACCGGAACCTTTTGACGGATTGACCTGAGAAGCGCGCGAGGAGGCCGGGTATGAACATCACTATTGAAGCCGTCTATGAAGCGGGGGTCCTCAGGCCGCTCGAACCGCCCGACGCGCTGAAAGAGCACGAGCGCGTGCGGATCACCGTCCAGGCGCTCAGCCTCGTCACCGAGCAGCGGCGGCATCGCATCAAAATAGACCCAGTTGAGGTACTGTTCAAAGACGACTTTAACTCGTAGCTCG
>DASTQX010000507.1:0-9888 GCA_035761505.1 Pyrinomonadaceae bacterium
GATGGCTCTTAGCTGAGCTTGCCGAACCAGCCGCGCCGCTCCGCCCACTTCGCCAGTTCGAGCACGGGCGAGATGGTCAGGGCGGCGGCGACGATAATCACCCAGTCATTCAGAGGCAGCCCGACGGTGCCGAAGGTTCTCTCCAAAACCGGCACGTAGATAATCAACCCCAACAAGACCAACTCCCAGACGATGGCGATGTTGAGCCACTTGTTTGCGAAGGGGCGGCGCAGCACCGAATGGCGGTCGGAGCGGAAGTTGTAAGCCTTGAAGAACTGTATCAGGACGAGCGAGACGAAGGTCATCGTCATCGCTTCCTGCACGCCCCGCCCGGAGTTCAGAGCCCAGATGAAGAGGCCGAGGTTGATGACCGTTGACCAAAGTCCGCCGACCAGCATGAGCAGGACGACCGGGCGCGTGAAGATGCCCGTGTGCGAGTCGCGCGGTGGCCGCCGCATGAGGTCTTCTTCCGGCGGGTCGACGGCGAGCGCCAGCGCGGGCAGCCCGTCGGTGGCGAGGTTGACGTAGAGGATTTGCACCGCCGAGAGCGGCAGCGGCAACCCCGCGAGCGTTGCCCCGGCCATCAGCCCGATCTCGCCGATGTTCGACGAGAGCAGGTACATCAAATATTTTTTGATGTTGCTGAAGATGCCGCGCCCCTCTTCGACCGCCGCGACGATGGAGGCGAAGTTATCGTCGGTGAGCGTCATCGCGGCGGCCTCTTTGGAAACGTCGGTGCCGGTGATGCCCATCGCGATTCCGATGTCGGCCTTCTTGAGCGCGGGCGCGTCGTTCACGCCGTCGCCCGTCATGGCGACGATCTGCCCGCGCGCCTGAAGCGCCGTCACGACGCGCAGCTTGTGCGCGGGCGAGACGCGCGCGCAGACCTCGATGGAGTCCACCTCGCGCCCCAACTCCTCGTCGCTCATCGCCTCCAACTCCGGGCCGGTGACGACGTGGCCCGACTTGCTCAGGCCCAACTCTTCGGCCACGGCCTTCGCCGTCAGAGGGTGGTCGCCCGTAATCATGATGACCTTGATGCCCGCATCTTCGCACTCGCGGACGGCGGCCCGCGCTTCGGGCCTCGGCGGGTCAATCATCCCGACGAGCCCCAGAAGCGTCATCTCCCTCTCGGCGTCCTCCGGCGCGGCGTCTCGCTTGTACGCGACGGCCAGAACCCTCAAAGCCTCGCCCGCCATCCGTTGCGCGGCTTCCAGCACCTCGGCCCGGCCCGCTTCGTCCAGAGGCACTTCTTCACCGCGCTCGTTCAGACGCCGCGCGCACGACTGGACGATGACCTCCGGCGCTCCTTTGGCGTAAGCCGCCACGCCTTCGGGCGTCTCGTGCAGAGTGGTCATGCGCTTGGTCTCCGCCGTGAAAGGAATCTCGGAGACGCGCGGGAACTCGTCGTCGAGCGCAACTTTGTCGAGGCCGGACTTGGCCGCCGCCACCACCAGAGCGCCTTCGGTCGGGTCGCCTTTGACCTCCCACTTGTCGTCCGCCTCGCTCCGCTCGACGCGCGCGTCCGAAGAGAGCGCGGCGGCGCGCAGCAGGAGCGCGAGCGGCGCGGTCGGCTCGACGGCTGAGCCGTCAAGCGAAAACTCACCGCGCGGCTCGTAGCCCGTGCCGGAGACTTCGAGCAACTGACCGCCGACGAAGAGGCGGCGGGCCGTCATCTCGTCTTTCGTCAAGGTGCCCGTCTTGTCCGAGCAGATGACGGAAGTGCTGCCGAGCGTCTCGACCGCAGGCAGGCGACGCACGAGCGCGTTGCGCTTGATCATCCTCTTGACGCCGAGCGCGAGCGAGATGGTGACGACGGCGGGCAGCGCTTCGGGGACGACGGCGACCGCCAGCGCCACGCCGAAGATGAGCATCTCGACGAAGGGCTGGCCGCGAAACAGTCCGAGGCCGACGATGACTAAGACGACGACAAACGCGGCGCGGGCCAGCGTCTTGCCCACGCGGTCGAGGTTCTCCTGCAAAGGCGTCCGACTCGTCTCGACCGATTCGAGCATCCGCGCGATCTTGCCGAACTCGGTCGCCATCCCCGTCGCCGCGACGACCGCGCGCCCGCGCCCGTAGGTCACAGCCGTCCCCGCGTAGGCCATGTTCTTCCTGTCGCCGGTCGGCAGCCCTTCGTCGACGAGCGGGCGCGTGTGCTTTTCGACGGGGGCGGACTCGCCCGTCAGCGCGGCCTCGACCGCTTGCAGGTTGACGGCCTCGACGAGCCGCACGTCGGCGGGAACTTTGTCGCCGGTCGCGAGGAGGACGACATCGCCGGGGACGAGTTCGCGCGCCGGGACTTCGCGCTCGCGCCCCTCGCGGATGACGGTCGCCGTGGGCGCGGCCATCTCGCGCAGCGCCTCGATGGCGCGCTCGGCGCGGTACTCCTGCACGAAGCCGAGGACGACGGCGAAGAGCACGATGACGGTGATGGCAATCGCCTCGACGCCGTGGCCGAGGAAGGCCGAGAGCGCCGTCGCGCAGAGCAGGATGATGATGAGGACGTTCTTGAACTGTTCGAGCAGGATGGCCCACGGCGAGACGCGGCCCGACGCCTGAAGCTCGTTCGGGCCGAACTCTTCCAGACGGCGCGCGGCCTCTTCGGCGTTCAACCCGCGCGGCGCGGACTTCAGCCTCTCGAAACTCTCTTCTACCGTCAGCGTGTGCCACGGCGCGCCCGGCGCGGCTCCGACGTTTTTCACGGGCAAGGTTTCAACCGACGTGGATGACATCATGGATGTATTCCCTCTTCAAAATTTCGTTCAGGCCGCGTCCCTTTTGGCACGCGTCACTTCGACGGAGCACTGCGCGCTCGCGGCCACCGCCGACGAGATGCTGCCGTGCAGGAGGTGTCGGAAGCCGTGCAAGTCGCGCGTGCCGACGAAGATGGAATCGGCGCTCCACTCTTCGGCCTCCCGGACGAGGACGTGCGCCGGGTCGCCGTCCCTTACGACCTCCGAGACGCTGAGGCCAGCGGCGCGCAACTTCTCCAAAGCCGCGTCGTGCGCCTCCGGCATCGTCTTGGCGCGCGCGTTGATGAGCCGCGCCTCGCTCCCCTCGGCCCACGCGCGCGAGGCGACCGCCTCCACCGCCGTCTCCGAGTCGTGCGTGCCGTTGAACCCGACGACGAGTCGCACCGGCCCCGCGCGCCGCTCGTCCGTGCAACGCGCCACGCGCACCGAGCACGGCGCTTCGTAGAGCACCCTCTGCGAGACGCTGCCGAGGATGAGCCGCCCGCCCGCCGACGAGTGGCCGTGCGAGCCGATGACGACGAGATCAACTCCGAGGCGGTCGGCCATCTTAATCAAAGCCCACGCGGGCGAATCGCCGCGCGCCTCGGCCTTCACAGACCAGCCGGGAAAGTTCTCCCTGACGCGCTCAGCCGCCCGCTCCGCCACGGCCAGCGCTTGCGTGACGGCATCTTCGGCCTGCGCCTGCGAAGGCCGCACCATCACGGCGGTGGCGGGCGACAGCAACTCGTCTTCCGTCACCTCGCCCTCCGGCGGCGGGAGGAAGACGTGAGCCACCGTGACGACCGACGCCTCGACCGTCGCGGGCAAACCGGCCCGGCCCAAATCTTTCAGCGCCGCGTCCGAGCACGCGGAGCCGTCGTAAGCGATTAATATCTTCGAGACAACTTTCATCTTCCACCTCCTCGTGGCGAGCAGGAGAGCCGTTCACACAATCGCGCGCAGACCTTCGGCACGGGTTCGGCGTTCGGAGGCGTTGAGACTGGGGCCGTCGAGGGACGGTATAGAGGCGGGCGGGGTCGGCATCAAAACGCCGACCTGCGGAGAGCGTGGAAGCTCGGACATCTCCCAATCCTTTCGCGCGTCAACACGAGTGCGACTTGCCGCGTCCGCGCTAAAAGAAAAAAACCTTTTGCGCGCCACGGCTGGCTGCAAAAGGTCTTGGTCGTCGAGCCGGTTTGCGCTCTACCCGGTGCGCCGGATGCCCCGCGTCGGGCACCGTGTTGACGGCTTCACCGGACCATTGAAGGCAGGCGACCTACTCCCCTTTCGATTGCGCTCATTCTACAACCGGACGGACGGGGATTTCAACCGCCTCCTTCTGATATTCTTATCGTCAGTTCGTGAAACGGAACTTTCGCGCCCCGCAAGGCGCTCGACTTTGTGAACGGAGGATGATGAGGCGTGCGTATTTTGCTGGTCGAGGATGAGCCGGACGCCGCGCGCATGCTCGCCAAAGGCTTGCGCGAGGAGGCTTACGCCGTGGACGTGGCGGGCGACGGCGAGCGGGCTTTGGAGCAGGCTCACTTCAACGACTACGACCTCATCGTCCTCGACGTGATGCTGCCGCGCAAAAACGGCTTCGAGGTCTGCCGCGAGTTGCGCGCCTCCGGCTCGGCCATCCCCGTCCTCATGCTCACGGCGCGCGACGCCGTCGAAGACAGGGTCGAAGGTCTCGACTCCGGGGCCGACGACTACCTGCCGAAGCCCTTCGACTTCGAGGAACTGCTCGCGCGCGTCCGCGCCCTTCTGCGCCGCAGGCCCGCGCTCTACCCCGAAGTCATCAACGTCGCCGACCTCTCCGTGGATACGCGCGCGCGGCGTGCCCTGCGCGGCGGGCGTGACGTGGAACTGACGGCCAAAGAGTATGCGCTGCTCGAATATCTCGCGCGCCGCGCCGACGAGGGGGTGGGCCGCGCCGACATCGCCGAGCACGTCTGGGATGAATCCTACGACCCCTTCTCGAAAGTAATTGAAGTGTTTATCCAACGGCTGCGCCGCAAAGTTGACGACGGACACTCGCTGAAGCTGATTCGCACGCGGCGCGGCGAGGGCTACACGCTGACGGCGAGGGGGGCCGACGCCGATGATTAACACGGTCAGGGGCCGACTCACGTTCTGGTACGTGAGCGCGCTCGCGCTCATCCTCGTCGTCTTCGGCGTCGCCGTCTATTTCATGCTCGCGCGCGCGCTCCACCGCCGCGTGGACGAGGCGCTGCGCTCGACGCTCGAAATCTCGATTACCTCGCTCACGCACGACACGCAGGAAGGACAGTCG
Organism: Pyrinomonadaceae bacterium; assembly: GCA_035761505.1. GTDB lineage: Bacteria > Acidobacteriota > Blastocatellia > Pyrinomonadales > Pyrinomonadaceae > JAIVJM01. The sequence goes on from DASTQX010000507.1 coordinate 5,032, forward strand.
AGCCTGAGCGCCGCGCAGAGCACGACCGCCGAGCTTTCGCACCCGCAGCAAGCGATGATGATCTTCGACGGCGCGGGGCAACTGCTCGCCGAGCACCCTTATGAAGAAGACCTTCACATCCGCCTGCCCGACCTCGGCGCGATTCCCGACGACGAGGTTTATCTCTACACGGTGGCGGACGAGCGGGACGCCGACGACCACCACCGGCTCGCGGTGCGGAGGGTGCGGATACCTCCGGCAAACACGCCGTACATCATCCTCGCCAGCCAGCCGCTCGAATCGGTCGAAGACGAGTTGGAGTCCCTGCGCGAGATACTCTACTTCGCAACGCCCGCCGTGCTGCTTCTGGCCGGTCTCGGCGGCTGGTTCCTCGCGCGGCAGGGACTCGCGCCCGTGGCCGCGATGGCGCGGAGCGCGCGCCAGATCGGGGCCGGAAACCTCGACCGCCAACTGCCCGTCGCCAACCCGCGCGACGAGTTGGGCCAACTCGCCAACACCTTCAACGAACTGCTCGCGCGCCTCGACGCGGCCTTCGACGAGCAGCGCCGCTTCATGGCCGACGCCTCGCACGAGTTGCGCACGCCCCTCTCGGTGATGAGCACGGCGGCGGGCGTGACTTTGAAGAAGGAGCACCGGGACGAGGAGGAGTACCGCGAGGCGCTTCAGATGATGGCCGAGCAGACGCGGCGGCTCTCTCGCATCGTGGGCGACATGTTCATCCTCGCGCGCGCCGACGGCGGGCGCTACCCTCTGCAAAAGAGGGCGCTCTACCTCAACGACCTGCTCGACGAAGTGGCGCGCGCGGGCGGCCTTCTGGCCTCGGACAAGGGCGTGACGGTCGAGTTGTCGAACCTGCCCGAAGCCGCCTTCCACGGCGACGAAGACCTCCTCCGTCAAATGCTTCTCAACCTCGTGGACAACGCCGTCAAGTTCACGCCCGCCGGAGGCGTCGTGCGGCTCGGTCTTGCGCGCGAGGCCGAAGAGTATCTGCTTTCGGTCTCGGACACGGGGCCGGGCATCCCCGCCGAGGCGCGGCCACACGTCTTCGAGCGCTTCTACCGCGCCGACAAGGCACGCTCGCGGGCCGAGGACGGCGCGGCGGGCCTCGGCCTCGCCATCGCGCGTTGGATCGCGCAGGCCCACGACGGCGAACTCTCTCTGGCCGACTCGGACGGCGGAACCGGCGCAACCTTCGTCGCCAGACTCCCTCACCTTCCCGCAACTGGCTGACCTTCCAACAACTTGGACGTTTACCGTGCGTTTACCGACGATCTGCTAAGCTCCTTTCGTCATCGGAAGAACTTTGTCATTTTAAGGGGGTCGGGTTTTATGAGTTACAGGTGGAAAATGTTTCTGCCGGTCGTCGGCATGTTCCTGCTGGGGTGCGCGGCGGTCGCGGCGGTCACGGGCGAGAGGCGCGAAATCAAGCAGCCGCTCCCGGCGTCTCTGGACGATCTGGCGGCGGTCAAACTCGTCGAGGTCAAAGACGCCGCCGGTCAAGTCGTCCTCGGCGGCAGCTTTACGATGAGCACGAAGAAGAACGGCGACATCGAGGGCGAGGCGATGCTCGCCGCGTCGGGCGCGGGCGCGAACGCCACGGGCAAGGCCGAGGTCGAAGTCTCGACCAGAGGCGGGCGCGTGGAGAAGGAACTGGAAGTCGAAGTCAGAAGGCTCGCCCCCGGCGCGTCCTTCAACGTGCTGATTGACGGGAATCAGGTGGCCGTCATCACGACGAACCAGAGGGGGGCGGCGGAGTTGGAGATGTCGAACCGCCCTTCGGACTAAACAGGTTCGGTGCGGGTCTTTTTGATGAGTCGTCCGAAGGTGTGAAGCCGTGCGGAGAAAATTTAAAAGTCATTCGTCGTTCCGTCCCGTCGCGCTCGTCTTAACGCTCGCGCTGATGGCGGCGTCTCTGCTCCTGCTGCACTCGCCGGGCGCGGGCACTTCGGCGAACGCGCCGAAGACGGCCTTCGCGGGCGGCACGTTCGAGGCGTCGGGCGTCGCGCACGTCCCCGGCACGGACGGCGTGCTCTTCGTGGACGACGGGCGCACGGACGAGATTTTCTGGATGCGGCTCGGCGAGGGGCGCACGCAGGACGGCCCCGTCAAGGCCGTAAAGCTCGGCGCGAGCGTCATTGACCTCGAAGGCATCACCACGGACGGCGAGCACTTCTACGTCGTCGGCTCGCAATCGAAGTCGCAGGGCGGCGACCTCACGGGGCTCGTGCGCTTCCGCTTCGACGCGCAGGGCCAGAGCGTCCAGAGTGTCGAGACGGTCAACGGCCTCAAGCGCTTCCTCGCCGAGAACGTCGCCGAACTGCGCGGGATGGCCGAGAGGAAGTACAAGGACGGCGGCATCAACGTCGAGGGCTTGGCGTGGGATGCGCGCGGGCGTCGGCTCCTGCTCGGATTGCGCTCGCCCGTTTTGGAAGGGCACGCGCTCGTCGTCCCCTTGCGGCTGCGCGACCCGCGCGGCGCGTTCGCTTCGGGCAACCTCGAAGTCGAAGGCGCGCGGGCCATCAGGCTCCCGCTCGGCGGGGCGGGCGTGCGGAGCATCGAGTACGACGAACGCGCCAGAGCGTTCCGCGTCATCTCCGGCGCGGGGCCGAACTCCGAGAAGATGGACTTCAAGCTCTGGGAGTGGAACGGCGACGCCGCCCGCCCGTCGTTGCGCGAGACGCAGACGTTCGACCGCAAGCTCAAGCCCGAAGGCATCACGCGCTTCTCGGCGGGCGACGGGCGCGACTTCACCTTCATCGTCTTCGACACGAGCGGCTACGCGGCGACGGACTAGGGGAGTTGTTTTCGCCTCCGACGGAGGACGCCGCGCGCGCACAGAGCGCCCTTCCGGACGGGATTTTCTCATCGCCCGCGTGACCCGACAAAGTGGCAAAATCTTTCTTCCTGCGAAAGCCTCTCGCGTTGGCCGGAGACGCGCTCGGCTACTTCCTGAGGCACGTCTTCCCCGCGCTCGGATTGCTGCTCTCTCTGGGACTGCTCGCGGCGGCGGGCGCGCTCTTCCTCTTCTACGACTTGGCCGAGGACGTGCACGAGGGCGACACGCGGCGTTTTGACAACTCGGCGCTCGCCTTCGTCAACCGGTTCGCGTCGCCGCCGCTGACCTCTTTCATGCGCGGCGTGACGTACCTCGGCTCGAACGAGTTCCTCTTGGGCGCGGGCGCGTGCGTCGTGCTCGCCTTCGTCCTGACGCGACGGAGGCGCGGAGCCTTCACGCTGCTCTTGACGATGGCCGGGGCCGCGCTCCTCAACTTCACACTCAAGACGCTGTCCGGGCGCGAGAGGCCGGAGCCCTTCTTCGGCCTCTCGCCGCCCGACTCCTACAGCTTTCCGAGCGGGCACGCGTTGCTCTCCTTCTGCTTCTACGGGATGATTGCCGCCGTCGTCACGGCGCGCATGAGAGGGGCCGGACGGTGCGCCTCCGTCTGGGCGTGCGCGGCGCTGCTGGTCGCGCTCATCGGACTCTCGCGCATCTACCTCGGCGTCCACTACCCGAGCGACGTGGCCGCCGGGTTCGTCGCGGCCTTCGTCTGGCTCGTCGTCGTCGCCTCCGCCGACCGCGTGTTGGAAGCCCGCCGCCGTCAAAAATCCGACGGCCTCCGGCGACAGGGTTAAAGCAGTGCTGACCGCCGACACGTTGACGGCAAAACTGCGACAGGGCTTCGGTGCTCGACTTAACCGGCGGGCATCCACTCACGCAGGCGACTTCTCATCTCGTCGCGCACGCGGCGGAAGACGGCGAGGCGTTCTTCATCGCTTCCGTCGGCGGCTGCCGGGTCGTCGAAGCTCCAATGCACGCGCTCGGTCTGTGAAGGGAAGACCGGGCAGTTCTCCTTCGCGTTGTCGCAGACCGTAATCACGTAGTCGAAGTCCTGCCCCTCGAACTCGTCCACGGACTTCGAGCGGTGCGCGGAGATGTCCACGCCGATCTCGCGCATCGCTTCGACGGCCTCCCGCCGGACGCTCGACGGATGCGTGCCCGCGCTCTCGACCTCGAAGCGCCCGCCGCCGTCGTGCCTCAGAAGCCCCTCCGCCATCTGGCTCCGCGCCGAGTTCCCCGTGCAGAGAATCAGAACCCTCTTCCTCTCGCTCATCGGTCGTTAACCCCTTCCTTAGTGTGCGGCATCAAGACCTCTTCGGCGGACTCCGGCAGAGCCGGGACGAGCCAGCGAAACAGAAGCGTCGCCGCCGCCGCGCCGCAGAGTTGTGCCGCGACGAAGCCGGGCGCGTCCGCCGGGCGGATGCCTGAAAACGTGTCCGTCGCCGAGCGCGCGAGTGTCACCGCCGGGTTTGCGAACGAGGTCGAGGCGGTGAACCAGTAGGCGGCGGTGATGTACGCGCCGACCGCGAAGGGCACGACCACTGGGCGTTGCAGCCTGACGCATCCCCAGACGACCGCCAGCAGCCCGAACGTCGCGACGAACTCGCTGAATATCTGCGCCCCGCCCGCCCGCGCGTGCCGCGACGCAGAGAAGAGAGGCTCGCCGAACATCAAATGCGCGGCGGCCACGCCCGCGAACGCACCCGCCGTCTGCGCCGAGACGTAGGCCGGGACTTCGCGCCCGCGCAAGCCGCGCTGCGAGGCGTCGGCCAGAGTCACCGCCGGGTTGAAGTGCGCGCCGGAGATGGGGCCGAACGTCAGGATCAACGCGACGAGCGCCGCCCCCGTCGCTAAGGTGTTGGCGAGCAAAGCGACGGCCACGTTGCCGCCCGCCAGACGCTCGCCCATGATGCCGGAGCCGACGACCGTCGCCAGCAGCAACGCAGTGCCCACGCCTTCGGCCACCACGCGACGAGATCACCTCGGCTGCGCGCGCGCAGGACTCCGAGAGCGCGCGG
>DASTQX010000508.1:0-1159 GCA_035761505.1 Pyrinomonadaceae bacterium
TCGAACCGACGAATAAAGGTTTTGCAGACCTCTGCCTTACCACTTGGCTACGCCGCCGTAAAATGCGGAAGTCGGAACGTTGAACGCGGAACTAAAGCGTGTTCAGTCCATCGTTCGGCGTTCCGACTTCGGCGCTGCAAAGCGGGAGACGAGATTTGAACTCGCGACTTCGACCTTGGCAAGGTCGCACTCTACCACTGAGTTACTCCCGCTGACGTGGGGAAATTTTACAGATTCGTTCGTTGTTGTCAAGCGGGCGTTTTCAAAACCGTGCGGCGCGGGGCCGGAGGGGCGGAAAGATGTTTCCGGGCCGTGGGGAAGTCGCTGTTGAGACGCGCGCGCAAAACTGCTTGCGGTCTGAAGAGTTCTCAAGAGTTCTCGACTCGCCGCCGTTTTGTCTGCTGTAAATCGGATGTGGTTTGACAGGCGGGCTTTGATGACGGAAACTCTCATCGCCGTCTTTTTCGGCGGCCAAGCCTACCAAATTTAAACAAGAGCGCACGTTGACGGAGGAGCCTGTCTGCCATGAATCGTGTTTGCAGGGAATGTCTCTCGAAAGTACGGAATCGAAGTTGGATGCCGGTCGCCTCGCTCGTCCTTCTGCTGTGGGCGGGGGCTCTGGCGGTGCTGGCGCAGACGTACCAGAAGCCGCCGCAGGCGGTGCTCGACGTGCTGAACGCGCCCGTCCCGCCGACGGGCTCGATCAGCCCGACGCGCGACTACATGCTTTTGTCGCAGGGCGTGCGGTATCCGCCGCTCTCGGAGTTGGCGGAGCCGATGCTGAGGCTCGCGGGCTTGCGCATCAACCCGAACACTTCGGGGCCGCACCGCGCGGGGCACTTCGTCGGGATGACTTTGAAGAGGATTTCCGACGGCGCGGAGACGAAGATCGCGCTGCCGCAGGGCGCGCAGGTCGGCTCGCCCGTGTGGAGCGCGGACGGGCGGCGCTTCGCCTTTACGAACACGACGGAGGGCGGCATCGAGTTGTGGGCGGGCGAGACGGCGACGGGGCGCGTGCGGAAGTTGGAAGGCGTCTCGGTGAACGCGGTGTACGGCGCGCCGGTGCAGTGGATGCCGGACAACCGGACGCTGCTCGTGCGGACGGTGCCGTCGAAGCGGGGCAGCGTGCCGGTCGCGGCGAGCGTCCCGAAGACCCCGA
>DASTQX010000509.1:0-2889 GCA_035761505.1 Pyrinomonadaceae bacterium
CGCCCCGACGCGCCGCTGGCCGAGCTGTCGCTCTTAAACGCCGACTGGCGCGCGCGCGTCGCCTCCGTCCGAAGGCCGAAGCCTTCGGGCGTGCCGGTCGTCTTCGGCAGCATCGAGCAATCAATACCGAACCGCTTCGCCGAGCAGGTTCGCCTGCACCCCGAAAGGGTCGCGCTACGCACGCAGGGCGCGACGCTCAACTACCGCGAGTTGGACGAGGCGGCGCGTTCTCTGGCGTCCGTCGTCGTGTCTCTGCCGCCGTCGCCGCGCGTGGCGCTGCTGCTTCAACATGATGAGAGGATGATTGTCGGCCTCCTCGGCGTGCTGCAAGCGGGCCGCGCCTACGTGCCGCTCGACGCCGCGCACCCTGCGGAGCGCCTGTCTTACATCCTCGAAGACACGGAAGCCTCGGTCATCGTCTGCACGTCGGCGCTGCGACCTCTGGCCGAGCGTCTGGCGGGCAACGCGCGGCACGTCATCGAACTCGACAACCTGACGGAGAAACCGCTCTCGGAACTCCCCGCCGTCTCCGCCGACTCGGTCGCCTACGTGCTCTACACTTCCGGCTCGACCGGACAGCCGAAGGGCGTCATTCAGAGTCACCGGAACGTCTTGCACTTCATCCGGCAGTACACGGAGAACCTTCGCCTCACGCCGGAAGACCGTTTGCTGCAAGTCGCTTCTTACGCGTTCGACGCCGGGGTGATGGACATCTTCGGCGCGCTCCTCAACGGCGCGACGCTGTGCCCGGTTGACCTCCGCGAAACGGGCGTCGAGGGCTTGTGCGAGAGGATGGCGCGAGATGAAATAACGATCTTCCATTCGACGCCGACCGTCTATCGCCTCTTCGTCGGCGCGCTCCGGCGGAGGCTCGCGTCGGTGCGCCTCGTCGTGCTGGGAGGCGAGGCCGTCGTGCGCTCGGACGCCGAAGCCTTCCGCCGACACTTCGAGCCGGGCTGCCTGTTCGTCAACGGCCTTGGGCCGACCGAATCCACCGTCACGCTGCAACACTTCCTCGACCACGCGACGCCGCTCACGCGCTTCGCCGTCCCCGTCGGTCGCCCCGTCGGCGGCACCGAAGTTTTGTTGTTCGACGAGGACGACACCCCGGCGGAGCTTTACGGCGAGATTGTGATTCGCAGCGCGCACGTCGCGCTCGGCTACTGGCGGCAGGAGTCGTCGGCCTTCGGCGACGACCCGCAGACGCCGGGCAAGCGTCTCTACCGCACGGGCGATCTGGGACGCCTTCTGCCCGACGGCACTTTGGAAGCGGTCGGGCGACGCGACGATCAGATTAAGCTGCGCGGCTTCCGCATCGAGCTGGGAGAGATCGAGGCCGTCTTGCGCCAGCACCCTTCGGTACGCGAAGCGGCGGTCGCGCTCTGGTCGTCGAACGGCCACCACGAAGGCGGCGCGGCGACGGAACCTCGTCTGGTGGCTTACGTCAGCGGCGAAGTGCGCGCGGCGGATTTGAAGGCATACGCGCAGCAGAGGCTGCCGGAATACATGGTGCCCGCCGCGACGATGGTGCTGTCCGCGCTGCCTCTGACGGTCAACGGGAAGCTCGACCGCCGCAGCCTCCCGCCTCCGAGTTTCGAGCCGGACGCGGACGAGAAGATTCAGACGAGCGCGGAGGCATCGAACCGCCCGACCACGCAGACGGAAATCCTTCTGGCGAACCTCTGGGGCGACCTGCTCGGCGTGGACGTGGACGAGACAGGCGCGGACTTCTTCTCGCTGGGCGGGCACTCTCTGCTCGCAATGCAGGCGCTCTCGCGCATCCGCGACGCGTTCGGCGTCGAGCTGCCGCTCTCCATCCTGTTCGAGCAACCCGTGCTGCGCGACCTCGCCGCCGAGATAGATGCTTCGACTCAGGCCATCACGCTCCCGCCGCTCAAGCCGCTCGCCGAGGGCGAGGAACTCAGCCTCTCTTTCGCCCAACAGCGTCTCTGGTTCCTCTCGCAGTTGCAGCCCGAAGCCGCCGACACCTACACCATCAACGCGGCCCTGCTGCTCGAAGGCGAGCTTGACCAAGACGCCCTCCGCGCGGCGCTGCTTCGTCTGACGCGGAGACAGTCGAGCCTCCGTCTGAACTTCCGCAGCGTCGAAGGTCGCCCCGCCGTCTCGATGCGCGAGCCTTACGACCCGCTGACCATCGAAGACTTGCGCGCGCTCCCCACGGATGAGCGCGAAGCCGCCGTCAAAGAACGCGCCGCCGCGCACGCGCGCGAGCCCTTCGACCTTGAGCGCGACGAATTGCTTCGTCTCCGGCTGTTGCGGACTGAGGACGAGCGGCACGTGCTCCTCTTCAGCGTCCATCACATCGTCGCCGACGGCTGGTCGCTCGAAGTGCTGGTGCGAGACTTGAGCGCGCTCTACACGTCGGCGCTCGAAGGGCGCGCGGCGTCGCTCCCGCCGCTCGCCGTGCAATACACGGATTACGCGGCGTGGCAGAAAGAGTGGCTGCGCGGTGACGTGCTCGAACGCCAACTCGCCTACTGGCACGAGCAGTTGCGCGACGCGCCGACCCTCCTCAATCTGCCGACCGATTACCCGCGCCCCGCGACGATGAGCTATCGGGGCGGGCAATCTTCGCGCACGCTCGCGGGTGAACTGGCGAGTCGTCTCCGAAGCCTCTGCCGGGGTCAGGACGCGACGCTCTACATGGCGTTGATGGCGGCCTTCCAGACGTTGCTGCGGCGCTACACGGGGCAGGACGAGATCGTCGTCGGGACGCCGATTGCCAACCGGCAGCAGAGCCAGACGGAACAGCTCGTCGGCTTGTTCGCCAACACTCTGGCGCTGCGAACGGACGTTTCGGGCGACCCGCGATTCGTCGAACTGCTGGCGCGCGTGCGCGCGGTCGCGCTCGGCGCATACGCGCATCAG
>DASTQX010000510.1:0-6779 GCA_035761505.1 Pyrinomonadaceae bacterium
TGAGGGTCGGCGGGCGGTGCCGCCGGGGCCGCGTGCGTGCCGGGCGGGAGGGCGCGCGGCCCCGGCGTTTTCGGATGTCGTGGAGAATTGACGGGCGAAGGAAAGCCCCGGCGGGCGAAAGCGTCGCGCCGGGGCTAATTCTATTCGATGTGTGGGGCTGTGTGTCGGCTTTCGCCAACCAGCGTGGAGGGGCGGGTACAACACACGCGCCGGAGCGCCACAGTCCCACGCGCCGCATTATAAACCCCTTTCGGCCTCAAAATTACCCCCCCCGGCACAAAATTATTTTCAACCGGGACGAAAATACCGTTCCGGCTGCCGTCTCGGCCTGTTCCAGCCCCCGACGCGGCGCGTTCGGAGCGGATTTCCCCGTATTTCGGGCCATTTCCGCGTCTTCCGGCCACGCTCAGGCGTGTTCCGGCGGCTCCGAGGCGCGTTCCGACGCCGGAGAAATGTGTCTCGGTCACTCATAAACGCGTCCTGATAGCTCATAAATCCGTTCTGGTCGCTCAGAAAGGCGTTCGCATAACTCATAATCCTGTTTCGGTCACTCATAAAGACGTTCACGTAGCTCATAATCCCGTTCAGGTTACTCAGAAAGGCGTTCACATAGCTCAGAAAGGCGTTCAAGTCGCGCATAATCTTGTTCCGGTCGCGCATAATCTTGTTCCGGTCGCGCATAATCCTGTTCAAGTCGCTCATAATTCTGTTCCGGTCGCTCATAAACGCGTCCCGATGGGCCGTCGGCGTGTTCCGGTCGCTCATCGGAGCGTTCCGGTGGCGTATCGGCGCGGAATGAGTATAATCAGGGCGGAAACCCTCTGAGGAAACCTCGCGCCTCTCCTTCTTAACTCACGGAAGGAACCCCGCCGTCCTTCCCTCATCCAAAAAGGAGCAGACTATGGTGAACGACAGACAGAGGCGTCGCTTTGAGCGGGTGTCGCGCATCCGCGCCTTCATGACCGAGCACGCGCCGGATTTTCCTGAGACGGGCAAGGCCGGACAGGCCGCCGCGCGTCTCAATACCGTCCTCGCGGAGTTGGAGTCGCTCAACACTTCGCGCGTCACGAACAAGGGTGAGCGGCAGCAAGCCTCCATCGGGCGGCGCGAGGCGCGCGAGACGCTGCGCGCACACCTCACCACCCTCCGCGACACGGCGGAGACCATCGCCCTCGACCACCCGGAACTGAAAGGCGTCTTCAAATGGTCGCGCGCGAGCGTCAGCGACCAAACCCTGCTCGCCACCGCGCGGGCCTTCGCCGCGACCGCCGCGCCGTTTAGGCCGCGCTTCGCCGAGTACGACCTGCCCCCCGACTTCTTCGTCAAGCTCACCGCGAGCATCGAAGAGTTCGACCGGCACATCGCGCGTCAGACGGCGACCGTCGGTTCGGGCGTCGCCGCCACCGCTTCCATCGAAGACGCGCTCAAACGCGCCGAAGCCGAAGCCGAACGGCTCGACACCTCCGTCCGCAACAAGTACCGCGACGACACGGCGCGCATGGCCTTCTGGGAGAGCGCCAGCCGCCTCGAACGCGCGCCCCGCGCCGCCGAAACCACCGACCCCGCCAAGCCGCCCGCGCCGGAGTAGGAATCAGGAGTCGGAAGTCAGGAGTTAGAGAGTCTGAGAGGTGATTCGGAGATATTCCCCGTGTCCTCGAAGGGGAGGAAGACGAGAGCCGTGGGCGAGTGCGCGAGCACGCCGCCCACAGCTCTGATCTTTCGCCCTCGCAGGACGGCGCGGCGTGCGGAGTGCTTCGCGCGGCGCGCGTGCGCGTGTTATAAGCCAGACGGAGAGAGATTCGGATGAAGCGTTACGTCGTTAAGCGGCCCGCCGGGGCGCAACTCCCCGACCGGCTCGCGCGCTACCGCGAAGAGTTGAACGAAGAGCAGTTCGCCGTGGCGACCGCGCCCGCCGGTTCCGCGCTCGTCATCGCGGGCGCGGGTTCGGGGAAGACGCGCGCCATCACCTACCGCGTCGCCTATCTCGTCGAGCACGGCGTCTCGCCCGCGCGCATCATGCTCGCCACCTTCACCAACCGCGCCGCGCGCGAGATGCTGCGGCGCGTCGAACAACTCGCGGGCGGCGGCGACGTGGCCCGCCGCGTCTGGGGCGGCACGTTCCACCGCATCGCTAACCTCATCCTCCGACGCCACGCCGCCTCGCTCGGCTACGAACAGAACTACTCCATCCTCGACGCCGAAGACGTGCGCGACTTCCTCTCGGTCTGCGTGGACGAGGCCGGGATTGACACCAAAGCCCGCCGCTTCCCCAAAGCGGAAGTCCTCCAAGACATCATCAGCTTTGCCACCAACACCGACCGCCCCATCTCCGACGTAATCGCGCGCCGCTACCCGTACTTTGAACCCCTCTCGGCGCAAATCACGCGCGTTGACCGCCTCTACGCCGAGCGCAAGCGCGAGCGCAACGTCATGGACTACGACGACCTCCTGCTCAACTGGAAACGCCTCCTGTTGGAGAAGGAAGAGATCGCCGCCATCTATCAGGAGCAGTTCGAGCACGTCCTCGTAGATGAGTATCAGGACACGAACAAACTCCAGTCGGAGATCGTCGACCTCCTCGCCGTCAAACACCGGAACGTGATGGTCGTCGGCGACGACGCGCAGAGCATCTTCGCCTTCCGTGGCGCGGAGTGGTCGAATATCTACGAGTTCCCGCAACGCTACCCGCAGGCGCGCGTCTTCCGCCTCGAAACCAACTACCGCTCGACGCCCGAAATCCTCGCCGTCGCCAACACCGCCATTACCGCCAACCGCAAGCAGTTCCCCAAAGAGCTACGCGCCGCGCGCCCCTCGCTCGGCCTCGCGCCCGCCCTCGTCCCCTGCCGCGACGCCGACCAGCAGGCCGCCTTCACCGCCTCGCGCATCCTCGAACTCCGCGACGAAGGCGTCGGCCTGAAAGAGACGGCGGTGCTCTACCGCTCGCACTATCACTCTCTGGAATTGCAGCTTGAGTTGACGCGGCGCGGCATCCCCTACCGCATCCGCAGCGGCGTCCGCTTCTTCGAGCAGGCGCACATCAAAGATGTCATCTCTTACCTGCGCCTCGTCGCCAACCCGCGCGACGAGCTGGCGTGGAAGCGCGTCTTGCGACTCATCCCCAACGTCGGCCCCGCCACCGCCAACCGCATCTGGGAACGCGTCGGCTACGCCGCAGACCCGCTCGCCCTCGTCGTGCGCGGCGACGCCGACTCGACGGCGGCCAAGCGCGGCACGAGTTGGGCTGAGTTCCGCGCGCTCCTCGAAGAACTGAGCCGCGACGAGACGCGCCACTCGCCCGCGCGACAGATAGAACTTATCCTCGCGCGCGGCTACGAGTCGCACCTCGAAGCGTCCTACGAGAACGCCGAAGCCCGCCTCGAAGACCTCCGCCAACTCGCGCATTACAGCGCGCGCTACAACTCGACCGAAGAGTTCTTGGCCGAACTCGCGCTCCTCTCCACCGAACGCTACGGCGCTCCGCAGGGAGTCGCCGCCGAAGACGTGGTCTCCGGCGGCGAAGAGGACGAACTCCTCACGCTCACCTCCGTCCATCAGGCCAAAGGTCTCGAATGGCAGGCCGTCTTCCTCATCTGGGCCGCCGACGGCAAGTTCCCAAGCCCCCGCTCCCTGCGCGACGCCGAAGGCGAAGAGGAAGAACGCCGCCTCTGGTACGTCGCCCTCACGCGCGCCCGCGACCAGCTCTACATCACTTACCCCCTCATGGTCACAGACCACACGCGCCAGACGCTCCTTCAACGCCCCTCCCGCTTCGTCACCGAAGTCCCGCCCGAACTCTACGAGATTTGGAGCTTGGAGGAAGAGACCCCGGCCCTCATCGAAGCCCCCGCGCCCGAAGCCGAAGGCGGCCCCGGCGGCGGCTACATCAATTAAGCGGCGGCCAGCACAAAGACGACGGAGTAAATTTTGACCGAGACCAAGACCCGAAACGGCGGCGAGACTTTCAGCACCGACCTTCCCCTCAAGGCCGAGACGAAACTCTATTACGACCTCCACGCCCCCGCCGGGACGCCCGCGCCGTTGCTCATCGCCCTGCACGGCTACGGGAGCAACAAGGGCTGGATGATGCGCGAGGCGCGGCAGCACGTGCCCGAAGGCTTCGCCGTCGCCGCGCTGCAAGGGCCGCACCAGCACATGAAGCCGCCGAAGGAGGCGGGCGGGCCTTTTCGCTACGGCTTCGGCTGGCTCACCGACTTCCACGCCGAAGATTCAATCGCCCTCCATCACCGAGCCCTCAAGGATTTGATAGATGCTCTCGTCGCGCGCCACGTCGCGCGGCGCGAGGCCGTGTTCCTTCTCGGCTTCTCGCAATCGTGCGCGCTTAATTATCGTTTTGCCTTCACGCACCGCGAAGCGCTGCGCGGCTGCGTCGGCATCTGCGGCGGGCTGCCCGGCGACTGGGACAAGAGCACGCTCTACGGCGAGACGCGCGCCTCCGTCCTCTACCTCCACGGCGAGCGCGACGAGTTCTATCCGCCCGCCCGCGTCGCCGGCTACGCCGAGCGCCTCCGCACGCGCGCCCTCGATGTCGAGATCAAATCCTTCGACGCCGCGCACGAAATCACCCCCGCCATGCGCTCGACGGTGCGCGCGTGGCTCGCCGCGCGCACTTGAAGTCCGCGCCCGAAAGAACATACTCTCCTTTGTCGAAGAGTCCGGTTCCGAACTTTGAGCTTAAAGAGCAGGAGACGCGCATGAGCAGGAAATACGTCTTCACCGTGGCCTCGTTGCTGTTGGCGGCGGCGGTCGTTTACGGCTATCGCGGCCTCGCGCAGCGCCCCGACAAGAAAATGGACAAAGAGATCGAGGCCGTGCGCGCCGTCATCGAGGCGCAGCAGGCCGCGTGGAATCGCGGCGACATCGAGAGCTTTATGAGCGGCTACGCCAGAGAGGACGGCATCACCTTCCTCTCCGGCGACTCGCTGACGCGCGGCTGGCAGACCGTCCTCGAACGCTACCGCAAGAACTACGACTCGCGCGCGAAGATGGGCACGCTCGCCTTCACCGAACTCGAATTCAAACCCCTGAGCCCCTTCTACACGATGGTCACCGGGCGCTTCCAACTCACCCGCGACAACGGCGAAACCCCGCACGGTCGCTTTACCCTCATCTTCCGCCGCACCAACGGCGGCTGGCGCATCGTCCACGACCACACATCGTCAGGATGAAAGTCGGGAGCCGGAAGTCAGGAGTCGGCAAGAAGTGTCGGGAGACGCGGGCGATAATTTCGATGGCGGGATTGACGAGATGAATCAAGACTCCGAACGCAAGAGTTCGGGCTCCGAAGTGCGGAGTCCGGGCTCTTCGCTTTTCGTCTTCAACTGCGCGCAGCTCTTGACGCTCGCGGGGCCGGGGCGCGCGCGCGTCGGAGCGGAGATGCGCGAGCTGGCGTTGGTCGAAGACGGCGCGATGCTCGTGCGCGGCGGGCGCGTGGAGCGCGTGGGGACGCGGGCCGAGGTCGAGCCTCTGGCCGAAGGCGGCGCGGAGGTCTTGGACGCGGGCGGGCGCGTCGTGCTGCCGGGGTTCGTGGACGCGCACGCGCATCCTGTGTTCGCGGGGAACCGCGCGGACGAGTTCGAGCGGCGCGCGCTCGGCCAGACTTATCAGGAGATCGCGGCGGCGGGCGGCGGGATTCGCTCGACGGTGCGGCGGACGCGCGCGGCGAGCGAAGACGAGTTGGTCGCGTCGGCGCGCGGGCGCGAAGAGTGGTTTCTGCGGACGGGGACGACGACGGTCGAGGCCAAGTCGGGCTACGGGCTCTCGGTCGAGGACGAACTAAAGATGCTGCGCTCCGTCAGGCGTCTCGGCGAGGGCGGCGCGCTCCGTTACGTGCCGACCTTCCTCGGCGCGCACGAAGTCCCGGACGAGTATCGAGGGCGGCGCGCGGAGTACGTGGATTTGGTCGTCGAAGAGATGCTGCCGCGCGTCGCCTCGGAGGGCTTGGCCGAGTTCTGCGACGTGTTCTGCGAGGAGCGCGTCTTCACGGCGGAAGAGTCGCGGCGCATCCTGACGCGGGCGCGCGCGCAGGGCTTGGGCCTCCGCGTCCACGCCGACCAGCTTTCGCTTTCGGGCGGCGCGTTGCTCGCGGCGGAACTCAGGGCCGCGACCGCCGACCACCTCGAACACACAGACGCCGCGGGCATCAGGGCTTTGAAGGCGGCGGGCGTGCAGCCCGTGCTGCTGCCCGGCTCGGTCTATGCGCTCGGCTCGCGGCAGTACCCGGCGGCGCGCGAGATGATTGACGCCGGATTGGCCCTCGTCCTCGCCACCGACTTTAACCCCGGCTCTTCGCCTACGCCCTCGATGACGATGATTCTTTCGCTCGCCTCCACCCACTTGAAGTTGACGCCCGCCGAAGGCATCACCGCCGCCACCGTCAACGCGGCGCACAGTCTCAGGCGGGGCGCGGAACTGGGCACGCTCGAAACGGGCAAGCGCGCCGACTTCGTCGTCCACGACTGTCAGGACTACCGCGAACTCGCCTACTTCTTCGGCGTCGAGCACGCGCACGCCGTTTACGTCGAAGGCCGCGAAGCCTACTCGCGTGCACGCGCGCAGAGGCCGCGCGAGGGCGGCGAAAATAATCGTTGACGCAGAAAGTGTCCCTCCTTTATCATCGCCGCAACACTGGAAAGGAGGTGATCAAACAAAGTATGAGTTCTTATCACAGTGAGGTGGCTGAAGCCTGATAAGCTTCGACCGGCGCTATCGTCCGCAGAGTTAGAGAGACTCCGGTTGAAGCGGCGACCCACTCAAGCAAT
>DASTQX010000511.1:0-1566 GCA_035761505.1 Pyrinomonadaceae bacterium
GAGTGACGGCCCCGACCGCAGACGGCATCATGCAAAACGAAGTGGCGGCGACCTTCGCACAGGTCTTGCTAAACCTGCTCGCCCTGTCCTAACAGGACGCTAGTCTGCCTGTGAAGCTGCCCCGTGGCGGCTTAGGTTAAGTGTGTCTGTGTGAGCGTCGGAAAGCGGAGGGTTGCCCACGGCGAGAGATTAACGCCGCGTGGTAGAGAATGCAATAGTTCTGCGGGGCCGTGTGTCAGTTGACTAGCGTAGAGTACAGGCGGGTATCGCTACACGCGCCCCAAAGCGCCACGGCCCCGACGCCGCGCATTATAGCCCCATTGAAGCGATAACAAGCCCCCTAATTGACAGGCGTGTTATTTAGCCGTTGCCGCTCGGAATGCTTCGATTTTCTTCATCGCGTTAAATTGATGTTCTTCGGTCGGATGCGCGTAGCGCATCACCATCTGCACGCGGGAATGTCCGAGCATAGCCGCCAGCGTCACAAGATCAACGCCGGACATGTCTCACGCGTCCGCCCAACGGCGCAGCAGGTTGTGGTAGACGTTGGTGAGTTGTATCGCCGAGGGGTGTGAGGGTGAGTCGTGAATGAGGCGCTGGATGGACGTGTCGAGGTCGAAGAGGAGGGCGCGCTCGCCGTCGTCGCGCACCATGCTCTGCACCCAGAAGAAGGACGCGAGGCGCGCGCCGCGCGTGACGGGGTTAACGCGGTGCAGGCTGCTCGCCGGGTAGAGAATCAGGTCTCCGGCGGGCAGCTTCACGGCGTGCACGCCGTAGGTGTCTTCGACCAGCAGTTCTCCCCCGTCGTACTCATCCGGCCCGGCGAGGAAGAGCGTCGCGGAGAGGTCTGTGCGGACGCGGTGCGGCGTCCCCGTCACTTGCCGGACGGCGTTGTCGACGTGGTTGCCGAAGGACTGTCCGCCCTCATAGCGGTTGAAGAGCGGTGGGAAGACTTTCAGAGGCAGCGCCGCCGTCATGAAGAGCGGGTTGCGTTCGAGCGCGGCGAGGATCAGGTCGCCCAGTTCCCGCGCCGCCGGGTGGCCTTCGGGCAACTGCATGTTGTCCTTGGCGCGCGCCGACTGTTGGCCGGCGGTGACGCGCCCGTCAACCCACTCGGCCCCTTCGAGCACGCGCCTGCAAGACGCGACCTGCTCGGCGGTCAGCACCTCAGGGATGTGTAAAAGCATCTTCGGCCTGCAAAGCCCCCGTCAGAAGTTAAAGCTCGTGCTGAGCGTCACCGTGCGCGCCGCTCCGGGGACGAGGTGCCCGCCGCCGAGGCGGTCGAAGTAATATTCGTCGGTCAGGTTGTTGACGTTGAGCCGCAGGTCTACGTGGCGCGAGAGCGGGTAGGAGGCCATCAGGTCGAGCAGCCAGTACCCTTCCACCTGCCGCGTGTTGATGTTGTTGCCGAAGCGACGGCCGACGAAACGAGCGCCGCCGCCCAGCTCCAACTTCCAGGGCGTGTTGTAAGTCGTCCACAGGCTGAAGGAGTTGCGCGGCGTGTTGAGTATCTCCTTGCCGACCTCGGAGACGCCGTTCACCGGCGCGGCGTTCGACTCGACGATC
>DASTQX010000512.1:0-2103 GCA_035761505.1 Pyrinomonadaceae bacterium
CCGGCCCTTCGACGAGCTTCCCGGACATCGGCAAGGCTTTGAAGAATTCGCGCGTGCGGGTCTTGCAGGTCAACGGCAGGTGGTCGCAGGTCGTCGTCCTCGAATACGGGCGGCCCAAAGAGCGGCCCGACGCGGCGGACGAAGGCTGGATGCACAGCGCTTTTTTAAAAGCTCTCTGATTTCCCTGACCGAATGGAGAGGTACATTTAACCGTGGGAATACTTGAAACGATTCGCCGCTGGGTTGACGGGGTGGAGACGGACGACCCGCTCGCCGAGGTGGACGAACAGTCGCGCCCGCGCCGCGTGTGGGAGGAGTTCCTCGTCAAGGTGGCGCGCGAGATCGAAACCGTCATGCAGCGCGAGATGTTCACGCCGCCCGGCGGCCCGACCTACATCCCGCCCGAATACATCGTCTATCTTTCGAGCGAGGACGACAAGGAGTGGCAGGGCGAGAAGCGGCGCGGCCTCGAACAAGGGCTCTTCTACGTCCTCTCGGAGCGCGCGCGCGAACTCTCCGGCACGACGCAACTCGCCACCAAATCCTTCGCCGTCGAACTACGCGTGGACGGCACGCTCAACAAGGGCGAGTTCCGCGTCCAGCCCGTCTGGGACGCGAGCGAGAGCGGCCACACGATGGTCACCGCGCGCCAGAACGCCGACGCCCAAGGAGCAGCCCCTTCATCTTCATCAACGACCGACGGCGAAGCCCTCGGCGCGGACACCGAAGCGCCGGAGAGCGAAGTCACCAGAGTCTCGGCGCGACCGGTCGAACTCTACAGCATCGAGGTCTGGCGCAGCGGCGTCCGCCAGACGGTCGTACCCGTCACCAAGCCCGAAGTGACCATCGGGCGCGGCTCGAAGTCCGTCACCGTGGATGTCGCCGTCAAGGGCGACCCCGAAGTCAGCCGCCACCACGCCACGCTCGCGCGCGACCCCGAAGGCCGCTACTGGTTCACGCCCCACGGCAGGAACGCGACCTTCGTCGGCGGGCGCGAAGTCCCGCGCGAAGAGCGCGTCGAAGTGCGCCCCGACGAGAAGATTGACATCGCCAGCTTTACCCTCCGCATCCAGCCAAAGTGAGCCGATTTTCGATTTCGGATTTAAGATTTTGGATTAGCGTGCCGCTTGAGCTTGAAGCCTGCCGCCGGGCGTTCAGCTTCCGCCGCCGCGCCAATCCAAAATCGAAAATCGGCGAGGGAGCGTCGAATGAAGAAAATCCTGTCCGCCTTCCTGACCCTCATCGCGTGCGCCGCCGTCTGCCGAGCGCAGGCGAGCGGCAACATCGGCTACTCGCAATCCGGCGGCAACGCTCGCGCCGAGCAGAACGAGCGCGCCAAGCGCGTCCAGACGAAGGAAGAGATGCCGCCCGACGAGTCTTCCATGTTCCTCGACGCGAGCATCCTGATGAACGTCAAGGCCGACGAACACGTCGCCGTCTTTGGCGTGGCCGAAGAGTGCGTGACCGTCCCCGAATGTAACCAGAAGATGGACGCCACCGTCGGCGCGTTCACCGCCGCGCTCCGGCAGTTGGGCGTCAAAAACGACGACGTGTTCGTGGACTTCGCCGCGCAGAATAAGATTTACGCCTTTCAGGTCGAAGGCACGGTGGCGAAGGAGCGCCTGACGGGCTTCGAGTTGAAGAAGAACGTCTCCGTCCACTATCAGGACAAGATGCTGCTCGACAAGCTCATCATCGCCGCGTCGCGCTCGAAAATCTTTGACCTCATCAAAGTGGACTACGTTGTCCGGGACACGAGCAAAGTCCGCGCCCGCCTCTTGGAAGAGGCGGCGGGCGTCATCAATCGCAAGGCCGAAAGTTACATGAAACTCTTCGGCGTCAAGTTTCGCGGCGGCGCGCAGGTCTTCGCCGAGAAGTACAGCGCTTACTATCCGACCGAGATGTACGACTCTTACACCGCCGCCGAGTCGGAGAGCGTCAGCCAATCCTACTTCGACCGGCAGAGAGTCACCGTGCAGAGCGCGCGCAAGAGCCGCACTTTCTTCTTCAACCCGCTCAACGCCGACGGCTTTGACCTCGTCTTCGACCCCGTCGTCATCGAGCCCGTCGTGCAGTTCACGCTCTATCTCAAAATTAAATACG
>DASTQX010000513.1:0-8749 GCA_035761505.1 Pyrinomonadaceae bacterium
TGCGCGGCGTCTCGATGGAGGTCGAGGAGGGCGAGTTCGTCGCCATCATGGGGCCTTCGGGCTGCGGCAAATCCACGATGCTGCACCTCTTGGGCGGACTCCTGACGCCGACGAGCGGGCGCATCGTGATTGACGACGAAGACCTCACCGCCGCCACCGACGCCCGCCGCACCGACATCCGCCGCCGCAAAATCGGCTTCGTCTTCCAACGCTTCAACCTCTTCCCGACGCTCACGGCGGAAGGAAACCTGCGCCTCGCCGAGCGCATCCACGCGGGCGGCGACGGCGGCAAGGACGACCACCCCGAAAGGCGACGCGAAATCCTCCGCCTGCTTCAGTTAGAAGACAAGATGCACCACAAGCCGTTGGAGCTTTCGGGCGGCGAGCAGCAGCGCGTCGCTCTGGCGCGCGCCCTCGTCAACCGCCCGGCTCTCGTCCTCGCCGACGAGCCGACCGGAAACCTCGACTCCGAGAACTCGGCCATCGTCCTTAACATGTTTCAGGAGATGAATTACCGCTTCAACCAGACCATCATCATGATTACCCACAACCCGGAGGCCGCCGCCATGTGCCGCCGCATCATCCAGATGCGCGACGGGCAAATCGTTGCCCCCGGCCCCCGCGTCCAGATATAATGCACTCCGGACGGGCCTGAAGGCGGGCCGCGTTGAAAGTGCAGCCAAATTACGCCACTTGTCAGCCACGGCCTGTCACTTTTTGTAATTTTGTGATGTCGAGCGTCCTGCGCACCATCAAAAAGATCGTCCTCTGGTCGTATGGACGCACGACCTGGCAGTACGACGTGCTCTGCGCGCTGATCGTCGCCTTCGTCTTTTTGACGCCGAAAAGCTGGTTTGAACAGGGCAAACTGAGCGGCGGCGGGCTGCATCAAAATGGCTTCATGGCGGCTGAGAAGCTGCTCCTCCGCCCCGACGTTCTGGGGCCAAATCCCGACGCACAGGCCGTGGAACGGGGCGTGCAAAGAGTCACGGGCAGGCCGGACGTGCGGGTCAGGGGTTGGCGGGCGCTCAGAACCGAAGACGGCCAAATCGCCGTCTATGAGGTTGACATCGAGTAATCATTCACTATAATCACCCGGTTTTCCGAGACCGGGCAGGAGTCTCCCTTAGTTTCCCAAAGGAGTTCGCATGAAGAAGTTAGTTTTGCTTGGCCTCGTGATGGCACTCTTAGTCGGTACTGCGGTGCTGCCCCCGGCGGCGAACGCGCAGGGGGCGGGCCTCGTCAGCTCGATTCTCAACAAGATGGAGCGCAACCGCCGCGACATGCGCAGCCTGCGCGCGGGCGTTTTGATGCAGAAGTACAACGCGCAGATCAAGGTCTATGACAACTTTCAGGGCGAGGTGCAGTACGTGCCGGGCGCGGGAAAAGATGTTTCCGTCCGCATTGACTGGCAGAAGCCGCAGCGCGAACACCTCGCGGTGTCGGGCGGCAAGTACACGCTCTTCAAGCCCCGCATGAACATGGCCTATCAGGGCACCACGAGCAACGCCTCGAAGAACTCGAAGGTGAGCGGCGTGCTCGGCTTCGGTCTGGGGATGTCGAAGGCGCAGTTCAACTCGGCCTACAACGTCGAACTCCTCGGCGAGGGCACGCTCGACGGCCCGCACGTTTGGCTTCTGAAGTTCACGCCCAAGGGCAACGCGGGCTTCAAGTACGCCGAGGTCTGGGTTGACGACAGCGGGATGCCGCTCCAGACGCGCGTCACCGAGCGCAACAACGACTCGACGCTCGTCCGGCTCTTGAACCCCCAGAAGAACGTCCGCATCCCCTCGGACGCCTTCTCGCTCCAACTCGGCGCGGGCGTCAAGATCGTCAAGGGCTAAGTTCTTTCCAAAACAATTCAGGCGAGGAAGGGTTCCGGCTCTCTTAGCGCCGGAACCCTTCGCCGTTTCTGGCGGCCCGGTCAGCCCGCATCCGCGCGCGAGCGTTGCCGGACGCCCCGGCGGCTTGCTTCCCGCCCGCTCTTTGCGTATTTTCTATCAGAACTTCTGAAGGGAGTCCCGGCGCGCAAGACCGAAATCTTCCCGCACCGTCGCGCCGAGGCGAAGACAAAGACAGTTTGATGAAGAGAAGCACGCTCCTCAAGTTAAAGATGCGTCAGGCGGAGTTCATCCTCCGCGGGCTGGCCTCGACGCGCCACCCCGTCCTCGCGCACGTCATCCCGATGCGCCGATGCAATCTGGCGTGCGCCTACTGCAACGAGTACGACAAGACCTCGGAGCCCGTCCCCGTCGAGGAGATGAAACGTCGGCTCGACAAGCTCGCCGACCTCGGCACCTCCATCATCACTATTTCGGGCGGCGAGCCGATGATGCACCCGCAACTCAACGACATCATCCGCCACATCCGCCGCCGGGGGATGATCGCCGGGCTCATCTCGAACGGCTACTACATGACGCCCGAAGGCGTGCGCGGCTTGAACGAGGCCGGGCTGCAATATCTGCAAATCAGCATTGATAACGTCGAGCCCGACGAGGTGTCGAAGAAGAGCCTCAAGAACCTCGACCGGAAGCTCAGGAACCTCGCCGAGTACGCCGACTTCCACGTCAACATCAACTCCGTCATCGGCGGCGGCATCAAGAATCCGGACGACGCGCTCGTCATCGCGCGCCGCGCGCGGGAGTTGGGCTTCGACACGACGGTCGGCATCATCCACGACGGGCAGGGGATTCTGAAGCCGCTCGAAGACCGGGAGCGGAAGGCTTACGAGGAGTTGAAGATTTTCAACAAGAGCAACTACTCGCGGCTCGCGTGGTTCCAGAACAACCTCGCCGACGGCAAGCCGAACGAGTGGCGCTGCCGCGCGGGCGCGCGTTACCTCTACATCTGCGAGGACGGTTTAGTCCATTACTGCTCGCAGCAGCGCGGACACCCCGGCATCCCCTTAGCCGACTACACGATGGAAGACTTCGACCGCGAGTACAACGCCGACAAGTGGTGCGCGCCGCTCTGCACGGTCGCCTGCGCGCACAAGGTCGCCATCCTCGACAACTGGCGCAACCCGCAGAAGGGCGCGGCCAAGAGCGCCTCGCCGCAACGCCTCCGCGACGCCATCGTCCGCACCATCCGCGCCGAGTAGCCCAAGCCGCGACTGACGCGACCGCCGCCGGGACGATTCACTCCTTAAAAACTTAAGGCCGCGTGACGCGCGCCCGCGCCGTCTCGCAAGAGGCGCTTGGAGGCGTCCGCGCGCAGAGGCCGCTTCGGAGAAACTTCGTGTAAGAAGTCACGGCCTCGCCGCCTCGGCCCAACGCTTCGAGCGCGGAGCCGACGTGATATGAGAGCGTCTCGTCCGTCTCGCCGCTCGCTTCGGCGGCGCGCAACTCGGCGAGGGCTTCTTCCGCGCGTCCCGCTTCGAGCAGTTCGAGCCCCAGAAGCTTCCGCGTGTGCGCGTCCTCTCGCACGCCGAGCGCCGCGCGGTATTCGGCCATCGTGCGCTCGCGCTGCCCGTAGAGCTTCGCCTGCGCGCCGCGCGCGAGGTGCGCGTCGAAGCTCCGGTAATCCTGATAAAAAGAGAACGCCCCGATTAACAACAGCGCCCCGGCGTAGAGCAGAGGCACGACGAACCTCGACCCCTTCGCCTTGCGCGCGGGCGTCTCTTCTTGCTCACCTGAGTCCGCGCTCACGGAAGTCTCGTCCGAAGTCTCGTCCGAAGTTTGAGCAGACTCTTCCGCGTCTTCGTCATTTGGGTGTAAGTCGGTCGAAGAGGTGTCGGCGCGGGGCGTGTACATGCGCGCGACGAGGTAGAGCGGGAGGACGATGGCGGGGAAGATGAAGGCGCTGAGCGTCCACGCCCAGACGGCGAAGGGGCGGAAGCCGCCGTGCCGACGGGCCGAGGCCAAGACCCACGCGGAGGCCGCGACGGAGAGCACGTAGAAGGCCGGGCGCAGCGTCTCGGACAAGTCCCCGACGGAGAGTTGCCAAGCCCCGCTCAAGCGCCGTCCCTTCTAGAGCGTGGGCGGCAGCGAGCCGCCGACGGTGTAAAGCGTCACGGAGCTTGAGAGCCCCTTGCCGGAGAGTCGGCCCGCCATCAACACGAGCGTCTCGCCCTGCTGCGCCACTCCGGCCTCGACGAGCGTCCGCTCGCACGCGAGCAGCAGCCCGTCCGTGTCGTCGCACGGCGATTGATAGAGCGACTCGACGCCCCAAACCAGCGACAGCTCGTTCTGCACGTCGCGGTCGGAGGTGATGGCGACGATGCGCTGCTCCGGCCTGAGCGCCGAGAGCCTGTAGGCCATGAGCCCCGACTCGGTGATGACGCCGATGGTGCGCGACCTGATCTCGTCGGCGGCGAAGGCCGCGGCCTCGCACAGCGCGCGGCTCACGCGCCCCGACTGTTTCCCGGCCCAGCGCATGAGGTCGCTCGAACGGCTCTTCATGCCGCTCTCGGCGCTCTCGATGATGCGCGCCATCGTCGCCACGGCGAGCACGGGATACTTGCCCGTCGCCGTCTCCGCCGAGAGCATCACGGCGTCTGTGCCGTCCCACACGGCGTTCGCCACGTCCGAGGCTTCGGCGCGCGTCGGGCGCGGCTCCTCGATCATGGATTGGAGCATCTGCGTCGCCGTGATGACGACCTTGCCGCGCAGGTTCGCTTCCTCGATGATGCGCTTCTGATAGACGGGGACGAGTTCGACCGAAGTCTCGACGCCGAGGTCGCCGCGCGCGACCATCACGGCGTCGGCGGCCCGGACGATCTCTTCGAGATGAGTGATGGCCTCGGCCTTCTCGATCTTCGCCACGAGCGGCGCGTCGCCGCCCGCCGCCTTGATGAGCGCTTTGGCCTCCTCACAGTCTTCGGGGCGGCGGACGAAGGAGAGCGCGATGTAGTCTGCGCGCTCGCGCACGGCCCATTGAAGGTCGCGCCTGTCCTTGTCCGTCAAGGATGGTATCGGCAGACTCACGCCCGGCAGGTTGATGCCCTTGCGCTCGGCGAGCGTGCCGCCGTTGACGACGCGCGTCACCACGTCCGTCTCGTTCGTGCTCTCGACCGCCAGTTCAATCGCGCCGTCGTCGAGGAGGACGCGCGCGCCCGGCCCCACGTCGCGCGCGAGCCCCGAATAGTTGGTCGAGACCTCGCGCGCGTCGCCCACGACCGAGCGCGTGGTGATGGTGAAGAGCGCGTTCGCTTCGAGCACGACGGGCTGGCCGCCCTTGAGCATGCCCGTCCTGATCTTCGGCCCCGAAAGGTCAACGAGCACGGAGAGGGGGCGCTTCAGGCGCTCGGCGGCGGCGCGCGCGCGGCGGATGGATTCCGAGTGCTCTTCCTGCGTCCCGTGCGACATGTTGATGCGCACGGCGTTCGCGCCCGACGCCAGCAGCGACTCCAACACGGCTGGCTCGCGCGACGCAGGCCCGATCGTGGCAAGTATCTTCGCTCTTCTCACTTCAACCCCCCTGAAAAGAAGTCAGGAGTCAGAAGCGCAAGCGAGTTGCTTTCGACTCCTGACACGAGACTCCGAGACTCCGGACTCCCAACGGTTATTCGTCGCCGGTCTTATCCTTGATGGCGCTCTCGACGGCGGCTTCGAGTCGCCGGGCGACCTCGGTGTTGTAGCCGACGAGGCGCTCGATGACGCGGCCCTCGCGGTTGATGACGAACGTCTGAGGGATGTCGCTGACGCCCGCGAGGAACATATCTACGACCTCTTCGTCCGGGTTGGCGAGCTGGTAGTGGATGCCGAGTTCTTTAACGTACTCCGGCACCTTCGCCTGATCTTCCGCGCCGCCGACGTTGAGGCCGACGACCTTGAAGCCCTGCGGGCCGTAACGCTTTTGCAGCTCGACGAGGTGCGGAATCTCTTCGCGGCACGGCGGGCAGTAGGTCGCGTAGAAGTCGAGCACGACGACCTCGCCGCGATGGTCGGCGAGGCTCGCGCGCCGACCGTCGAGCAGCGTCCAGCCGCCGCCCCCGCGCTGGTTCGTGCGCCGCGCCGTCTCGGCGGGCGGCAGCGGTCGCGAAGTGCGCGGCGACTGTGCTCCCGTCGGCGTCCCCGTGTTGGCGGGCCGCGCCTTTTTTGAAGCACCGTCGAGGCTGCACGCCGCGAGCGTAGATAGGATAAAGAAGAGCGCGAGCGCCGTCGTCCGCGTCCGCGAGATGTGTGCGTGAAAGGCGAAAGGCATCTGTGTGAAAGCTCCTCCAAGCGAGAGAGGGAAGCATTTTACACGACGCGCGCGGGCGGAGCACGCCGAAGAAGAAAAGCGGGACGACGGGCGATGAAGGCGGGGCGGTCTGAAGTCTCGAATCTCGACATTTCAAATCTGAAATTTCGAGATCGCAGCCCCTTCATCGTTCGGCGTTCTGACTCTCTTCTCCGGGTTCGGCGTTCTGCTCAATCTCTTCGAGCGAGGGCGCGGGCTCGTGCGCGGGAACGGCGTACTCTTCGTTGACCCACGCGCCGAAGTCAATGAGCTTGCAGCGCTCGGAGCAGAAGGGGCGGAAGGGATTATCTTTGAGCGTGGTCGGCTTGTGGCAGGTCGGACACTTCATCGAAAAGCTGTTAGCTCTTATCCGTGAGCTTAAAAAACGGAGAGCTTCAAACCCCCTTGCATAATCTTAAAAAGGCCGCTGGCTGGAATCCGAAAGCTTACAGCTTCTTCTACACCACGGCGGCGACCGGGTTTTTAATCAGGATTTTTCGGTCAACGAAATCAATGATACCCGCGCGGCGCATGGCGTTCAAGCGCACCGTGACGCTCTCGCGCGTCGAGCCGACGATGGAGGCGATCTCGCGGTGCGGCAGAGGGATGTCAATCAAGACGCCCTCGGCTTCGCGCACGCCGTAGCGCTCGGAGAGTTCGACCAGAAGCTTGTCGAGGCGGGCGGGGATAGCGTCTAAGGCGAAGTCGGCGACGCGCCGCTCGGCCCGCGCAAGCCGTTGACCAACCATCCGGAAGGTGTAATCATTGAGTCCGCGGCTCGTAAACATCCCCTCTTGATAAACCCCCACCGGAATCCGCAACAGTCGCGCCTGCTCGTAGGCGACGGCGCAGCGCTCGCGCGTCCCCCCGCCGTAGAGCGCTGATTCGCCGAAGAGTGCGCCCGCGCCGACGATGTCAATGACGGCCTCGCGGCCCGAAGCCTCTTCGACCGAGCAGATTTTGACGCGCCCGCGCACGATGACGAACAGCGCGTCGGCGGTGTCGCCCTTGCGGTAGATGAAGCGGCGGCGGCGGTAGTCGGCGGCGCTCGCCGACTCGGCCAGAAGCGTGACGGTCGCCGCGTCGAGACTCGCGCCGACTTCCGAATGGCGTATAATCTCTCTGCGTTCTTCAGTGCTCAGGTCGCAGGCGCGTCGGTGTGACATGGCTGGGGGTTCCTCGTCGGAGAAGAGTTTCAGGACTTCCGGGAGAGCACGCGCGGCACTGCCGCCCCGATGAGGGGAATAACCGGAAGCAGGAGCAGCCTTCTGCTCCGAAAAGACGACTTAACCGGAAAAAGGGAAAGAAGCGCGCGCGGAAAACGCGTAATGTGTAGCGAGGCGATTCTACATTTTATCTTTTTAACACGTTCGATGAGGAAAGATCACTGCCAAACGAACGCGAAACGGAAACCGTCCCTTTGTTGGCGGGCACTCTAGCACGAAGCGCGGAAGGCGCGCAAGCCCTGTTTCGTCGCGGCTTTCGCTGCAAATATTATGTCTTCTACCCGGTTCAACGTCCTCGTCGTTGACGACGAGCCCGACAAACGCCAACTGCTTGCCTTCGCCCTCCAGCGCGAAGGCTACGAAGTCCGCACCGCCGACGACGGCGTGTCGGGCCTTGCCGCCGTCGCCGAGTACCAGCCCGACCTGATTATCACCGACGTGATGATGCCCCGCATGGACGGCTACGAGATGGTCAGGCGCGTGCGCTCCGACGCGCGCACCAAATTCATTCCGGTCATCATCCAGTCCGCCGCGCGCGCCGAGGCGAACGACATCCGCCTCGGCTCCGAAGTCGGCGCGCTCGGCTATATCACCGACCCGACCGACCTCGACCTCCTGCGCGCGCGGGCGCGCACGCTGCTCGAATTCAAAAACTACCTCGACTCGTGCGAGGAGGCGGCCTTCACCGACCATTTGACGGGGCTCGCCAACCGCCGCCGCTTCGAGCGCCAGTTGGAACGCGAGGTGGCGCGCGCCTCTCGCTACGACCACGCCTTCTGCGTGCTGCTGATAGACATTGACAACTTTAAAGATGTCAACGACACCTACGGGCACGACACGGGCGACGAGGCTCTGAGGCGCGTCGGCAACGCCGTGCAGGCCGGGACGCGCGGCATTGACACGGGCGCGCGCATCGGCGGCGACGAGTTCGCCGTCATCCTCCCGGAGACAGACCTCGAACACGGCCTCGAAGTGGCCGAGCGCCTGCGCGCCGCCGTCGCCTCGATGCACGTCGAAGGCGCGGGAGCCATCACGGCGAGCTTCGGCGTCGCCGAGTTCCCCACGTGCGCCGCGTCCGGCGAAGAGTTGAGGGCCGCCGCCGACGCCGCGCTCTACGAGGCCAAGCGCGGCGGGCGCGACCGCGTCGGCTGCGCCCCCAAGTCCGAGCCGAACCCCGCGTCCATGCTCGGCGTATCTTAAAAAGGTATGAACGCGGAACGCGGAACGCTCAACTAAAAAGCAAAAGCCTTTTGTCTTTCAGTTCCGCGTTCCGCGTTCGGAGTTCATCGTTTCAGGAGAGTTTATGGCTGACTACCGGGACAAGTTGGAAGAGTGGCGCGAGGCGGCGCGGCGCAAGGCGC
>DASTQX010000514.1:0-8185 GCA_035761505.1 Pyrinomonadaceae bacterium
GTAAGCGGTAGCGACCGCGCCCGACCGTCTCAAATCGCGCCGATTGTCTCACCACACGCCGCACGGTGGAAGTCCAAGTTATATTTTTCTTCGTTCGCGGGTTGTGCGCGACGAGTTGATTGATGTCCTTTAAATACCCTTCGCCGCCAAGCTCGTCGAGCGCCGTCGAAACAATCTCGGCCCAAGTGGGAGTCGCCTTGTCACCCTTCGACTCAATCAGAAGCGTGCTGATGGTAATGCTGCCGAACGAAAGCTGTTCGGCAGCGACTTCATCTCGGAGCCGCGTGACGGCGAGTTCGAGATAAGAGAGCACTAAGTCAATGCCGACGAAGCGGCGACCGAGGCGGGCCGAGACGACGCCGGTCGTGCCGCTGCCGCAGAAGGGGTCGAGGACGAGATCGCGCTCGTTGGAGGAGGCGCGGAGGATGCGGTCGAGGAGGGCTTCCGGCTTCTGCGTGGGGTGCTTGCCGTAGCGCTTCTCGCGCGCGCCCGGCGGCTTGATGTGCCAGAGCGATTGCATCTGCTTGTCGCGGTTCTCGCGCTTCATCTCCGCGTAATGAAACGTGTGGCGCGCTTTGGCGTCGCGCCGCGCCCAGAGCACCGTCTCGGTCGCGTGCGTGAAGTAGCGGCACGAGAGGTTCGGCGGCGGGTTGACCTTGTACCACGCGATGTCGTTGAGAATCTTGAAGCCGAGCGTCTGCATCGCGTACCCGACGCTATGGATGTTGTGCGCCGTCCCCGTCACCCAGAGCGAGCCGTTCGGCTTCAGCAGCCGACGACACTCCCCCAGCCATTCGAGGTTGAAGTGGTGCATCTCCTCGAAGGTCGTGGCCTTGTCCCACGCCCCCTTGTTGACGCTCACCATCTTGCCCGCCTGACACGTGATGCCGCCGTTCGAGAGGAAGTACGGCGGGTCGGCGAAAATCAAGTCGAAGACGCCGCCCTTCGCCAGCCGCAACAACTCCAACGCGTCGCCCCGGTAGAGCCGCAGCCCGTGCCGCTCGTCCGCATAGACCGGGGCCGGGACGGACTCCGCCGCCTCCGCTTCCCACAGCCTGTCGTCCGCGAATTGTTGTCCCGCCTGCCGGACTGTTGACATTTAAACTCTTCCGCGCCGTGATACCGAGAGAACCCCGAAAGTCATTTGATCTAAGATCAAATCCGCACCCACGTCAAGACGCGAGCGCGAACAACTGATCTGCCTTCAACGGTTTACGGCTCCGATTGGGGTGGGAACGCGGGCGGCGGCTCCCGGTGAAGGGGAAAGAGTGCGACGGGCTCAAGCCCTGATTGAGAGGGCAGCGAGCGCGGGTGCGCTTTACTTCTCCATGATGACGTGGAGGCCGCGCGCGTAGAAGGTGTCTCGGAGTCGGAAGTTGTCGCCCTCCCCGGCGGCGGCGAAAAGCTTTCAGACCGCCGCCCGCAGCGATTGCGCGATGAGGTTTAAGGATGTCAGGCCGCGCGGAGGAGGGAGTCGGTGACTTCCTGTGGCAGCTCCAGCATGACGAAGTAGTCCGCCGGGTAGAGATAATCCTCGCCGCTCTCGTCAACGACGCGGAGGTCGCCATCGTCAGCAGCGTCTTCGTCGGGGAGCACGCGGTAAATCTTGTGCAGCTCAAGTGATGCCGGATAAACGGAATTGTTGACACAGACCGCGAACCGCAGCGCCGCTTTCTTTTTCTGTCTCATGGCTCAGTCCAGATAACGCTTACGCTTGATTTCCTGACGACCTCTGCCGTGCGCCTCGTACCAGTGTAACTCGGCAAGTCGTATTCTACCGCTACGCAGGCGCACCTGCGCAACCCCTTTCAGCTTCCTCCAACGGCCTCTGCCGTACTGCTTTCGGAGGCGTCTCAAATCACGGATCGAGTTGCCGACGGCAATCGTTTCAACCTCCGTGATTTCGCCGATAATCTCGAAGTTCATCACGTTCCTGCGGTCGAGAGGTCTTCACACCGTCTGTATCTTCTTCAATGATTGCGCGATGAGAGGGACGATGCGGCGGGGGACGGCGATGGCTTCTTTGATGTGGCGGGCGTGGGTGAAGTGCCCGGCGACGTGGAGGCCGGGGACGTTGGTCTCGAAGGTTTCGGGGTCGTAGATGGGGACTTCGGAGAGGCCGGACTTCTCGATGCGGACGCCGAGGCGTCGGAGAAGCGTTAAGTCCGCGTCGCTGCCGATGAGGACGAAGACGGCGGCGTTCGGGAGGCGGACGAGTTCGCCCGCGTCGTCTTTGACGGTCACGTCGTCCTCGGCGATCTCGACGACTTCGGTGCAGAGGAGGAGGCGGAGGCGACCGCGCTCGATTTCGTTCTCTAAGGGGCCGCGTACCCAGTGCTTGATTGCGCCGCGCTGCGGGTCGCGGTTCTCCCAGTCGGAGCGCCAGATGGCGAAGGTCGTGCGCGCGCCGCCTTCGGAGAGGAAGAGCGCGGCCTCGGCGGCGGAGTTGCCGCCGCCGACGACGAGCACGTCTTTGCGGACGAAGGGGAAGGGCTCGCGGAAGCGGTGCCGGACTTTCGGGAGGTCTTCGCCGGGGACGTGCAGGCGGCGCTGACGACTCCCCGCGCCGGTGGCGACGAGCACGCGCGCGGACTCGTAACGCGCGCGCGTCGTCTCGACGACGAAGCCCTCGGCCCCCGCACGCTCGATGGCCGTGACCTCCTCTTCGGTGTTGATGCGCAAGCCCTCTTCGAGCGCGAAGCGGACGTAGTAGGAGAGCAACTCCTCGCGCGTCGGCTTCTCGCGGCAGGGGCGCAGCTCGCCTTGCCGCAGCTCAAGCTCGTTGACGGTCGAGAAGACGGTCAGGCCGACGGGGTAGTGATAGATGGTGTCGGCGATGAGCCCCTTCTCGACGACGAGGTATTCGAGCCCCTCGCGCGCCGCCGAGTCCGCCGCCGAGAGCCCCGCCGGGCCCGCGCCGATGATGAGCAGGTCGAGTCGCTTGTCGCTCATAAGTATTCAGCAGGAAACGGCCCTTATCCTCGCACGCCGCCACGCCGAATATCAAACGAGCCCGCACGCGCAATGAGGCGCGTCTAAGGCTTGCTCGGCGTCGGCGTCTGCTCCGTGGTTTCGGTCGTCGTGCCGGAGACGCCGTTCGGCGTCGAGGTCGAGGTCGAGCCCTCGCCGAGCGAGACGGACGAAATCATCGCCTTGAAGAGCGTCAGGGCTTTGTCCTGCTCGGCGTCGGCGGCGGCGCGCTTCTCGATCTCGGCCTTCTCTGATAGCCAGTTGACGAACGTCCGGAGGTCTTTCGGATAGTTGGTCACGCCGTCGCCGGTCGAGGTCGAGGCCGCGCCGTCAAGCAGCCCCGTGAGGATGTGGTAGCCGAGCATCCGGTGGCTCTCGAACTGCGGCTCGTCGAAGAACTGGTCGGCGGTGGACTCGTGCGGGAACGTGGGGTCGCTCTGCGCGTAGTTGTAGATGTCGCGCGGCTCCTCGTTATAGATGGTGGGCTTGATGTAGATGAGCTTGCCCGTCAGGCTCTTGGACGAGCGGCCCGGCGGCGGCGCGTCCACCGCCTCGTAGTGAATGTCGCCGACGGCGAAGTAGGCTCCCGACTTCGACTCGCTCTGCGGGCGGGCGATGATCGGGAAGGGCGAGGGGAACTCAATCGGGATGCCGAAGTCTATGCGGATTTTGCGCACCGCCGAGCCGAGGTCGGAGTAGCTGCCTTCGGGGTCTGCCGAGCCGTCCACGACGAAGATAGTGCGGCAACGGCGCAAGACCATCTCGTAGAGGCCGAGGTTCTCGAAGTGGCCGCCGTCGGAGAGCAGCACGTAAGGGTGCTCGGCGTCGGTGAGGCCGAACGCCTCGTCAACAATCGGGCTCAGCGCGCTCTGCGGGTGCGAGCGGAAGTAGGAGTCAGCGCCGTGGACTCCGGGGTTGCCGAGCCACCAGCCGAGCCGCGCGTTGAAGAACGTGAGGACGAAGGTGACGAAGGGCGAGGGCGAGAAGTAGCCCATGTTGGAACTCGCCGCCGCGCCTGAGATGGCGACCGCCGTGCCGAGCGAGATGCCGTTCTTGCCGCCGTAGTCGCGCGTCCGCCGGTAGCCGCCGAAGAGCGTCCCGGCGTGCAAAGGCGAGGCCGTGAAGGATTGCGCGCGCCGCTGCTGCCACGCCAGACGGTCGCCGCGCACGAGGTTGAGCGCCATGTTGACGACGTGCATCAGGCGGTACGGCTTCGGCGGGTAGTTGATGTAGTCGTAAGCGCGCCACAGCCGCTCGCGGTTCCGGCGGACGCGGCTCGCGTCGTACTCCTCGGCCCACGCGCTCGACGCGCTCGTCTCGCCGTCTTCGGGGATGTCTCGCCCCTGTAGGATGGTGTTGAGGTCGCCGAAGAGCGCGGCGCGGAAGGAAGGGTTAATCTCGACGCTGCCGGGCGGGTCTTTGAAATACTTCCTCGAATCGCCCTCCATCGCTTCGATCTCCCGGCGGAGGAACTTCGCCACGCCTTTGCGCTCGGCGGGCGGGCGGTTGAGTTCGTTGACGAAGCGCGTGAGGCCGTCCGGCTCGGCGAAGTCCGACTCGCGCAGGAGCATCGGGCGCAACTCTTCCATGTGGAGATTGTCGCGCGGGTCGAAGCCCGTGAAGGGGTTGGCGTCGCGCTCGCCGCCGAGCCGCGACGCGCCGAGGAAGGCGCGGATGATGCGGTCGCGGTAGCCCGCGTGGAGCGAGAACTTGTTGAGGTTGATGAGCGCGGCGAAGACCCGCCCGAAGATTTGCAGCCCCAGCGCCAGCACGAGCACGTAGAGCCAGGAGGGGAAGTGGAGCACGCGGAAGACATTCTCGCGCGACTGGAACGGGTAATGCTCGGCGAAGGCCGCGAGGTTACGCGGCGAGATGCTGAGCAGAGCGGCAATCGTGGGCGTGAAGAACTGCGCGAGCCACGCGATGACCGTGGCCGTCAGCAGCGAGACCGCGATGACGATGCAGGCGAAGAAGACGAAGGAGGCGAGGACGAGGACGTTGACGCCGAGCGTCTGCAACTTCCCCTTCATGCCCTCCTGCTTCGAGCCGGGCGTGCGCGCGCTGCCGCCGCCGAGGAGCGCCAGCAGGCCCGACGCGCCGCCCGCCGCCGCCAGCCAGTTGCCGAACTCGAAGTAGAGCAGCGGCCCGAAGATGACCAGCCCGCCGATGAGCAGCCAGCCGCCCGCGACGATGAAAATCCAAGCGCTCGCGCGCGCCAGCCACTCGCGGTCTTCGTCCTCCACGTAAGTCCGGTCGAAGGGGTGCGTCACATACCACCAGAGCTTGCCGAGCGGGTTGCCCGCGCCGCCCGCCCGCACCCTCCGCTCGCGCGGCGACTTCTCCGAGCGGCGGCTCGTGAAGCCGACGAAGAGCGTGAGGCCGAGGAAGAAATGAAGCAGGTAGGCGGGGAAGGCGAGGAAGGTATAGACCTCCGCCCGCCGCCATTCCGTATGCGGGCGCAGCGCGCCGGAAGTGCTTCCGTCGGCGTAGGTCTCGAACGTCGCCACGACCGGCTCGAAGAAGACCGGAATCTTGACCGCCACCACGTAGAGCAGCACCGCGCCGAGCAGGCTCGCAAAGAGCGTCACCAGCAGCTCGCGCCCGACGTTCTTGAAGATGCCCGTGGCGACCGCTCGCGGCTTCTCCCGCGTCATCCTCAACACCTCGCCGCGCGCGCCCCACCATGAGAGGGCGGCGAGCAGCGCGTAGATGAAAAGGCCCGCGAAGCCGAGCAGCACGCCATAGACCACGAAGCCGCCGAACGGCGACATGTTCCAGCCGAGGAATTCGACGTTAGGCAACTTGGACGTGCCCGCCGTCCGCCGGAACCACGCCCAGAAGACCACCAGCAGCATCGCCGAGACCGTCAGCGGCAGCAGGCACATCCAGAGGAAGCCGTTCTGGTCGCGGTGCTTGTGCCAGTAGCTGCCGGGCCGCACGACCCCGACGTTGCTCGGTCGGTTCAGACGCATGTAGGCGAGCGCGTAGCCGCTCAGCAGCGCGCCCGCCGCGAGCAGCGTGCCCTCGACGCGCGCGACGCGTTCCGGGTTCGTCCCCGGCGCGGTGGACTGTGCGAGCCAGAGGATGACGAGCGAAGGCCCGCCGAGCAGCAGGAGGCTCAGCACCGTTCTCCGGTCGGGCTTGAGCAGGAAGAGGCTGAGCCCTCCGAGCAGCACGAGCCCGGCCAGCACGCGCCACGCCGGTTCGGCCAAAATGACGGCGTTCGCCACGCGCGGGATCATCAGGACGCTCGCTAAGAGCGGAATCAGCACCACCCAGTTGAGCATCAGGTTGCGGATGTAGATGACGATGAACGTCCAACTGTCGGCGGAGAGCAGGCCCGGACGAGGCGTGATGAAGTTGCTGAAGTCGCGGAGGTGTCGGAGCGGCCCCGGCTCCGGCTCGACCATCGAGTTGCGCGCCGACCCGTTCAACTCCCTGACGACCCCTTCGAGCCCGTGCGGGTGCCGGTGAATCCAAGCCGTCAGCCACCCGCCGACGTAGCCGCCGCCCGAAACGGTCGAGAGGTAGTCGAACTCGCCGAGCAGCCCGCGCCGCGCGAGCGCTTGGATGACGCCGAGCGCGAACGTCCCCGAACGGATGCCGCCGCCGGAGAAGCAGACCGCCGAGCGCGCCTTCTCCAACTCGTGTATCCGCCGGACGGCTTCGTCCATGCGCAGGTCATAGACGCGCTTAATCTCCGTGGGGAAGGCGTCTTCGAGCAGCAGCCGGCGGAAGCGCCGGAGGTCGCTCCGCGCCCCGCGCGAATCGTCGAAGGCCGCCGCGCCGCACTCGTGCCCGCTGAACTCCAGAAGGCCGCGCGTCTCGTCGCGCAGAGCCTTGGGCTCGAACCAAGCCTTCCGGAAGACCTTCGCGCCCGGCCCGTTCTGATTCCCGGCCTCGTCCTCCTCGCGCAGTATCCGGTTGAGGATGTCGAGCCGCCGGTCAACGCCGCCTTCGCCCGTCGCCTGTTGAGGCGCGGCCCGCAGGCCGGGATACTTGAGAGCGAGGTACGTGGCGATGTCCTCGACGCTCTCCGGCGTGCCGCCCCTCGCCGCCCACGCCTCGTGCGCGGCTTCGAGCGTCCGGGCGAGCCTCCCGAAATCAACGTGGCCTTCGTGAAACTCCCAATCCGGCGCGGCGTCCGTCCCGCCCACCGTCCCGACCGACGCATCTACACTGCCCGACGCGTCCGGCTGCTCGTGGAGACTCTCGAACTCCTCTTCGAGCACCTGACAGAGATGGAGGGGGATTTCATGCTTCCGAGTTTTTAAGTTCATGGTCTGCAACCTAAGGAGAACGCGGCTTTGTTTGGAGCGAGCCGGACGAGAATTCTTGAGGCTGAGACTGGGGCGAGACCAGTCTCCGCGGGAAACGGCGGCACGCCGGAAAGCTTCTGCGCCGCGCGCGCCACTCCGTCTGTCAAAAGGCCGTGCCGCGCTCGTCCCGGCACGGATGGAGAACTTCATGAAACCAGATCGCGGGCGTGATGATAATTAAGTGCGGGCAGCTTTTCAAGATAATGATTTTTCGGCGAGCCCCTTCAAAGACGATGACGACCGCTCGCCCCTCCGAAACCTTCACGCGCGCGCGCCACGGCGCGAGAAAAAATACGTTGACAACTTCAATCGCCAAATCTATTGTGCACGTGCTTCACCTGCGTTCTCTCTTTCAGCATTTCGGTCTCAAGACATTTCCTGAGACGAGAATCCATTTTTTTCGCACCGGGCCGAACGGCCCTTGCCCAGCACTTCTGCTTTGCCTTTGAGCGGCTACTGTCTCCGCAAGCTTCAGAGCCGGTCGGCACGCACACCACGCAAAACATCTTATACCCGAAGCCGGGAGTTGGAATTTTGAGGACTTCAACGCGGGAGAATGTCCGCGAGGGTTCGGGCCGACGTTCGAGTTGAGAGAAAGAGACTTCATCTACTTTGAGAGGAGGTGAGATTGATGGCCGAGAAGATCGTTAAGCTTGACGCCGGAGGCGGCTTGCCCGAATGTCAGATCACCATCGGGCAGGGGCAGTACGGAAAGTATCAGACCTTCATCTGGGACACGACCGGGCACGACCCGAAAGACGTGATGGCGGGCACGAACGACGACACCATCGCGGACAAGTTCCCGATCCGCGAGTCCAAGTCTCCGACGATCAAAAAGGTCGGCGACCTCGACAAGAGGGTCTTCAGTTGGGAGATCATCGTCGCGGCTTTCGCCA
>DASTQX010000515.1:0-13293 GCA_035761505.1 Pyrinomonadaceae bacterium
CGGCGGCGGTTCTCAAGAACTGAGTTCAGGCGTCAGCCGTGCGAGCGGAGCGAGCGCGCGACGAGGCCGACGCCTCCGGCGAGGAGGACGAGCATGACGACAGTGTTGAAGAGGCTGGTCTGCTGGAAGTAAATCTGGAGGTTCAACAGGATGCCCGCGAAGATGATGACGACGCCCGCGAAGAGCAAAAGCCACCCGACGACCGAGCGCCCGTTGAAGAAGAGGATGCCGATACCGAAGATGAGCGGCACGAGCGACAGCCCGAAAGAGTTGTAGCCCCAGAACGTCCACCAACCGCCCGTCACCATTACGCGGCTCGTCAGCATGTAAGCCCCGGCCACGGCCATCCCCAGGCCGAGCAGGAACTCGCCCACGCCGCCCGGCGTCCCGCCCGCCCCTCGGACGTTCCGTTCACTCTCCATCGTTTTCACCTCTCTCACTTTCCTTTTTCGAGCGCGTTGTACTTCCTCAGAATCTCGACGGTGCGCGCGAGCGGCAGCGCCTCGGCGGTGTTGCCGTCGCGCCCCTTGACGGTCGTCGCGCGAAGCAGAGAGTTGTAGATGGCCTCTTCGGTCGCCTCGACGCAGGCGAGGAAGAGAGGCGACATCGCGTCGTTTGAGAGCGCCTGTGTGGCGCGGACGCCGCCCAAAGGGTTCGGGCGCAGGCGGTTCTGCGGCGCGGTCGAAAAAGCGATGACGTAATCGCCGCTCCCGCTCGTCGAAGGCGAGCCGGTGCGCGCGAGTCCGAGCATGGCGCGCGCCGCCAAGCGCCGCAGGTTCCGCGCGTCGAGCGGCGCGTCCGTCGCCACGACGATGATGATGGAGCCGTCGGCCCGGTCGCTCGCCTCTGCGCCTTCCGCCTTCGCGCCGCGCGCGCCTTCCAACTCTTCCCTCAAATAATATTTCCCCAACTCTCGGCCCACGGGAGCGCCGTTCATCGTCAGGACGCCGCCGAAGTTGGTCTGCACGAGCACGCCGACCGTGTAGCCGCCTCGCGCGCGCGGCACGACGCGCGAGGACGTGCCGACGCCGCCCTTGAAGCCGAAGGCGACTGTCCCTGTGCCCGCGCCGACCGAGCCCTCCTCGACCTCGCCGCCGCGCGCCGTCTTCAAAGCCGAGAAGACCTCTTCGCGCCCGACGTGTCGGCCACGGATGTCGTTGAGGACGCCGTCGTTCGTCTCGCCGACGACGGCGTTGACCGAGCGCACCTCCTCGTTGCCGGGGAGCGCGAGCATCCATTCCAGAAGCGCGTCGGCGACGCGCGGGACGCCCAGCGTGTTCGTCAGAAGAATGGGCGTCTCGATCTCGCCGAGTTCGCCCACCTGCGTCGAGCCCATCAGCTTCCCGAAGCCGTTGCCGACGAAGATGGCCGCCGGGACTTTCTCCTGAAAGAGATTCCCCTCGTGCGGGACGATGGCCGTCACGCCCGTCCGCACGCTCTCGCCTTTAATCAGCGTCGAGTGGCCGACCCTCACGCCCGAAACGTCCGTGATCGCGTTGAAGCGGCCCACGGGCAGCACGCCGACCGCGAGGCCGATGTCGCGCGCGCGGGGTCGCCTTTCGTCGGTGAAGCCGTTCGGGTTCATCAGCGCCAGTGCGAACAGTGAAGCGAGAAGCAGTTTGAGGCCGTTCATCCGTCTTGTGTCTTCGAGCCTTGCTGCGAGCCGCGCGCGGCGTTTGCCGAAAGCGGCGCGCGGCGTTATAACTCTCGCGGCGCTCCGCAAGTCAGGGGCCGCCACCGAGAGAGGCGCGGCACGCGCGCCCCGGTCAACCTTCCCAACGACGGCGGATATTTAAGCATGAAAAGCCTTCTCCCACGAACACAGTTTTTCCTCCTCTGCGCCTTCCTGCTCTGCGCCTCTGCGCCGTCGGCCTTCGGCCAAACCCGCCTGCTCAACTGGCGGGAGTTCACGTCCGAGGCGGGCGCGTTCACGGTGAAGTTCCCCGCGCCGCAGCCGAAGCTCAGGCAGATTCCTTTTCAGAAGGGGCCGATCAACTTCGTGCGCCACGTCCACGAGGCGCACGTCCCCGGCCAGTACACCTTTGAACTCGACTACATGGACATGCCCGCCGGTTACAACGACCCAGACCTTTCCATCGAAGGCGGCATCAACGGGATGACGCGCTCGATGGTCGCCGACGGCGGGCGCGTGCTGACGAACGGGCAGGTCAAGGTCGGCACGTGCGAGGGGCGGGAGGTGACGGTCGCGCTCCCGAACCGCTCGACGGGGCGCGAGGGCTTCGCGCAGGCGCGCGTCTTCACTTCGGGCCAGCGCTACTACTTCATGATCTTCGTGAGCGAGAGGGACGGCGAGACAACCCGACAGGTCGGTCGGACTTTCATGGACTCGTTCTCGGTCAGAGGCGGCTGCACGCGGGCCGTCGCCCCGACCGTCGCCCCGACCGCCGCGCCGAAGGTTTCGACCGTCGAGGGCACGCGCGACGCGGCGACGGGCTGGCGCAAAATCGAGAACGCCGCGCAGGGCTTCAGCCTCCTGATGCCCGGCGCGGCGCGGCTCACCGTCTCACAGGCGCAGGTGCAGCCCTTCGTGCTCTTCCACCATGAGTACCTGCACGAAGCGCCGGAGACTTTCTACTCGGCTGAGATCGTCGGCGAGTACCCGGCGGGTTTCTACAACAGCCGCGACTCTTACGAGAACCTGCTCGACGCGACCTTCTTCGTCATCAAAAGGAACCTCGGCCCGCTGGCCTTCAACTACGCCGCGCCGCGCAGGCTCAACGTCGGCGCGTACCCCGGACGCGAGTACGTCATTGAGAGCGCGCAGGCCGGGGCGAGTGGCCGCATACAGGTTTACGCCACGCCGAAGCGCGCCTACGTCTTCATCTACATCAGCCGCGCCAAAAAATCGCCCGACGCCGACCTCGAACGCTTCTTCTCCTCCATCCGCATCTCCGTCAAATGACGCGACGGCGCGCGGCGACAGAAGGGAAGCGACTTGAGGAGGACGGGGCGCGAGCCCTTCTCACATCGCGCCCTGCTCGCGGAAGCGCTCGACCTGCTCGTCCCAACGCCGGTCGGCGCGCGCGCGCAGCAGGAGCCGCGTCACGACCGCGC
Organism: Pyrinomonadaceae bacterium; assembly: GCA_035761505.1. Classification (GTDB taxonomy): domain Bacteria; phylum Acidobacteriota; class Blastocatellia; order Pyrinomonadales; family Pyrinomonadaceae; genus JAIVJM01. The sequence continues at coordinate 3,076 of DASTQX010000515.1, forward strand.
CCGCGACGACGCCCGCGACGGCGACCGCCGTCACGATGCCGACGGTCAACTCGCGCCGCCCGACGCGTGACCCGCGCCGCGCGAGCCCGCCGCCCGCGCTCAAGACTCCCGCGCCCGCCGCCTCCGCGCCGTCGCCGCCGACGACCTCTCGGCTGAAAGTTTTCTTCTTCTGTCCCATCTTCGACTTTTAATCCGCGTAGAGATTTTGCCGGGGCCAGCCCCCGACAAGTTTTTCAAACCTCGAACTCTTCAGAGGCACTTCATCTAACGTCAAAATTATGTCCGCCGCGTGGCGTTATTCTTGAGGGCTCGTCACCGTGGACGGCGAGCAGGAAGCGGCGAGCAGTGAGCGGTCAAGGCCGCTGACCGGGTTGAACGCTCACCGCTCACCGTTCACTGCTCACTCTTCGGCTCTTCGCGCCGCCGCCGCCCGTTGGTCGGGAGCAGCCCGGCGAGCAGGAGCCCCGCGCCGAAGACCGCCGCGCCCGTCAGGAGCGGGTGGAGCGACGCCTTCGTGTAGAGGCTCGACTCGGCGACGTGCCCCTCGTAGCCGCCGCGCTCGCGCCCGTCGTCGCCGGACGGCGCGTGCAGACTGTCGGGCCGGTCGGCTCGCGGCGGCTCGTCCTTTTGCTGCATGGGGATGAAGGCAGCCTCCATCACCTTGTCCATCATGCGCGGCGCGTACTCGCCCGCGAGCGAAAGAAACTTGCCGCCGCCGCCGACGTACACGTCGCGCTCCGGGTGCTCGGCGCAATGGAGGATGGCTTCGGCCACCGTCTCCGGCGCATAGACGGGCGGCGGGTTCTCCGGCTCCGCGGGCAGGAGGTTGCGCGCGTGCTCCTTGTAAGGGGTGTCAATCGCGCTCGGCTTGATGAGCGTCACGGAGACGGGCGCGTTCTCGGCTTCCAGTTCCATGCGGAGCGCGTCGGTGTAGCCCTTGACGGCGTGCTTCGTCGCGCAGTAAGTGCCTTGCAGGGGAATCGCGCGGTCGGAGAGGACGCTGCCGATTTGGATGAGCGCGCCGCCGCGCTGCCGCAGATGTTCGACGGCGACCTGCGTCCCGTGGACGACGCCCCAGTAGTTCGTGTCGAAGAGGCGGCGGTGGTCTTCGAGCGGCACGTCCATGATGCGCCCGTAGATCGAGACGCCCGCGTTGTTGACCCACGTGTCGAAGCCGCCGAAGCGCCGCAGGGCTTCGTCCGCGACGCGCCGCACGTCCTCGAAGTTGCCGACATCGGCGACGACGTAAGCCGCCTCGCCGCCCGAAGAGTTAATCTCTTCGGCGAGGCTGCGGAGCGCCTCCTCGTTGCGTGCAACGAGGACGAGTCGCGCCCCGCGTCGCGCGGCTATCCGCGCCGTCACCAGCCCGATGCCGGACGTAGCTCCGGTCAGAACCAAGACCTGCTCTTCGAGCTTCTTCAATCGCACGTTACTCATGCCGAACACCTCTCGAAACTGCCGCGCGGCGGGCGCTAAAGTCCGCGCCGGGCGAAGGGGTCACGGGAAGGGGGCGGTTGACGTTCGGGGGAAAACTTTTGAAACCAGCATAATCCCCGGCTGTGCGTGCTGTAAAGAAGCGGGCCGCCGCTCCGCCGGACGAGCCTGTTCCGCCGCCCGGCGGTTTGGTGTAATGTGTGCGCCAAGAAGAAGAACCGGGAGACGAGGGCTTCAAGCGATGTCGAAAAAGAGTTCGGGCGCGGCCTCGGACGCCGTGGCCTCGGAGAACCCGACGAAGGCCGAGTTGCAGCGACGCATGGACGAGGCGCGCGACTCGATTACGGAGACGGTCTCGGAGATCAAGACGGTCGTCGCCCATCAATACGAAGAGGTCAGGGACACTTACGAGACGGTCAAGGAGGGCGTCGGCGAGGTGCTCGACTGGCGCGAGCAGTTCGAGCGCAACCCGGTCGTCTGGGGCGCGGGCGCGGTCTCGGTCGGCATCCTCATCGGCGTCGGCCTCGCGCACCTCTTCGACGAGGAGGAGGGGAAGCGCGGACGCGGGAAGTCGAAAGAGGCGGGGACGGGCGAGCGTTTGATAAGCGAGTTGACGGGGCTCGCCGACGCGGTGCTGCCGACCATCTCCGGCAAGATTAAGGAACTGTTCGGCCTCGACCTCGACGACTACATGCGGCGCGCGCGCGAGAAGCGACCCGCGCCGCCGCCGCCGCCGAAGCGGCTCGTCTCGAAGGGCGCGGCGAAGAAACGCGCGGCGAAGAAACGCGCGGCGGCGAAGCGTCCCGCGTCCGCGAAGAAGGCGGCGGCGAAGAAGGGCGGCGCGAGTCGCCGTCGGGCCGGATGAGAGTGCTGCTGATTCGCCTCACTCCGTCACGCCCGGCGCTCAGGCGGCGCGCGCGGCGCTCGCCCGGAGGGGCGGATTGCACCGGCGGACTCGGCGGTGCTAAGTTCTGCTTAAATCAAAATCTTGAGAGGCTCTAAGAACACAGGGGAGGGTGATAATGAAATCTGATTCGGGCGAGACCACTTCGGTCTGGATGGCGACGGCGGAGGTGCCCGCTTACTCGCCGCTCAAGGAGAACGCGACGGCGGACGTGTGTATCGTCGGCGCGGGCATCGCGGGGCTGACGACCGCTTACCTGCTCACGCGCGAGGGCAAGTCGGTCATCGTTCTGGACGACGGCCCTCTGGCGGGCGGCGAGACTTCGCGCACGACGGCGCACCTGACGAACGCGTTCGACGACCGCTTCCACGAACTCGAACGCCTGCACGGCGCGCGCGGCGCGCGGCTCACCGCCGAGAGCCACACGGCGGCGATTGACCTCATCGAGCAGATCGTTGACGAAGAGAAGATTGACTGTGACTTCGAGCGGCTGGACGGTTACCTCTTCGTCCCGCCGGGCGAGTCCACCGAACAACTCGGCGAAGAGTTGCGCGCCGCGCACCGCGCGGGGCTGACCGAGGTCGAGTACGTCGAGCGCGTCCCTTACGACGGTTACGACTTCGGGGCCGCGCTCCGCTTCCCGCATCAGGGCCAGTTCCACGTCCTCAAATACCTGAACGGCGTCGCCGCGCGAATCACGCGCGCGGGCGGTCGCATCTACACGAAGACGCACGCCGCGGAGATCAAGGGCGGCGAGGACGCGCACGTCTTAACCTCGGACGGATTCAAAGTGAGCGCGGGCTCAATCGTCGTCGCCACCAACACGCCGGTCAACGACCTCGTCGCCATCCACACGAAGCAAGCGCCTTATCGCACATACGTCGTCGGCGCGCGCGTTCCCTCCGGCTCAGTCCCGCACATGCTGCTCTGGGACACGCCCGACCCTTATCATTACGTGCGCCTTCAGTCCATGAACGCGGTCGGCGGCGTCTTGCCTTACGACGTGCTCATCGTCGGCGGCGAGGATCACAAGACGGGGCAGGCCGAGGACTTCGACGAGCGTTTCCGCCGCCTCGAAGAGTGGGCGCGCGAGCGCTTCCCCGTGATTGATGAAGTCGAGTTCCGGTGGTCGGGGCAGGTCATGGAGCCCGTGGACGGGCTGGCCTTCATCGGTCGCAACCCGCTCGACAGCGACAACGTCTTCATCGCGACGGGCGACTCCGGTCAGGGCATGACGCACGGCACGATTGCCGGGCGGCTCCTCACGGACTTGATCTTGGGCCGCGACAACGAGTGGGCCGCGCTCTACGACCCTTCGCGCATCAGCCTCAAGGCGGGCGTCGAGTTCGCGAAAGAGAACCTCAACGTTGCGGCGCAGTACGCCGACCATCTGACGGCGGGCGAGGTCGAGTCCGAAGAAGAGGTCGCGGCGGGCGCGGGCGCGATCATGCGGCGCGGGTTGAAGAAGGTCGCGCTCTACCGCGACGAGGCGGGCGCGCTCCACGAGTTCTCAGCCGTCTGCACGCACCTCGGCTGCGTCGTCGCGTGGAACGGCAAGGAGAAGAGTTGGGATTGCCCGTGCCACGGCTCGCGCTTCGACAGCGCGGACGGCCACGTCGTCAACGGCCCCGCCATCAAAGGGCTCGCGAGCGCCGACGAGTAAGAGGCGCGGTCGAAGTCGAGGTCTGAATTGCGAAGGGGCGACGGAAATTCCGTCGCCCCTTCGCGGCTTTGAAATCGTCGCCGGACTTAACTCTTAACTCGGCGGCGGGGCCGAAGCGTTCTTCGCGCCGTTGAAGTCGTAGGTGATGTGCAGCCGCAGCCGCTTGTCTTTGACCTCGGAGCGGATGTCGGTGGCCTGCGCGCCGAGCGTGCCGCCGGTCGCCTGCACGGGGATGTTGAGCGAGATTTGCTGCCCGCGCATCAGCACCAGAGGGTTGACGCGCTGGTTGATGGCGTTCTGCACGAAGGCCGTGACGGGGCCGCTCAAGAGCGGCGACATGCCTTCGAGGTTGACCCCGGAGACGTTGAGTTGACCGAAGAGCGTCTGCTCCTGCGCGGCGAAGCGGAGCGCGATGTTGGCCTCCGCCGTGCCCCGGAAATTCTGGCAGCCCAGAAGCGGCACGTTGTACGTCCCGCTGAAGGCGAGCGGCGCGAGCACCTGCCCGTTCTCCAAACGCACGCCCGTCCGCACGCCCCCGCCTTCGGGCGCGAGCACCACTTGATTCCGGCAGCCGCCCGCCTGCGCGGGGACGAAGGCGAAGTCTCGTCCGAAGGGCTCGGCGAGCGGCGAGCCGCGTTCGACGCGGAAGGTCGGCTCTCCGAGGTCGCTGAAGATCGTCCCCAGCAGCGTGTTGAAGAAGGGCTCGTCGAGTTCGACGATGGCCGTGCCGGGCGGCGGCCCCGCCGGGTCGGGCTCGCGCACGGCCTCGCCCGGCGTCCGCTTCGTGCCGGGCGCGCCGACGAAGAGGAAGTACACGAGCGCGCCGCCCGCGACGACTCCAAGCAGGAGTGCGAGTATGAATTTCATTGACAGTCTCCCGCCCGTCTAGCGTGTGGCCGCCGGTGAAGGCGGCGGAGGCGGCGGGACGGACGAAGTGCCCGCGCCCTGCTGCTGCGCGTTGAGCATGTTCATGATGCCCTGCACGAACTGCATCAGCTGCGCCGTCTGCTGCCGGAGCTGCTCCTGCGTGATGAGCGAGAAGCCCTGCGGCAACTCGAACTGCGCGGCGTCAACTTCGGTCTTGAGGTCAATCATCCGCGCCGTGAGCTTGCCGCCCGAAACGCCCTGCACGTTGCCGGAGGACTGGCCGAAGCCCTCGATGCGCAGGGGCAGCCCCGTCTCCTTGTCCACATAGACGAAGGATTCGCCCTGTACGCTGCCCGCCTGCGTGCCGGTCTGCGCCGCGCCCGCGAGCCGGTACTTGGTCGTCATGCGCCCGTCCAAGCTCTCGTCGCCGACGCGCGTCACGCCCTGCTGGCGTTCGAGGTAGGCGACGAGCTGGCCCGGCGTCAGCGAGCGCCCCACGTCGAAGCCGGTCAGCTCCGCCGTCAGCTCGGCGTACTGCTTGCGCGCCGGGAGGATGAGGTAACGCTTGTCGGCTTTGTCGAGGAAGATGATCTCGCCGAGGCCGGGGATGCGCGTGTCAATCGAGTAGCGGCGGTCTGCGCCGTTGCGCGCCACCTTGACCTCGGTCTTCCCGGCGGCCTGCTGCTGGCCCGCGGCGGCGGCCTCGACGACGACGGTCGCGCTGTACTTGTCGGGCTCCTTCGTCTCGATGGTCGTGCCTGTGTTCGTGGTCACGTCCGAGGTCGTGACGTTGGCGCTGTTGGCGCTGTTGATGTTGGTGGCCGCCGACGGCGTGCCGGTCGTGTTCTCGTTGACCGTCGGCTGCTGGCACGCCCCGACGAAGAGCGCCGCGACGAAGACGAGCGCCGCGCCGCGCGCGCTTCTCGATTTATCCCAGAGACACATGAAAGTCTTCCTCCCTCAGTAGGCAGAGATGCGTAAAGCGTCAGAGATTTGCGGGGGTATTAAACGCCGAAAGAATAGCACAGGAAACGAGGAACGCGGAACGATGAACTGAAAGACAAAGGGCTTTTGATTTTCAGTTCATCGTTCCGCGCTCATCGCTTCCTATTCCGTCAGGTGTCGGGTCGGCGCGTCGGCGTGGGGGACGAAGCAGCGGCGGCAGCGGGCCTCGTAGGTGTCGGATGCGCCGACGACGACGCGGCCTTCGACCTCGGCGATGCGTTGGGAGTAGTTGGCGGGCTGGCCGCAACGGACGCAGATGGCGTGCGTCTTGGTGATGTACTCGGCGACGGCGAGGAGTTGCGGCATCGGCTCGAAGGGGCGGCCCGTGTAGTCTTGGTCTAAGCCCGCGATGATGACGCGGACGCCGCGCGCGGCCAGAGTGTTGGCGACGCTCACGAGTTCGAGATCGAAGAACTGGCCCTCGTCAATGCCGACGACTTCGGTCGCGGGCTCGACGGCGGCGAGCAGTTCGGCGGCGGTGCGGACAGCCGTGGACTCGTGGCGCATCTCGGAGTGCGAGACGATGTGGTCTCTGGAGAAGCGCACGTCTATCTCCGGCTTGAAGACCTGCACCTTGAGCCGGGCGATGCGCGCGCGGCGCAAGCGGCGAATCAACTCCTCGGACTTGCCGGAGAACATCGAGCCCGCGATGACCTCGATCCACCCCGACGACGAGTGCGAGAGGCGCGACACGTGCTCGTCGTTCCCTTCGGCGGTCAGTCTTTCCATCCTTGCTTTCTGTGCCTTTCGATTTTTTATGTCGGCGCGACCTCTAAACGTAGAGCCGCGCGTTGTAGAAGGGGGCGAAGGCCGCGACGAGCGCCGTCTCGAAGCTCTCGGCACGCGTCAGCAGGCCGCGCGAGAGAACGCCCCAAGCGCCCTGACGGCTACGCACGTCGCGCTCGCCCGCCACCTCGTCCATGACCTCGCCCAACTCCCGGCCAGAGCGCTCGACGCGGCGGACAAGCTCCAAAGGCACGGCGACCGAAGGGGCCATGCCGTAGAAGCCGCGCGCGCCGTCCGAGGCATAAGCCCAGCCGCGCAGGAACGTGTGGCGCGCGCCGCCGAACGTGATCGAGTGGAAGCCTCCTTCGAGCCCGACGTAGAAGTCGGCCCTGACCCCCTCACTGCCGAGCAGGACGCGGACGGCCTCGGCCCGCTCGCGCGCGCCGAGCATCAAGTGCATGTCGGTCAGGGGCATCGCGGGCGCGTTCGTCTCGACGGGGCGCGCGACGAGTTCGGCCCTCGACCACAAAGCGTCCACGGCGGCGATGCGCGCGCAGGCGGCGCGGACGGCCATGATCTTGGCCGCGCGTGCGGAGCCGAGAGCAATGAGCATTCCGAATCACCTTTGGCCGGGACTCTGAAGACGTGCCTTCGCGTGGAAGGTGGCCGAGCGACGAGGGAGAGGCTATAACAGAGCCGCCGCAAACGTCAAAGAGCAGGGGAAAAGCGGAACGCGGAACGCTGAGCGCTGAACCCTAAAGACAAGGCTTCTGCTTTTCAGCTCAGCGTTCCGCGTTCCGCGCGCATCGTTTGAGGTGGCCTTGCTTGACAGGGGCGGCGCGGCTTGTTGTAATCGAACTCTCCTTCGTAACACGCCGAAAGAGGTAGCAAATCGCCTGAGTGAATTAGACCGGGAGGTGGCCGAAGTGCCCGCGAGTGAGCTTATTTACGATTGGAACACGGTCGCGCCCGCGCGCGAGAAGCCGGGCCGAACCATCAGCTTCGACGACGAGACTTTGCGCGACGGGCTGCAATCGCCCTCGGTCTGCGAGCCGACCGTCGAGCGCAAGATCGAGCTTTTGCACCTGATGGACGCGCTCGGCATTGACACCGCCGACATCGGGTTGCCGGGCGCGGGCGGCACGCACGCCGAGGGCGTCGAACGGCTCGCGCGCGAGATCGTCGAACAACGCCTCAGCATCCGTCCGAACTGCGCCGCGCGGACGCACGAAAACGACATCCGCCCCATCGCCGAAATCTCGCAGCGCGCCGGGATTGCCATCGAAGCCTGCACCTTCATCGGCTCCTCCCCCGTCCGCTTCTACGCCGAAGACTGGACGCTCGACAAGCTCTTGAGACTGACGGAAGACGCCGTGAGCTTCGCCGTCAAAGAGGGCTTGCCCGTGATGTACGTCACCGAGGACACTTCGCGCGCCGACCCTGAGACTTTGCGCGCGCTCTACACGACGGCCATCCGCGCGGGCGCGCGGGCGGTCTGCGTCTGCGACACCGTGGGACATTCGACGCCGGACGGCGCGCGCGCGGTCGTCGCCTTCGTCAAGAGCATCATCGAAGAGCAGGGCGGCGGCGTCCGCCTCGACTGGCACGGCCATCAAGACCGTGGCTTGGGCGTCATCAACTCGATAGCGGCGATTGAGGGCGGGGCCGATCAGGTTCACGGCTCGGCGCTCGGAGTCGGCGAGCGCGTCGGCAACACGCCGATGGATCAACTGCTCGTCAACCTCAAGCTCATGGGCTGGATTGACAACGACCTCTCGCGGCTGCGCGAGTACTGCGAGAAGGCTTCGGAGAGTTGCGGCTGGACGATTCCGGTGAACTACCCGGTCTTCGGGCGCGACGCCTTCCGCACGGCGACGGGCGTCCACGCGGCGGCGGTCATCAAGAGTTATCGCAAAGGCGATCCGGGGCTCGCCGACCTCGTCTATTCGGGTGTGCCCGCCGCGCTCTTCGGCATGAAGCAGACCATTGAGGTCGGCCCGATGAGCGGCAAGTCCAACGTCGTCTACTGGCTCGAATCGCGCGGCCTCGAAGCGACCGACGAGCGCGTCCAACGCATCCTCGACCACGCCAAGAGCGCCCGCGGCGTGCTGAGCGAAGAGGAAGTCAGGCAGTTGGTCTGAAAGGCGGTGATGAGTGATGAGTGATAAGTGATAAGAAAAGACAGCTTATCACTTATCACTTATCACTCATCACTCATCACTTCTTTATGCCCATCCCTTCCATCACGACCGTCGCGCCCTCGGAGATTGTCCGCGATTTGCTCGCCTCGGAGCGCGTGCGGCGTGCCTTCCGGCTCTTCGAGTCGGAGGCCGGGCGCATCAACGCGGAGCACGAAGCGATCTGCCGCATCCCTTCGCCGCCGTTCGGCGAGGCGGAGCGGGCCGAGCACCTGCGCGCGAAGTTCGTCGAGTGCGGTTTGAGTGACGCGCGGATTGACGGGGTCGGCAACTGCCTTGCGCTGCGGCGTGGGCGGAGCGAGCGACCGCTCCTGGTCGTGAGCGCGCATCTGGATACGGTCTTCCCGGCGGGGACTGACTTCGACGTGCGGCGCGAGGGGACGCGGATGCGCGCGCCCGGCATCGCCGACGACGGGTGCGGGCTCGCGGCGCTCGCGGCCTTAGCGCGCGCGCTCGGCGAGTGCGGGATAGAGACGGAAGGCTCTCTGCTCTTCGTCGGGACGGTGGGCGAGGAGGGCGAGGGCAACCTGCGCGGCGTGCGACACCTCCTGACGGCGGGCGAGTGGGCGGGCCGCGTGGACTCCTTCATCAGCATTGACGGCCCCGGCGTCGAGCGCATCACGAACGCCGCGCTCGGCTCGCGCCGCTACCGCGTCCGCTGCCGGGGCACGGGCGGTCACTCGTGGGGCGACTTCGGCGCGGCGAATCCGGTGCACGCTCTGGGCCGCGCGGTCGCGCGACTCGCCGCGTACCCAGCGCCGAAGCGACCACGCACGACCTTCAACGTCGGGCACATCGAAGGCGGCACGGGCGTCAACGTCATCCCGCGCGAAGCCTCGATGGACGTTGACCTCCGCTCCGAAGCGCCCGACGAGCTCGGACGGCTCGACGCCTACTTCCGCCGCGCCGCGCGCGAGGCCGCCGACGACGAGAACGCCTCGCGCCGCGCGGGCACGCCGCCCCTCGAACTCGAAGTCAAACTCATCGGCGACCGGCCCGGCGGCCTGACCCGCCCCGACGACCCGCTCGTCCGCCTCGCCGAAGAGTCCACGCGCGCCGTCAACGCGCGCCCGCAACTCGACTGTTCCTCGACCGACTCCAACATCGCCATCTCGCGCGGCCTCCCCGCCGTCACCATCGGCGCGGGCGGAACCTCCGGCAACACACACACCCTTGAAGAGTGGTACGACCCGCGCGGGCGTGACCTCGGCCTCAAACGTGCTCTCCTCGTCATCCTCGGCACGGTCGGGCTGCGCGCCGCAGGTTAGACACATTTGGACACGCGGCCAAGTGCCGCACGGACGGAGAAAGGCGCGGCCTTCATCAACATCTAGATGAAGGCCGCGCCTTTTCTTTTCGTCGTTAAGGATTCCGAACGTCAGTTGACCGGGATGGTGACGACCGTTGAGCCCGCTTTGCCT
>DASTQX010000516.1:0-2123 GCA_035761505.1 Pyrinomonadaceae bacterium
GGTCTTCCCGCCGTCCGTCGAGCGCGAGATGTTCACGTCATGGGAGTAGATGACCGTGCCGTTGCGCGTCAGCCAGTGGGCGGCGAGCGTGCCGTCGGGCAGGGCGGCGAGCGAAGGGAAGTCGGCCCAGTTGACGAACCAGTTCGCGCCCTCGGCAATCGTCCGCGGCTCAGACCAGCCCGCGCCCTCGCGCCGCGCGAAGCGGAGCGCGAAGCGCTTGTCTTCCAGACGCTCAACCCAGCTCAGATAGACGTGACCTTCGGGGCCGACCGAGAGGTTCGGCTGGCCGCTCCCCTTCGCGGCGGGCGTCGGCAGGAGGCGTAAACTTTTCGCGCGCGTCGAGGCGACGAAAGACGAGCCGTGCGACGCCGCGAGGGCGACAAAGACCAAAAGCGACAGGGCGAGCTTTTTGAGCGAGACGGGGGATTGCTTCATCATTCACCTTCCGGGGCTTGGGATTTCATCCGTGAGAAATCATGTTTTACCACAACCGAGCGCGCCTTGCGCCCCTCCGGCACGGCCTCCGGCCCGTTTTCGTCCTCTCCCGGCGTGGAAACGGGGCGGGATTAGCCGTTTTCAGAGAGTGTGAAATTCCCATTGTGGCAGGCGCGGTTTTAGTTTAACCTGTGCGCCCGTAAGCGTTCACCGACAAACAGCAAGGAGTGAGACATGCTTTCACGCAAGCGCCCTGTGGCCGTTCTGGCGATGCTTTTGCTGGCCCTCGCGGCCTCCGTCCACACGTCTTCGGAGGCTTCCACGTCGCCGCAGGATCGGAGGCAGTTGCCCTCGGCCACGCCGCAGCGCCCGCCGACGCTCGTGCTCGAAGCCGACTCGCAGGTCGTCACGCTCTGCCCCGACGCCGAGTCCACGGCCAACCCGCGCGTCCGCCTCAAGGCCATCGGCCACAGCCCCGACGGGCTCCCCTTGAACTACCGTTGGAAGGTCAGCGGCGGGACGCTCGAAGGCGACGGGACGGACGTGGTGTGGGACTTGTCGAACGCCGCGCCCGGCGTCTATTCGGCGGACGTGACTTTGGAGAGCGGCCCTTCGGGCGACCCCTTGTGCACGGCCTTCACCTCGACGAAGGTCATCGTGCGCAACTGCCCGCCGCCCCGGCCCATCTGCCCGAACGTCTCGATCTACTGCCCCGACATCACGCAGGCGGGCTCGCCCGTCACCTTCACGGCGAGCATCAGCGGCGGCACGGCGGGCGTCACGCCCATCTACAACTGGAAAGTCTCCGCCGGGACGATCACCGCCGGTCAGGGCACGGCGACGATCACGGTTGACACCGCCGGGCTCGCCGGTCAGCCCATCACGGCGACCGTCGAGGTCGAGGGCTACAACCTCGAGTGTCGCGCCACCTGCCAGAGCGCGGTGCCCGCGCCGCCCAACCCGCGCCAGACCGACGAGTTCGGCGAGATCGCGCGCGACGACGAGAAGGCGCGCTTCGACAACTTCGCCATCGAGTTGCAGAACAATCCGGGCGCGCAGGGCTACATCATCGCCTACGGCGGCAGGCGCGCGAAGCCCGGCGAGGGCCAGCGCCGCGCCAACCGCGCGCTCGAATACCTGACTAGGACGCGCGGCATTGACGCCTCGCGCCTCGTCATCGTGGACGGCGGCTACCGCGAGAGCGGCACCACCGAACTCTGGATCGTCCCGCCCGGCGCGACGCCCCCGCGCGCGCGTTAAGGACGGAAGGGAAACGGTCGAAACTTTTAAGGGCTCGTCCTTCGACATGAAGGACGAGCCCTTAAACCTTCTTCGTCTCCATTCTCGAACTCAGTTCATCGAGTAGCCGCTGCCCTCTCCGTCAATCACTTCCGGCCACGTCTCGCGGCTGCCTTCCGGCTCCCGACCGTCGGCGTCGCGCGCCTCTCGCAACTCCGCGAGCAGTTCGACGTTCGAGCGTTCGAGTTCCGCGATGCGCCGCTTCTGCTGGCGGCTGCGCGCTTCGAGGAACATCACGTAGAAGTAGAGCACGCCCGCGACGGCGGCCAGAGTCAGTGCGAGTATAAGCGCGATGTAGAACTCCACGGCGTTGCCAACCCCGAACGGAATTTCCGAGAGGAGAGTCGTTGCGCCCGATTATACAATCGCCGCCCGCGACTTGCACCCGC
>DASTQX010000517.1:0-3943 GCA_035761505.1 Pyrinomonadaceae bacterium
TAGGGCTGGCGCGCGCCGCCGAGCCGCGCCGCGACGACGATACGGACGCGACCGACGCCACCAAAGCCGAACTTCAGCGGCGCATGGAGGAGGCGCGCGAATCCATTACACAGACCGTGACGGAGATTAAAGACACAGTGACACAACAGTACCAGCAGGTGAAAGACACCATCAGCGACACGCTCGACTGGCGCGAGCAGTACCGCCGCCGCCCGCTCCCCTTCACGGCGGGCGCTCTGGTCGGCGGCGTGCTCCTCGGCTACTGCGTGGCCGGGGCGTTCCAGTCCGACGACGAGGACGAAGACGAGGCGGAAGACTCCTTCGGGCGCATCGAGAGCGGCTTCGACCAGATGCAGACGGCATCGCGGTCTTACGCGGCGGCTCCCATCACGGGCGCGGTGCGCTCGCGGGCCGCTTACCAGAGCGCCCCGCCGAGTCCCGCCAGCGCCGACTCGGCGATGGGCGCGGACGTTGGCCCGGACACGCGGCCCTCTTACAGCAGCGGCTACGCGGCGGCGACCGCGCCTTCGACCGCCGCCGAGGTCGAGGCCGAAGAGGATGAGCCGAAGGGGCCGGGCCTCATCCAGCGCTTCAAGGAGACGAAGGCTTACGACCGCTTGCAGGACGAACTCTCGACGCTCGGCGAGCGCGCCGTCGAGGAGCTTTCGCGCACCGCGACGACGGTCGTCGTGCCCGCGCTCCTCGCCAAGCTCAAAGACCTGATCGGCATTGACCTCTCGACGCAGAAGCAGGTCGCGCAGCGCACGCGGCTCGAACACCAGACGGCGAAGTCCGCCGCCGACGCTTCGCAGGCAGCCGAGGGCCAGACGACGCCGACTGAGAACGCGGGGGCGCGCGGCGCGGGCGGCGCTCTCTAAGAGTCGGAGTCGTGAATCCTTAACGCGAGGCGGGCGGCTCGAGTCGCGCGGGCGTCATGTCGGCGCGGGCGTGCTTGCGCGCCGGGCGGAAAGCAATAACGGGCGGGCCTCGTCGCACGGCGGGGCTCGCCCGTTCTCTCTTTCAAACGAACCGCCGGAGGCGGCGGCATCGTCCCTCGTGCCCACGGGCGGGGCGTGGAATCGTCGAGGTCGAATGCGCACAGTCGTCCATCTCGCAGACCTGCACTTCGGTCGCGTCGAACACTCCATCATCGAACCCCTGACCGCCGCCGTCCGCGAGATCGGGCCGGATGTCTTGGCCGTCGCGGGCGACCTGACGCAACGCGCGCGCAGCCGACAGTTCAGAGAGGCGCGCGCGTTCCTTGACGCGCTCCCCGCGCCGCGGAAGATCGTCGTCCCCGGCAACCATGACGTACCGCTCTACAACGTCTTCGCGCGTTTCTTCAGCCCGCTCGAAAAATACCGCCGACACATCACCGACGACCTCGCGCCGTTCTACGAGGATGAAGAGATCGCCGTCTTAGGCATCAACACGGCGCGCTCCCTGACGACGAAGTACGGGCGCGTGAGCGAGCGGCAGATAGAGCATGTCCGCGAGCGCCTGTGCCGTTACCCCGAAGAGGTGACGAAGATCGTCGTCACGCATCATCCCTTCGACCTGCCCGAAGGGCACGACGAGCGCGAGATAGTCGGGAGCGCGCGGGCGGCGATTGAGGCGCTCGCCGCTTGCGGCGTGGACATCCTGCTCGCGGGCCACCTCCACGTCAGCCACACGACGCACACCGCCGTCCGCTACAAGACGCCGGGCCACTCCGCGCTCGTCGTGCAGGCGGGGACGGCCACCTCCACGCGCGGGCGCGGCGAGTCGAACTCCTTCAACGTCATCCGCGTCAAGCACCCGCACGTCCAGATCGAGCGCCGCGTCTGGCAGCCCGAAGGCGCGTCCTTTCGCGCGGCCAACGCCGAGACCTTCCGGCACACGCCCGAAGGCTGGTCGCGCCTCTCCGACGAGGTCGCCGCCGGAATCGCCTTCGACGAAGAAGGCACGGGGCTGCAACCCGACATCAAGCCGGACGGTGAACTGGAAGTCGGGTAGAAGACAAAAGAGGCGGAACAAAGAGGACGCGTTGAGAGCTTTCATCTCAACGCGTCCTCTATTGTTTAGAGCGCCCGTTCTGGCCGCGCGCTTACTGCCGCGAGACGGGCGGCTGGAAGGGCTTGCGGGGCAGCTTCTGGTCGCTCATCGCGGCTTGGTAGATGAAGGCGGCGACGACGACTGCCGCCTGCTTCAGGTCTTCGGGGATGACGCGGTCGTACATGTCCTCGTTCGAGTGCCAGGTGCGCGAGCCGTACTCGATCTCGTCTTGGAGGAAGTCGAGGCCGTTGAGACCGATGGCGTTGAAGGAGAGGAAGTCCGAGCCTCCCGCGTTCGAGATGGTGATGGTCGAGGCGTTGTAGGTCTTGTCGCCGATCTTCAACTCGCGGAAGGGCTGGAGCCATTCGCGGAAGATGGGCCGCAGCGGCTCGTTGCCTTGCAGGTAAATCCCGCGCACCGCGCCCGTCCCGCTGTCCATGTTGAAATAGACGTTGAACTTATCATACGCGGGCTTGAAGACCGGCCCCTGCGGCGCGGGCGTCGGCGCGGGCGCGGGCGGCGTGGTTCCGGTCTTCGCGGCAGCCTCGCGCGCGTCGCGCTTCTTGGGCGTCTGCCCGGTCTTCTGCGCGACCGCCGCCGCCGCCGCGTCCGGCGCGGTCGTCCCCACGGGCGCGGGCGGCACAGCCGGGACGGGGCCGAAGTGCTCCTTGACGTAAGCGCGCGAGCCGAGCAAGCCCTGCTCTTCTCCGCTCCACAGAGCGATGCGGACGGTGCGGCGCGGCTGCAAGTTCAGAGCCTTGAGGATGCGCACCGCCTCCATCATGACCGAGACGCCCGCCGCGTTGTCGGTCGCGCCCGTCGCCGTGTGCCACGAATCAAGATGCGCGCCGAGCATGACGACTTCATCTTTCAAGTCGCTGCCCGGTATCTCGGCGACGGTGTTGTAGCCCATCAGGTCTTGGTCGTGGAACTCGACCTGAAGGTTGACGTTCATCGTCAGTTTCTCGCCCTGCCGGATCATGCGCGCGAGGCGGTTGTAGTGGTCATTCGAGAGCGCGATTTGCGGGATGAGCTTCGGCGCTTTCGTGTCCCACGGCGAGATGCGCTCGGCGGGCGGCGTGTCGAAGGGCTGCGGGACGCTCGCCGACTGGACGAACTGCAAAGAGCCGCCGTCGCCCGCCGGGCTCGAACCGACGAGGAGCGCCACGCCTTCGTCGTAGTAGAACTTCGTGCGGCGCTCGTTGAAGCGCGCCTGCGCGAGTTGTTCGGGGCTCGGCGGCCTCTGCGGTCGGCGCTGCACGCTCGCCGGGTCGGGCGCGTTGGCGAGGTCGAGCAACTCCTTCTCGGTGGCGCGCGTCGCCACGGGCTCGAATCTCGGCTTCAACTCGCGCACCGTCCCGGCGAGCACGATCTTGCCGCGCAGTTGTCCCTTGTACTTCTCCAACTCCTCTTCCTTCGTCGCCTCGACGAGCACGACTTCCGAAGTGAGCGGCGCGTCGAGCCCCGGCGACCACGCGCGCGGATAAGCAAGCAGGGGGATAGCTTGCGGCTCGATAATTTCAGCCGAGAAGCGCTTCAACGTCCACCCCCGTCCGAACGGCCCCCACGCTTCGAGCCGCGCGTTCTGCAATCCCCACGACGCGAGCCGCTCGCGCGTCCACTCGTTGGCACGCTTCATGCCGGGCGAGTTGGTTAAACGAGGCCCGATGACATCCGTCAGGTAAGAGAGCGTCTGCATGACCTGCGAGCGGTTGAGCCCTTCGTCCTTGATGCGGTCTATCTCCGTCGGCGTCGGCGTCGGTTGCGGCGTCGGGGTTGGCGTCTGCGCGGGCTGCGCTTGCGGCGTGGGAGTCGGGGTCGGCTGCTGCGCCCGGAGAGTCGTCAGATTCGGCGACAGCAGTGCGAAGAGCAGCAGCGCGGCGGCTGCGGGGCGGCGAAAGATCACTTT
>DASTQX010000518.1:0-2600 GCA_035761505.1 Pyrinomonadaceae bacterium
TTTGTGAAGCACGCTTCTCGTCTGTCCCGCGTCGGCGCGGCCCTTTCGGCGCTCGTTCTCCTGCTGGGCCTCACGGTCTGGGCGCAGGCGCAGACCATCAGCCAGACGCCGGACTCCTTCGTCCTGCAAATCACCTCGACGACGATCCCGCCCGTCCCGACGCCGACGCCTTCGCCCACTCCGACGCCGACCGCGACGCCGACGCCGACCCCGGTCGGCGCTCCGCTCCCGCGCAACTCCTTCGCCAGCGGCATCAGCGGCGACGGGCGCTTCGTCGTCATCGAATCGCAGGGAGACATCGCCACCAACCGCACCCCCGAACGGAACAACGCCGACGGCAACCCGGAGATTTTCCTCTTCGACTACGCGCAGCGCCGCATCTTCCAGATTACGAACACGAAGAACGCGCTCAAGAGCGCGACGGCCTCGCCCGTTGACCCGACCAATATTGACGTGCAGGTCGTCAACGTGCGGCCCCACCTGAGCCACGACGGTCGCTTCATCGTCTTCATCTCGAACGCCTACGTGGACAACGCGGCGACCTCGCCGCTGAACTTCGACGGCAACACGCACGCCGCCGCGTTGAAGCTCGACGGCAACACCGAAATCTGGCTCTACGCCGTGCCCGAAGCGCCCGCCGCCGATTTGACGAGCGGGCTCGAAGTCCCGGCCACAGACCTCGCGGCGGGAACGATGACGCGCATTACGGCGACGCCCGCGACCGCCGTCCCGCGCGCCGGGGCGTCGGGCCTCGCGCCCTTCTTCGCGCGCGACAACGACGCGCCCGCCGCCAACGACGACGCCTCGATCATCGCCTTCACCACGCTCGCGCGCTCCGGCCTGACGGGCGTGCAGAACACCGACGGCAATCAGGAAGTCGTCCTCTTCAACCGCACCGGCGGGACTTTCGTGCAGGTCACGAACACCACCGACAAGCCCTCGCCCAACAACCCGATTCCGACGCTCGTCAACAGCAACAGCCCTTCGCTTTCAGGGAACGGGCAGGTCCTGGCCTTCGAGTCGAACGCCGACCTCAACTCGAACGAGGCGGAGGCCGACCGGGACAACGGCGAAATATACGTGGCGAACTTCGACGGCGCGACCATCTCGAACCTCCGGCCCGTGACGCGCACGCCGCCTGAGCGCCGCACCAACTTCATCGGCACGCCCGTCAACATCCTCAGTCCGGGGCAGCGCCTGAGCCGCGACGGGACGCGTCTGGCCTTCGAGTCCTCGGCCCTCTTCAACGCCGACGGCACGCTCCCGGCGGCCAACGGCGGGCTCGGCAACACCTACGGCATCTACGTCTATAACATCACGGCCAACACCTTCGCGCAGGTCATGGCGCGCGCGCCGGAAGCGGAAGACCCTGACCTCTTCCGCCGCTTCCCGACCTTCACGGGCGACAGTTCGCGCGTCGTCTGGATTTCCGACTTGAACGTCCGCCCCGACGGCACGGTCGCGCTCGACGGCGCGGCTGACGGCCTCAACACGACGCGCGTGTCGCAGGTCTTCACCGCGCCGGTCGCATCGCTTGGGACGACCAATCAAGGCATCTCGCGCCTGACGCGCCAGCCCGTGCGCTTCGCCATCCTTCAGCCGTTCCCCAGCGACACCGTGCGCCGCTTCGCCTTCAGCATCGCCGCCTCCGAACTCGGCGGCGGCAACCCCGACGGGCTCTTCGAGGCGTTCTACGCGCTCGTTCCGGCGGTGACGAGCGAAGTGCCCGCGCCGAGCCCGACGCCCGCCGCCAGTCCCGCGCCCGTCTCGTTCTTCACGGGCGCGAGCGACCGGCCCGTCGCCGGGCCGAGCCCGTCGCCGACGCCTCCGGCGGTCGCGGGCTTAGCGCCCGGCATGCTCGGCATCGCGCGCTCGACGCTCGCGCTCGCGCCTTCGGAGAGGGAAGTTGACCGCAACAACGCGCACGAGACTTTGCGCCGACCGCCGCTCCCCATCGAACTCAACGGCGTCTCGGTCTCCGTCTCAAGCGCCGCCGCCGGGCTCTACTTCGTGAGCCCCGGACAGATCAACTTCGTCGTGCCGCCCGGACTAATACCTGCGACGACGGCGCTCCCGGTCGTCATCAACAACAACGGCGCGGTCATCCGCACTTCGCTGCAACTCCTCGCGGCGCAGCCCGACATCTTCACTTCGACGAACGGCGCGGGCGGTCGCGCCGCCGTCCTGAACGTGACGAACCCTTGCGTTGCGCCTTCGGGCGAGCCGTTCTCGGTGACGACGACGAGGCCCGTGGGCTCGGCTACCGGCGACTGTACTTCCGCCGAGACCGAGACCGTGCCGACGCGGCTGCTCATCCTTCTGACGGGCATCCGCGCCGTCCCGGCGAACGGCGTCTTCACCGTCCGCATCGGGACGACCGACCTGACGGGCGGTGCTATCGTCCAGTTTGGGGCTTCGCTCACGCCGGGCTTCGAGCAGGTCGTCGTCGAGCTTCCGCCATCGCTCGCCGGGGCGGGCGACGTGCCCCTGATCGTCACCGTCGGGACGACCGCCGGGACGTTCACCAGCCGCCCGGCTGAGTCGGCCCCGCGCATCACGATTCAGTAAAGTAAGCAGTAAGCGGCGAGCGGTGAGCAGTA
>DASTQX010000519.1:0-13126 GCA_035761505.1 Pyrinomonadaceae bacterium
CGCTGCTTGCGCGTCCGCAGCATGAGGACGACGATGAGCAGCATGAGCGCGATGAAGGCGAGGACGAGCGCGGCCTTGATGGCGAACATGATGAAGCCGACGAAGGCGATGAGCTGCTTGAGCAGCGCGATGACGAGGACAATGATGGTGGCGATGCCGCCCCACTTGCTCGCCGCGACGAAGAATGATGACATCTGGTAAATCTCCTTCCTTCCTTGTCCGACCTCTCGGCTCCCTCACCCGAAAACTTTGGCGCGCCGGGATGAGCGCATCATAACAAACGGCGCGGGCGCATGGCGAGAGCGCTCCGGCGCGGCCAACACAGAGCCTCGCACCTTTACAGGCGCGGCTCGGTCGGCCAGACGCTCCCCTCGCGCGCCGAGACCTGCGTGATGATCTCGCCCGTCCCGAAGCGCGTGACCTCGGAAGGGAAAGACGCGGGCGGCGGGGCGATGACCGAGGGCGGGCGGCTCATGGCGTCGAAGCCCGTGACCTCGCGCTTGCCGCCCCCGCCTCGATGTGTCCGCACGTAGTCGAAGAGCATGTAGGCTCCGAGCAGGACGAGCACAACAGGGAGAAACTCGCGGACGGGCAGACGCACGCCGAACATCGTGTGGAGGAGAAAGACCGTGCCGAGCGTAATCAGCGTCACGGCCCACGCGAGCGGATTGCCGTAGAGTCTCTGGGCGATGGCGTCGGATTCGGCGTCGGGCGCTAAACCTGTGCGGATGAGCTGCGCCGTGCGCGCCGCGTCCACGGCGGCGAAGAGCCACGTGCCGACCACGCCGAGGACGAAGAAGGCCGTGCCGTCGGTGACGGTCGCCATCTGGAAGAAGCTGGCGAAGATGGTGAAGTGGACGAGCGCTTTGGAGGTCTGGCCGTTGTAGGCCGCGCCGAGCCCCGGCACGATGAACGAGAGCAGCAGCGCGACGAACGCCGAAGTCTTGCGGCGCACGGCGTTAGGCACGCCCGTCGAGCGCGCCTGCTGCTGTTGCAGCACCTCGACGCCCGCGACGATACAGTCCTGACAGTACGGGAAGCCGCGGATGCGGTGGTCGCAGGCCGGGCACAGTGGCCGCGTGCACCGGCTGCACTGGACGACCGCCCGGTTCGTCATGTGATATGCGCAGTTCATCAAGCCGTTCACTAAACTAAAACCCCTCGCCTTCTTTCTCGACGCGCCTTGCGGGGCCGCCTCGCTTAACGCTGCTCCTGCTCAGGCTGCTGCCCGTCGGCGGGGGCCGCGTCCTTCGAGGGCTGGTCGGCCTTCAGTTCGGTCGTGCCGCTCTGGGCGGGCGCGCTCACGAGCCCTTCGGTCACGCGCCTCAAGTCGTCGGCGCGCTCCGCGCCGTGCGCGTAGGTCTTCGCCGCGACCTGCAAGCCCGCCTTGTACATGCCGCTGATCGAGCCGTCGTCCGAGACGGTGTTCGTGCCGACCAAGACGGCAAGCAGAATCATCGTCGCGACGGTCGCCAGTTGCGGCGAGACGACCACGTCGAGCCAGCCGCGCAGCCACTCGGCGACGCGGGCCGCGAAGGGCGCGCGCACCATCTCCGCCTCGGTCGTGCCGAGCGTCGCTTGCAGGATGCGCTCGTGCAGACCGGCGGGGACGGGCCGCTCTTCGCTGATGTAGGAATAACAAGCGCCGATGGAGCGCACGACTTGTCCCGGCAACTCCGTGCAGCTCTCGCAGAGCGCGGCGTGCCGCTCCCAGCGATGGTAGAGCGAGGCGGGCAAAAAGCCGTCGAGGTAGTCCGTCAGGTGCTCCTCGAACTCCTCGCAACTCATCGAGGATTCGGGCGCGGTCTTCTGGAGGATGCGCGCTTCGAGCCCCGCCGAGGGCGGCGGCGGAGCGGAGGCGCGGCACTCGGCGAGCGCGTTTTTGACTTCATCCAAAAGCTCGTGACAGAGCGGACAGCGCAGCGCGTGTTCGGCGAAAGCGCGTTGCTGGTCGCCGCCGAGCGCGCCGTCCATGTAATCCGTCAGCCGATCTTCAAACTCTCTGCACAGCATCTCTAATCTCGTTTCACCCTTCTACTCCTTAAAATTTCAAAAACGGAAGGAGGCTACCCCGCCCCCACAATCTTTCTCTCCGGTTCGACTCTAAGCGTCGCTCATCGCAACGACCCGCATCCGCCGGAGGATTTTCGCCAGCTCGATGCGCCCGCGATTGATCCTCGACTTGACCGTGCCTTCGGGTATTTTCAAATGGTCAACGATCTCCTGATAGCTCAACTCCTCGATGTCGCGGAGGATGACGCAGGTGCGGAGGTCGTGCGGCAGCTTGTCAATCGCGGCTTGCACCTGCTCGCCGAGTTCGCGCCGCTCCAACTCCCTCTGCGGCGTCCCGCCCGAAGCGCGCAGGTGATAGGTGTGACCTTCGAGGTCTTCGGCCTGCGTGTCCTGCGGCGCGCGCTGTCGGCGGCGGTAGTCGTCAATTATCAAATTGCGCGCGAGGCGCATGAGCCAGTTCTGCAAGTCGCCCTGCTTCGGGTCGTACTGGCCGAGCGAGCGATAGACGCGGACGAAAACTTCCTGCGTCAAATCCTCGGCGGCATCGGTGCGCGAGGTGAAGCGGTAGGCCAGATTATAAATGCGCCGCGAGTAGGTCGAGACAATCTCTTCCCACGCCGCGCCATCGCCCGCGCGACACCTTCTGACCAATTCAGCACCTTCGCCGACAGTCACCGCCTTCGCAACTCCCACCTGCGCGCCCCTTAACTGGAATCCCTCCGCAGCCCTGACGAGCGACTCGCGTGGGTGGTCGAAACCCTTTTCCCAAGCGGCATTACGACCCTCAAAGGGGGAAAGTTCCCTCGGCTTCGGGGCGGCTTCCCGACCGCCTCGCGCCGTCAGTCCCCGCGCCTTGCGCCCCCGCAATGATTATTATAGCCTACTCCGTGTGACACTATATCTTGTGGCGACAGACTTACGAAGTCAAATTCGGGGCTGAGGCCCGCCCGGATGCTGAAGAGATTTCTCGCCCCGGAACTTTTACCGCTTGCGTAAATACCTGAAATTCATCGTCCTCTGCCTCCTCGCGGCGCTCGTCCTGGTGTGGTTCTTCTGGAACCTCGATTGGGCGGAGGCCGCCGGGGCTGTGAGGCGGGCCGACTGGCGTCTGATCGCCGTGGCCGTCGTCTTCGTCTGGCTGACGTACCTGATTCGCGCCTTTCGCTGGCGCGCGCTGCTCAAGCCGCTCGCGCCGCGCGCCTCTCTGCGCGAGGCTTTCGCCGCCACGACGGTCGGCTTCAGCGCGATTTTCCTCGCGGGCCGCGCGGGCGAAGTGGTGCGGCCCGCCTTCCTGCCGCTGCGCGACCCGGAGGTCAAGCCCGGCGCGGCCTTCGTGACCATCGCCGTCGAGCGCATCTACGACATCGTGGCGGTCGTCATCCTCTTCGCCGCGAACCTGCTCGTGCTCCGCGCGCCGGGCATTGACGCGGGCGCTTACGCGCGCATCCGCGAGGCGGGGCTGATTTTGCTCGTCGGGGCTCTGGTCGGCGTCGGGCTGCTCGCGTGGTTCCGGCGGCACGCGGGGGCGGTGACGCGTTGGCTGAACGCGAGACTCGAAAGGATGCCGGGCGTCGTCAACCGCGCGGGGCGGACCGTGACGGGACTCTTCGAGCAGTTGGCGCGGACGCTGGGCGTGCTGGTGGACGCGCGCGAGTTGTTGGTGACGGTCGGTTGGACGGCGGCTCTGTGGGCGGCGATTACGCTGGCGAACATGCTGGTGCTGCGGGCGTTCGGGTTTCCGCTCGGCGTCAGCGAGACGGTCTTCGTGTTGGGTTGGTCGCTGGTCGGTTCGCTCGTGCCGACGCCGGGCGGCGGGGCGGGGACGTATCACGCGGCGACGGCCTACGGGCTGACGGCCTTCCTCGGCGTCGCCGAGTCGGAGGCGAAGGCCGCGACCATCGTCCTGCATCTGGTGGTCTTCGGCTCGTCGCTCTTCTTCGGGCTCTACTACTTCCTGCGGAGCGGCGTCGGCCTCGCGCGTCTGAGAGACTTGGCGGCCCGCGAACGCGCAGAGGACGCGGAACTCAAGTCTCCCGTCGGAGGAGAAAAGCACCTGACGGGCGAGACGCCGCGCGCGGCGCGGGCGTGAGGTTCGCTTTGGGCGAGCATGAAGGCGTCGGTGGCCGGAGTCTCGCGCGCAGCGCGCCGAGCGAGAAGGTCTAGATCGTTGCGAGCAAGGGGAGTGGAAGCAGACATCCTGAACAACTACGGACGGGACGAAAATTGGCCTGAGACTCATTGCTTATGAAATGCCCCTTCTGCGGTTTCATCGAAGACAAAGTCGTGGACTCGCGCGAGTCGCGCGAGGGCGACGCGATTCGGCGGCGGCGCGAGTGCCTGCGCTGCGAGCGGCGCTTCACGTCCTACGAGCGGATTGACGAAATCCCTTACATGGTCGTCAAAAAAGACGGGCGGCGCGAGCCCTTCGACCGCAACAAGGTGATGGCGGGCCTTTTGCGCGCGTGCGAGAAGCGGCCCATCCCGGCGACCAAGCTCGACAGCATCGTCAACTCCATCGAGAAGTACGTGCAGGAGTCGCCGGAGCGCGAGCGCCCGACGACGAAGGTCGGCGAGATGATCATGCGCCGCCTCAAAGAGCTGGACAAGGTGGCCTACGTGCGCTTCGCCTCCGTCTATCTCGAATTCGAGGACGTGACCGAGTTCATGCACGAACTCAAGACGCTGGTGCGCACGCGCTCCGGCACGACCAAGAAGTAGTGACGAATGACGAGTGACGGGTGACGAGCACAGAGCTTGTCTTGAACTCGTCACCCGTCACCGTGTTGAATGATGAGAAAAGCGGTGCACGCCGTCATCCTTGAGCGCGACCAGTTGGAGCGGCTGCGGGCGCGCGTGGACAGGCTGCTCGCGGCGTTGCAGGAGGCTTCCGAGATGGAGGCGCTCGACACGCCGGGCGCGTGGCTCCCGCCCGTGGACTTGAGCGAGTCGCCCGCGTGCGTCACCGTCGAGATGGAACTGCCGGGCGTGCGCGCCGAGTCGGTCGAGGTCACTTTGACCAACGAGCGGCTGACGATCACCGGCAGGAAGCGGAAGGGCGCACCGCGCGGCGTCATCTCGCATCTATGTTCAGAGAGGAGTTACGGACACTTCAAGCGAACCGTCCCTCTGCGCTGGCCGATTCGCGCCGCCGGGGCGACCGCCGCACTCAAAAACGGAGTGCTCACCGTCCGCCTCCCGAAACTCGAAGACCGGCGCGGCACGGAGTTCAAGATTGGGGTGACAAGTGATGAGTGATAAGTGATAAGAAAGAACTGCTTGTTTTCTCTTATCACTCCTCACTCATCACTTATCACTAAAAAAAGATATGCCTTCAATTTCAAACATCACAGAGACTTTAGAGACGGCGGACGGCGCAGGCGGCGGAGATCAGCAGTTGCAGGTGCCGGAGGTTCTGCCCGTCCTGCCTCTGCGCGACATCGTTATCTATCCCTTCATGATCGTGCCGCTCTTCGTCTCGCGCGAGAAGTCCATCCGCGCGGTGGACGCGGCGCTCGGCGAGAACCGGATGATCTTCCTCGTCTCGCAGAAGGATTTGGACAAGGAAGAGCCCACGGGCGAAGACCTCTACGTGACGGGCACGGTGGCCGTCATCATGCGGATGCTGAAACTGCCGGACGGGCGCATCCGCATCCTCGTGCAAGGGTTGACGCGCGCGCGCGTCGAGTCGGTCGAGGACGGGCCGGACTACCTCAAGGCGCGTCTGAACGTCTTGCAGGAGGAGGCTTCCGCGCCCGAACGCTCGCTCGAAGTCGAGGCTCTGGTGCGCAACGTCCGCGCCTCGATGGAGAAGGCCGCCAACCTCGGCAAGAACATCTCGCCCGAAGTGATGGCGATTGTCACGAGCCTCGACGAAGCGGGCCGACTGGCCGACCTCGCGGCCTCGAACCTTGAACTAAAAGTCGAGGACGCACAGTCGGTCTTGGACATCGCCGACACGACCGCGCGCCTGCGCCGCGTCAACGAACTGCTCAACAAGGAGATCGAAGTCCTCACCGTCCAGCAGGAGATCAACACGCAGGCGCGCGCCGACATTGACCGCTCGCAGCGCGAGTTCTTCCTCCGCCAGCAGCTCAAGGCCATCCAGACCGAACTCGGCGAGGGGAACGAGCTGGCCGAGGAGGTCGCGCAGTTCCGCGAGAAGATCGAAGCCGCCGACATGCCGAAGCACGCCGAGGACGAGGCCATCCGCCAGCTCAAAAAACTTGAGCGCATGCACCCAGACGCCGCCGAGACGGCCACCCTGCGCAACTGGATGGAGATCATGACCGACCTTCCGTGGTCGAAGGCTTCGGTGGATAACCTCGACTTGGAGAAGGCCGAGAAGATTCTCGACGAGGATCACTACGGGCTCGAAAAGGTCAAGGAGCGCATCATCGAGGCGCTCGCCGTCCGCAAGCTCAAGGAGAAGCCCAAAGGTTCTATCCTCTGCCTCGTCGGCCCGCCGGGCGTCGGCAAGACTTCTCTGGGCCGCTCCATCGCGCGCGCCCTCGACCGCCGCTTCGTGCGTCTCTCTCTGGGCGGGCTCCACGACGAGGCCGAGATTCGCGGCCACCGCCGCACCTACGTCGGCGCGATGCCGGGCCGCGTCATTCAAGCCTTGCAGCAGGCCGGGACGAACAACCCGCTCATCATGCTCGACGAGATAGACAAAGTGGGCGCGGATTTTCGCGGCGACCCGTCTTCGGCCCTGCTCGAAGTCTTAGACCCGGAGCAGAACAACTCTTTCCGCGACAACTATCTCGGCGTCACCTTCGACCTCTCGAACGTGATGTTCATGACGACGGCCAACGTGCTCGACACCATCCAGCCCGCGCTCCGCGACCGCATGGAGGTCATCCGCCTCGCCGGTTACACCGAAGAGGAGAAGCTGGAAATCGCGCGCCGCCACCTCGTCCCGAAGCAGATTGACGAGAACGGCATCGCCGCCCGGAATCTGCAAATCTCGAAGAACGCCCTGCGCGCGCTCGTCCTTCAGTACACGCAGGAGGCGGGCCTCCGGCAGTTGGAGCGCGAAATCGGAACCATCTGCCGTAAGGTCGCGCGCCGCATCGCCGAAGGCAAGACCGAGGTCGTGCGCGTCACGCCGCGCAACGTCCACGACTTCCTCGGCGCGCCGAAAATCTTCCCCGAAGAGATGCTCAAGAAAGACCAGATCGGCGTGGCGACGGGGCTCGCGTGGACGCCGGTGGGCGGCGACGTGCTCTTCATCGAGGCGTTGCGCATGAAGGGCAAGGGCGCGCTCGTCCTCACGGGCCAGCTCGGCGACGTGATGAGGGAGTCCGCGCAGGCCGCCTTCTCCTACGCCAAGTCGCGGGCGAAGGAACTCGGCATCCCCGAAGAGGACTTCGAGAAGTACGACCTCCACATCCACATCCCGGAAGGAGCGATCCCGAAGGACGGCCCCTCGGCGGGCATCACTCTGGCGACGGCGATGGTCTCGTCGCTCGCGCAGCGCCCGATCCGCAAGGACGTGGCGATGACGGGCGAAATCACCCTGCGCGGGAACGTCCTGCCCGTCGGCGGCGTCAAGGAGAAGGTCTTGGCGGCGCGGCGGGCGCGCGTCACGAAGGTCATCCTGCCGCAACTCAACCGCCGCGACATGGAGGAGGTGCCGAAGGAGGTTTTCGGCACCATGCAGTTCGTCTATGTCGAGAACGTCCGCGACGTGTTCCGCGAGGCGCTCAAGGAGGCGATTCCCGCGCCCGCCGCGCCCGTCACGCGCCCGCCCCGTTTGCCGCAGGCCGCCGCGCCGAGGGTCTGACGAAAACCGACCGCGCGGGCCTTTTCGGCCCTTTTTCGGCGGATTCGAGAGGCGGGTTGCGGCCCGCCTCCCGGCGTTTTCGGGGGCGGAAATTTCACGCAAATTCCCCCCGCGCGGCACAACCCGCCGCACCCGCCGGGCATCTTAAAAGTCCCCCAGACGAACCTGAAAGACCGGAAAATCACGTCGCTTCCGCCTTTTATTTGCAAGTAGATAGGTTTGACACCCGGCAAAATCGTGTGATAACCTCCGGGAGGTTTAGCGGCCCTCGTCTTCCCTTCGGGGAAGCCTTTCGCGCAGGGTCATCTCGGAACGCGGGATAAATCTTCCCCGTCATCATTATTAGTGGATGCCGCTCGTGCGACCCTGCCCCGTGGGCCGCCATCGTGGATTCGCTTTAGCTCGCAAAGGAGATCAACGATTGAAGAACACGAGCCTCCCCCGCTTAATCGCTAACGCCGCGCTGGTCGCCGCGTTTATTACTCCTTCGCTCACGCTCCAAGCCCAAGTCCCCACGCAATCATACCTCCGCAACACGCCGAGCGAGATCGAGCGCGAAGACCCGCGCGTCCAGCAAATCATTGCCCGCGCCGAAGAGCAGTTCCGTCTCGGCGAGCTGAACCTCCGCGACAACAAGCGCGAGGCGGCCCGCCAGAAGTTCGACGAGGCCGTGGACACCGTGCTCGAATCCGGCATGGACGTGCGCTCGAACCCGCGCCTTAACAAGTTCTATCTGGAACTGGTCGAGCGCGTCTATCGCGTCGAAGTCCCGACGCAGGGCATCCCCTCGGCGCAGCCCCACGGCGCGCAGTTCGTCGAGGTCGCGCAGCAGGGCTCAGCGCCCGCGCTCCCGCCACAGGTCGGCTTCAGCGACCAGAAGTTCGAGCCGTCGCCTCTGGACGAGTTGAGCAAAATCGTCCTGACCCCCGAAGAGTCGAAAGTCTCCGACGAAGAGGTCGCCAAGCTCGACGACGAGATCAAGACCACGCTCGACTTCAAGTTCCGCCCGCACCCGCTCGTCCAGCAGTACATCAACTACTATCAGGGCCGTGGTCGCGCGACGATGGAGACGGGCATGCGCCGCTCCGGTCAGTACATGACGATGGCGCGCAAGATTTTCCGTGAAGAGGGCGTGCCTGAGGACATCGCGTGGCTCGGTCAGGTCGAAAGCTCCTGGCGTCCGACCGCTCGTTCGTGGGCGGCGGCCTCCGGCCTCTGGCAGTTCATCCCTTCGACGGGCGCGCGCTTCGGCCTCCGCCAGACGGCCTACGTGGACGAGCGCAACAGCTTCGAGAAGGCGACGCGCGCCTCGGCCAAGTACTTGAAGTGGCTCGCCAACCGCTACGGCGGCAACTGGGAATTGGCGATGGGCGCGTACAACACGGGCGAGGGCAACATTGACCGCGCCATCCGCCGCGCCGGGTCTTCGGACTTCTGGACGATCTACCCGTACATCGCGCAGGAGACGCGCAACTACGTCCCGAACATCCTCGCGACCATCCTGATCGCGAAGAGCCCCGACAAGTACGGCTTCCGCAACGTGCAGAAGATGTCGCCGCTGGCTTACGACATCGTCAACGTGCCGTCCTCGACGAGCCTGCATCTGCTCGCGAGCCTTTCGGATTCGAGCGTGGACTACCTCCGCAGCATCAACCCCGAACTGCGCCGCGACGTAACGCCGCCGGGCGAGTCCTACAACGTCCGCGTCCCGCCGAAGCGCGGCGCGCAGTTAGTTGCCCTGCTCAAGCGCATCCCGGTTGACCGCCGCAACCAGTTGGCGCGCGTCATCCCGGTCGCGGCGGGCGAAGACCTCCAGACGGTCGCCGCGCGCACGGGCACGAGCGTCACGCAGCTTCAGCAGTGGAACGGCGGCATTGACCTGAGCAACGGCGGCAAGATCGTCGTCCCCACGGGCAGGAACGTGGTCGCGACGGCGAAGGTCTTCGAGCGCGGTCGCGGGAGCAGCACGACCATCGGCAGCAGCCTGCGGATGGTCGCCGCGAACGGCGGCGAGACCATCGCGCAACTCGCGGCCCGCGTCGGGGCTTCGGTCGAAGACGTGGCGAAGCTCAACGGCATGACCGCCGGCACCTCGCTCACGCGCGGACAGCAGGTGAGGGTTCCGTCCAACGGCAAGCCCGCCGCGCCCGCGCCCAAGCGCCGCCGTTAAGAGTTAAATCACCGCTTCCGCTCTTCGTCGTTCGGTCGGATGCGGCAGACAAAAACGGGCGGGCGCGTCCTCAGGCCGAAAAGTCCTGAGAGCGCCCGCCCCGATTTTTTCAACACCCTCCGGAAGTTTCCGTCACCCTCTTCAGTAAACGCCTGCGGGCCTTCTCGTCCGCCTGCCGTGGGCTCACGTTCGTCGCGCGTGCGCGTCCTCAGAGAGACGCTTGCGCGCGCCGGACGCCGACGCTCGTCGTCTCTTTAAAGAGAGTCCCACGCGCCATGCTCTTCCGAACTCAGTCGGCTGCCGTCTATGGCATTGACGCCGACCTCGTCGAAGTCGAAGTTGACCTGACGCCCGCGCGCGGCGAGGCCGACTCGCCCTCGTCCGTGACCATCGTCGGGTTGCCCGACCTCGCCGTCCGAGAGTCGCGCGAGCGCATCCGCGCGGCCATCAACAACAGTGCTTTCTTCTTCCCCTTCCACAAGACGACCATCAACCTCGCTCCGGCGGACGTGCGTAAAGAGGGCGCGAGCTTCGACCTGCCCATCGCGCTCGGCATCCTCGGCGCGAACGGCGACCTCGGCGAGGCCGAAGGCTTGGAAGGCGTGCTCGCCCTCGGAGAGCTTTCGCTCGACGGGCGCGTCCGCCCCGTGCGCGGCGCGCTGCCCGTCGCCATCCGCGCGCGCGACGCGGGGCTTTCGAGCCTCCTTCTGCCCGAAGAGAACGCGAAGGAGGCGGCGGTCGTCGAAGGCGTGGACGTGTATGCGGTCGCGACTCTGCGCGGCGCGGTCGAACTCATCGAGGCTCTGCGGCGCACGGGCGGCGAGGCGCGCCCCTCGCCCGTGCGCGTTGACCCTTCCGACCTGCTCGCGCCCGAAGGCCGTTATGACGTTGACTTCCGAGAGGTGCGCGGACAACTCGCGGCCAAGCGCGCGCTCGAAGTGGCGAGCGCGGGCTCGCACAACATCCTGCTCATCGGCCCGCCCGGCTCCGGCAAGACGATGCTGGCGAAGCGTCTGCCGACGATTCTGCCGCCGCTCGAATTCGAGGCCGCTTTGGAGCTGACGAAGATTCATTCGGTGGCGGGGCTGACGGGCCGCGCGGGGCTCGTCTCGGAGCGCCCCTTCCGCTCGCCGCACCACACCATCAGCGATGCCGGGCTCATCGGCGGCGGGGCCGTCCCGCGCCCCGGCGAAGTCTCTCTCTCGCACCACGGCGTCCTCTTTCTCGACGAATTGCCGGAGTTCGACCGCAGCGTCCTCGAAGTCCTCCGCCAGCCGCTCGAAGACCGCAAAGTGACCATCAGCCGCGCCGCGATGTCCCTGACCTTCCCGGCCTCTTTCATGCTCGCGGCGGCGATGAATCCTTGCCCGTGCGGATATTTCAACGACCCGACGCGCGAGTGCTCCTGCACGCCGCCGCAGATTCAGCGTTACGTGGGGCGCATCTCCGCGCCGCTCCTCGACCGCATAGACATCCACATTGACGTGCCCGCCGTCCGCTTCAAAGAGCTACGCACAGAGGGCTCGGAGGCGGAAAGCTCAGCCGCCATCCGCGAGCGCGTGCTGGCCGCGCGCGAGCGCCAGCGCCGACGCTTCGGCGACGCTTCGGTCTTCGCTAACGCGCAGATGACGCCGCGCCTCATCCGCCGCTTCTGCGTGATAGACCAAGAGTGCGAGCGGATGTTGGAGAGCGCGATGACTCGCCTCGGCCTCTCGGCGCGCGCCTACGACCGCATCCTCAAAGTGAGCCGCACCGTCGCAGACCTCGAAGGCGCGGAAGACATCCGGCCCGCGCACGTCGCCGAGGCGGTCGGCTACCGCTCGCTCGACCGCACCTACTGGGCCTGAGCCGAGTCAGCCGAGCCTTCGTCAAACACGACGGCGCGCGAAAGTGAAAACGAGAAGACGGGCGACGCTCGGCGCGAACGCGCGGCCTCCTTGCCCGTCAACCTTTTTCGACCGACAATGATTTTCATGTCAGCCTCGGAGCAAACGGGAGAGAAGCGAAAGACGGAGCAGGTCATCTTAGTTGACGAGCGGAACCGCGAGCTGGGCGCGGTCGAGAAGCTGCGCGCGCACGAGTCGGGCGCGCTCCATCGCGCCTTCTCGGTCTTCGTCTTCGATTCCGAAGGGCGGCTCCTGCTTCAGCGCCGCGCGCGCTCGAAGTATCACTCCGGCGGGCTGTGGTCGAACACGGCCTGCGGCCACCCGCGACCGGGCGAGGGAACCGAGGCGGCGGCGCGGCGGCGTCTGCGCGAGGAGATGGGCTTCGAGTGCGAGCTGCGCGAGGCGTTCCACTTCACCTATCGCGCGGAGCTTGGCGGCGGGCTCGTCGAGCACGAGTACGATCAAGTCTTCGTCGGCGAGTTCGCGGGCGAGCCCGCGCCCGACCCCACGGAGGTCGAGGCGTGGCGCTGGGTCTCGATGAGCGAACTGCGCCGCGACCTGCGAACGGAACCCGCGCGCTACACCTTCTGGCTCAAAGTCGCCGTCGAGGGCGAAGGCTGGCGGCGGCTCGATGCGCTCCTCGCTCCCACAACCTGAAAGCGTCGCGCTCTCGCAAATCTCACGTCGGAAAACTCCGAGCGCGCCGCGCAAAGACCTTCGGATGGCCTTCGACGGCGCACTTCGGGCTTGTCAGCGCGGGCGGATGACCGTATCCTTTGGGTCAGTCTTATCAACCAGAGCCTCGAAGGCGGCGCGAAGCGTGCCGGACGCGCCAAGTAGTGGTAAATTTTGGGCGGGGAGGGCAACGACGCGCCGCGAGCGCCGCATCACAACCGCGTGAGAACCCGGTGATACGCCACGAGTTAAGCGCTCGTCCACGGCGTCAGCCGCCGGGGTCGAACGCTCTAACAGGTTGAGGCGCGACGCGCGGAGTCGGCGGTCAGGGTGGAGAGGTGCAAGGCGATGATTGGTGACCTTCTGCTTGCCCGGACGTTCGGATACGTGACGGCAACCGAGACCGAGAGAGGGAAAGCTTCGGACTACGAGCTGACGCAGCGGGCGGCGGCGGGCGAGATGTTGGCCTTCGAGGAGTTGTACGCGCGCCACAGCCGCCGCGTCTATTCGCTCTGCCTGCGGATGACGGCCAACACCGCCGAGGCCGAAGACCTCTCCCAAGAGGTCTTCATCCAACTCCACCGCAAAGTCGGCTCCTTC